>JAEZSC010000117.1 GCA_023422005.1 Bacillota bacterium | reverse complement strand
CTACGGGGCTGGATGTGCTGGGCAACTGCGCCGCCAGCGGTACCGAGATCATACAAAGCCTGGGAGCCGAGCATGTGCGCACCGGTTGGCCCATCGTCTACACGTCGGCGGACAGCGTGTTCCAGATTGCCGCCCATGAAGATGTGATACCGCTGGAGCGGCTGTATGAGCTGTGCCGCACCGCCCGCGGGCTGCTGACCGGCACCCACGCCGTGGGGCGCGTCATCGCCCGGCCCTTTGAGGGTGAGGCGGGAGCCTTCCGCCGCACGGACAACCGTAGGGATTTCTCCCTGGAACCGCCGCCGGGCCATCTGCTGGACAGACTCACGGCGGCCGGCGTCAAGGTTACGGCCATCGGCAAAATACGGGACATCTTTGCCGGCCGGTCCATCGATGAATGGCTGCCCACCCACAGCAACGCCGAGGGGCTGGCGGCCACGCAGCGGTGCGTGGAGCAGGGCGGCGACGGCTTCTACTTTGCGAACCTGGTGGACTTCGACATGATATATGGCCACCGCAACGACACTCCCGGCTTCGCCGCGGCGCTAAAAAGCGTGGACAACGCGATCCCCGCCATGCTGGTGGCAATGAAGCCAGACGACGCGCTGTTCTTTACCGCCGATCATGGCGTGGACCCGTGCTTTGCCGGCACCGACCACACCCGCGAGCATGCGCCGCTGCTGGCCTGGGGCCCCGATATGCGCCGTGGCGTGGATCTGGGCACGCGCCGGGGGTACATGGACCTGGGGCAAACCATTGCCGAACGCTTCGGCGTGCCTGCGGGCTACGGCCAATCGATGAAAACACTCTTGTGGGGGTAGAACCATGAACATCTTTGAAAAGAGCGCTCAGGCCATCCGCGATGTGTGCGATCTTTCGCCTCGGGTGGCCATGGTGCTGGGCAGCGGCCTGGGTGGCATTTCCGACATTATGGATGTGCGCGCGGAGATTCCCTACGGTGACATACCTGGCTTTGTGCCCTCCACGGCCCAGGGCCACGCCGGCCGGCTGCTGCTGGGCCATGTGGGCGGCGTGCCTTGCGCGGTGATGTCCGGCCGCAACCACATCTACGAGGGCTATGCCGCTCATCAGGTGACATTTCCGGTTTATACGCTCAAAGCCCTGGGCGTGGAAACGCTGATCCTGACCAACGCCGCCGGCGCGGTCAACACGCGGTTTTCCCCGGGGGACCTGATGCTGATCACCGATCACCTGAACCTGATGGGCGTGTCGCCGATCACCAGCGAGTACGCCTCTATCATCGGCCAGCGATTCGTGGACCTGAGCAGCGCCTATGACCCGCAGCTCATCGAGCGGGCCTTGAGCGTCGCGCATGAGCTGGGCGTCATGGTGCGCAAGGGCGTATACGCGATGTTCCTGGGCCCGCAGTTCGAGACGCCGGCGGAGATCCGCATGGTGCGCTTGCTGGGCGGCGACGCGGTGGGTATGTCCACCGTGCCGGAGGTTATCGCCGCGCGCCACGCGGGCCTGCGGGTGCTGGCTGTCAGCTGCATGACCAACATGGCCGCCGGCATACTGGATCAGCCCATCACCCACCAGGAGGTGCTGGAGACCGGCCGGCGCGTGGAAGACAAGATGAAGAAGCTGTTGCGCGGCATCGCCGCCACGTTATAGGCATGGAGGCTGCGCAGATCATCGCGCTGCTGGGGCTGCAGCCCCACCCCGAGGGCGGCTGGTATCGCCGCGTTTACGAGAGCGAGACTTTGCTGGAAGGCGGGCAGCGCTGCAGCTCAGCCATCTATTATCTGCTGGGCGAGGGCGAGTTCTCAGCCTTCCACCGGCTGGGGCAGGACGAGCTGCTGCACCACTACCTGGGCGCGCCGCTCACCGTGCATCAGTTCATTGGCGGCGAGTATCGGGCCGCCGCGCTGGGCGGCGACCTGCCGGCCGGCCAGCGGCCGCAGCTGGCGGTGCGCGCCGGCACAACCTATGCCATCGCGCCGCAACCGGGGCAGGGCTGGGCGCTCATCGGCTGCACGGTGTGCCCGGAGTTCCGCTTTGAGACCTTTTCCATGCCCAAAGCTGAGGATCTCATCACAGTCTATCCGCAGCACCGGGAACTCATCCGGCGCTATACAAGAGGGTAGAGCTCCGTACAAAGAAAAAGATGCTTGACCGATCCCCAGGGGATCGGTTTATGCTTTGTATGAGGCGATGAAAGATGACGATCAAAGAGGTTTGCCAGGCCAGCGGCCTGACCAAAAAGGCGGTCGCTTACTACGAGAAGTGCGGCCTGCTGCAGCCTGGCGTAGAGGGCAACGGCTACCGCAGCTATTCCGAGGAGGATCTGGAACGGCTCAAAGAGATATCCGTTCTGCGCAGCCTGAACTTGTCGGTCGCGGACATCGGTGCGGTTCTGCGCAACCCCGAAGACAGGCCAGCGGTGCTTCAGGGCATCATCGGCAGGATGGAAGCGCAGCAGGAGCAGCGGCGGCAGGCCCTGGAGCAGCTCAGGGAGCTGGCCGGCCGCTATGACGTGGAGGGCGCCTGGGCGCGCACCCGGCGGAGCGCGGTGGCTTCCACGGTGTCGCAGTGCCTGCTGCAGGCGTTCCCTGGCTCCTTTGGCGTTTTCGTGTGCGTGCACTTCCGGCGCTTCCTGGATGTACCGCTGGACACGCCGGAAAAGGAGCGCGCCTATCGGGCCATGGTGGACTGGTTGGATGGTCTGGAACCCCTGGCGCTTGCACCCGAGTTGCATGAGGTTCTGGAGCAAAGCCTGGGCGGCCTGGATAGAGGGCAGATGGAGCTGATGGACCAGCGCACGCTGGAAGCGCTGCAGGACCCCGAACGTTTCTTCCGGGATAATGCCCGATGGGTGGAGCAATACCGGCTGTGGCGGGCCTCGGAGGAATACTGCCACTCGCCGGCCGCCGGTTTACGCCAAGCCATGCTCGATTTCCAGAGCCGCAACGGGTATGAGCAGAACCTGATCGCCAATCTGCGCGTCATTAGCCCCGCCTATGAGCAATACCATGAGCAATTGAAAAAGGCCAACGCCACGCTGCTGCAGTCGCATCCGCAATGGGCTAGCCTTGATGGTGAAGGGAAGTCTTAAGCGCTATTTACGGAGCTTGTCCATCATTGAGAGTCGCAGATCCTTGATCTTCATCAGCGTCACATGCTGCAGACGCTGGGTGCGGTCGCGGGCGATGCGGGTTTGGCGCTTGGCCAGGCGGTTGACGCGGTGGCCGGTGAAACGCATGCGCACGACCTGCTTGTTGAACAGCTCCTGAGCGATGACGGAGGAGATGGAATAGTACCGCCGCTTGCCCTGGGCAACGGCCTGCTTGGCCTTGTGTTCGGCGATGACCTCGCGATAGCGGCTCTCGGCGATGCCAACGACGGTCTGCCAGCTCATATATACGGTCTTGCGGGCTTCATCGCCGGCGGCGCGCAGGCGCTCGGGGTTGCTCAGGGCTGCGTCCAGCGTGCGGGTGTAAGCCGCCACGTCAAGCGCCGAGGTGAAGCCGTTGACGCCGTCCACGATGCCTTCGGCGGAATCGGAACCCTCGATGAGCGCCGATGGTGTACCACAGGCGGCGGCCTCCCGCACGACCAGCGGTGCGTTGTCGTAGATGGAGGGTAGGCAGAAAAGATCTGCCGAGGCATAGATGCTGCGCAGCAGCTCGCGGTCATGCACGGTGCCTGGGAACCGCACTCGCGAGGCCACGCCCAGCTCCTCGGCCAGCCGGCGGTAGCTGCCCAGCCGTTCGCCATCGCCCACCAGCATCAGGTTGCAATCGGTCTGCATTTGGGTGAAAGACTTCAGCAGGATGGGGATGTTCTTCTGCTCGGCCATGCGGCCCACGAACAGCAGCAGCGGCTTGTCCGTGAGCTCAAAACGCTGCAGCACCTGCGCGCGCATCTGCGGTGTGCGCTGCAACGTGTCAAAATCACAGCCGTTGGGCATGGCCTTCACCGGGCCGCGATAGCCATAGTTGGCCAGCGTACGCGCCGAGGAAGCGTTGACGGCCCACACCTCGTCGGCCTGGGAGAAGAAGGTGGCCACATACTTCGCGGCGATCTCGCCCGCGGCTTCCATCTTGAGCCTCTGGGCAAAGTCGTCGGCGAACTTGGAATGGAACGTGGCAACGAGCGGCACGTTCTTGCGGCGGGCGGTCATCAGCGCCAGCGTGCCCGATGCGAAGGGGCAATGGGCGTGCACCAGGTCCAGCGGCAGGCTGTCCAGCTTGATGGTCGTGCGGAAGGCAATCTCCGGCAGGCCCAGCATATAGTCCTTGGCCAGAAACAACGGGATCGATATGAAGCGGATTACGGGAAAATCGTAGTTGTGATCCATCGCTCGGGCAAACTGAGGCGCCACGGCGCAAGCACGGACGCTCGCCATCTCGTTGAGCCACTTCGTGTAGTTGAGCGTGGTTTGCGCAACGCCGTCTGTCTGCGGCGGAAAGGAGTCGTTGAATTCGCCGTAGTACATCAAGGCCCTCCGATCTCGTTTTCACAACCACATTATAGTGGCGCAGGCAGAGAATAACAATACGGAGGCAGGATTCGTCAGAATTCCGCTGTTTATTTTTCATAGAATGTTAAGATAATCTACACAAAAAGTACGGGGCTGTCGTGTTTATCACACATTTGCATAATCATTCAAGCAATTGGGGCCGAAGGTTTCCAAAGGGCGATCGGAAAGCCCTTTGGTCGCGCCAACAGGCGCGAAATCCCTGCCCTTTCTACGATTATGCACATTGTGCGCTTGGTGCGACAGCCCCGCATTACTTGGCTATAGATTCTGCTATATGAACAGATTTGTATCCGCTTCCTCCGCCGCGGCTAGATAGCTGGCAACACCGGCGATCTCCACGCCGTCGATGAACTCCTCGGCCTTTAGGCCCATGATGTCCATGGACATGGAGCACGCGATCAGCTTTACGCCGTTGCGTTTGGCCTGGGCGATCAGGTCATCCAGCGGTGAAACGCTCTTTTTGCCCATGATAAAGCGGATCATGGCCGGGCCCATACCCAGCATGTTCATCTTGGATAGGCTCAGTTTACCCGTGCCCCGGGGCATCATGGCGCCGAACATGCGGCCAAAGGTATCTTTGGAAACCCTGACCCTCTGGGACTTGCGCAGGATGTTCAGGCCCCAGAAGGTGAAGAACATCGTAACCTTGCGCCCCATGGCCGCCGCGCCGTTGGCGATGATGAAGGAGGCCAGCGCCTTGTCCAGGTCACCCGAGAACACGACCATGGTCTTGTCGTTGCTGCAGAAGCCGGCTTTGGCCTGCTGCGGCTGGCCGGTTGTGCCCTTGCGGATCACGCAGATATGGCTGCCGTTCTTGAACTCGTTGCTCTCCAGCGTGTTGCCGGTGCGCCGGCACCATGCGCCGATGTCCGCGGCAAAGCCGGGGTCCGTGGCCAACACCTGTACGCGTTCTCCGTCTTGCAAGCCTTCCAACGCCTGGAACGTGCTCATGATGGGGCCGGGGCACTGCAGGCCGCGGGCGTCCACGACCTGCATTTGATCAAAAGGGCGCGGGTCACCGACTTTCTTGAGCTCGCCGCGGTCGTTGGTGTCGTCGGCGTCGGCGCCGCAGGGCAGGGGCGCGCGGCGGTTGGGCGCGGCGGGCGCGCCGCCGGTGGCGGTTTTCCAGGTCTTGTAGCCGCCCACCAGATTGCGGGCACGGTAGCCGTGCTGCAACAGTGTGCGCACCGCCAGATATCCGCGCAAGCCCACCTGGCAGTGCACCCAGATCTCCTTATCCTTGGGCAGCTCGTCCAGCCGGCTGCGCAGGTCGTCCAGCGGGATGTTCACGGCATCTTCCACGGTGCCGGCGGCGTACTCCTGCGGTGTACGTACGTCCACCAGCATTGCCTGGGAACGGTCATAACCCGCGATTTCATGCCAATGCAGGGCGGGCATGTCGCCGCGCAGCAGGTTGGCCGCCGCGAAGCCCGCCACGTTTACCGGGTCCTTGGCCGAGGAGTAGGGCGGCGCATAGGAGAGCTCCAGGTGCTCCAGATCGAACACCGTCATGCCGGCGCGCATGGCCGTGGCCAGCACATCGATGCGCTTGTCCACGCCCTCCAGGCCGATGGCCTGAGCGCCCAACAGCTTGCCCGAGGGCTTTTCGAAGAGCAGCTTGAGCGAGATGGGCCGCGCGCCGGGGTAGTAGCCGGCGTGAGAGCCCGAATGGGTGTAGATCTTGTCATATTCCACGCCGCGGGCCTTGAGCTGGCGCTCGTTGTTGCCCACCATGGCCACCGTGTGATCGAATACCTTGAGCACCGCCGCGCCCAACGTGTCGCGATAGGCGGAGTTTCTGCCGGCGATGTTGTCGGCGGCGATGCGGCCCTGGCGGTTGGCCGGGCCGGCCAGCGGGATGCGTGCGGCTTCTCCGCTCACAAAATCCCGCACCTCTATGGCGTCGCCCACGGCATAGATGCCCGGCACGGTGGTGCGCATGCCCTCGTCCACGACGATGGCGCCTGTGGAGCCGATGGCGCAGCCGGCGGATTTTGCCAGCGCTGTCTCCGGGCGCACGCCGATGCCCATCACGGCGAAATCACAGGGGATTTCGGCGCCGCTGCCCAGCACCACGACGATGCCATCGTCCTGTTCGCGCACGGCGGCGATGCCGTCGCCCAGGCGCAGACTCACACCGTGGTTACACAGCACCGGCGTCAGCAGGTTGGCCATCTCCACATCCAGCGGACCCACGATGTGGTCGGCCAGCTCCACGATGTCCACTTCCAAGCCCAGCTCCCGCAGGTTGTCGGCCACCTCTATGCCGATGTAGCCGCCGCCGATGACGACGGCTCGCTGTGCCCCGCGGGCGATGCCGATGATGCGCTGCATGTCGGGAATGTTGCGCAATGTGTAGACCTTGGAGCTGTTGAGCCCCGGCAGCGGCGGGCGGATGGGCTCGGCGCCGGGGGCCAGCACCAGCGCGTCGTAGCTCTCGGCATACTCGCGGCCTGTGGCCAGGTCCTTGAGGCGCAGCGTCTTCTGCGCGGCATCCACGGCCAGTGCCTCGGTTTCCGTGCGCACCTCAATGGCGAAGCGCTTCTGGAAGCTCTGCGGCGTCTGCAGCAGCAAATCGTCCTCATCGGCGATGACGCCGCTGATGTGATAGGGCAGGCCGCAGTTGGCAAAGGAGATGTACTCCCCGCGTTCGATCAGTATGATTTCGGCGTGTTCGTCCAACCGCCGCAGCCTGGCAGCGCAACTGGCGCCCCCGGCTACGCCGCCCACGATGAGTACTTTCATGTTGCTCTCTCCTTGACGTTTCTTTATCAATGCAATCGCCTGTTTCATTGTAATGGTGTCGCCGTGCTGGTTATGTGACCTGAGTTACAATCGTCCCCATACTCTGTTCGATGGATCAGCGCCGCTGTATACTATTGCCAGATGAGGGGGGGATTTTTCATGCTTCGGGAACAGTTTGAACAGGAAATCAGTTGCTTCTATGGCGACATCGCGTATCTCGGCAACTCCGACGTGCAAAAGTTGGATCTCTATCTGCCCAAGGCGAGCGAGCGACCCTATCCGCTGATCGTCGTCATCCATGGCGGCGCGTTCCGCTTTGGCGACAAGGACAGTTGGGATGGTGTGGCGCCGCTGCACGGCTTGGCCCGCGGCTATGCCGTGGCATCGGTCAACTACCGGCTGAGCGCGGAAGCGCTGTTCCCGGCTAATGTGCTGGATGTGCGTGCGGCCATACGTTTCCTAAGGGCCAATGCCGCCCGATTCGGTCTGGATGCCGGCCGCTTCTGTGTCTGGGGTCCTTCCGCTGGCGGGTATCTGTCGGCCATGGCCGGTGTGGCGGCGAGTGCGGATGCTTTCGTGCACGAAGAAGGTGACATGCCGGTGTCTTGCGCGGTGCAGGCCGCTGTGGATTGGTTTGGGCCCATCAACTTTGACAAGATGGACGGTCAGTTCGCCGCCCGCCACGCCCCTGGCGACATCCACAACGCACCGGATTCGCCGGAATCGCTGCTGCTGGGCGACGATATCACCCATCGGCCGGACCTGGTGGCCCGGGCTAATCCCGAAACCTACATCACGCCTGACACGCCGCCTTTTTTGATCCAGCACGGCTCCGACGACCTGATACTGCCCTTCGAGCAATCGGTACACTTCGCCGACTGTCTGCGCAAGGCCAACGTGCCGGTGGAGCTGGACATCCTGCCCGGTGCGGGCCACGGCGGGCCTCAGTTTGACGCCCAGGAGAACGTGGCGAGGGTGTTCGCGTTTTTGGACCGGCATTTGCATGTGGAAAGGGGATAGAGGACAATGGGATGGAATGAACTGTATCCACAAACCGTTCAGCCCGGTTTTGACGCCATGGCGGATTACATCGGCGGGGATGGCAAGCGGCTGTGGCAATCGCTGTTTAATTACATGGATAGCGCGTACCGTGCCAAGCCCAAGATGGCTTACAGCGGTTGTTCCGGAAAGCCCGGCTGGAACGTCAAATTCCAGAAAAGCGGGCAATCCTTCGGCACGCTTTATCCCGATGAAGGCTTCTTCTCCGTATTCATCGTCGTCAGCTATAAGCATGAAGCGGAGGTTGGAATGCTGATGAACCATCTGTCAGCGCAGATGCGCGCCCGGTATGACAGCGCTCAGGATTATATGAAGATGGGCAAGTGGATGATGTTCGATATCCGCAACGATTCGGATCTGCAGGATTACAAGCTGCTGATGTCGGTCAAAATGACGCCGCAGAAGTGATCCCGCGGTCGTGTATTGCAAAGGTCATCGGTTTATACTATAATGGCAGCAATATCAGGCAATGAAGGGAAACATGGCCGTTGCGCGGCATAGAGAACCGGCGGGTGGTGCAAGCCGGTGCGCGGATGAGCCTTTCCATCCCGGAGTCTTGGGGCGAGGAGCCCCGCGGGCAGGCCCGTTACAGCCGGTCGAGAGCTCCGCTGTGCGGAGAAGCCGGGTGGCACCGCGGTTTGCACCGTCCCGATGGGTATTCCATCGGGACGTTTTTTATGCAGAAGGAGGAACTGACATGCTGGACATCGCATTGATCCGCAGCAACCCCGAATACGTGAAGGCCGCGCTGGCCAAGCGCCAATTCGACGTGGACTTTACGGACTTTCTGAGCTGGGATGAGCGCCGCCGCGCCGTGATCCTGGAGGCCGAGCAGCTCAAAGCCGAGCGCAACCGCATCTCCAAAGAGGTGCCCGCCGCCAAGAAGCGCGGCGAGGACGTGGAGGGCCTGCTGGAGCAGAGCCGCGGGATCAACGAGCGCATCAAGGAGCTGGACGGAGAGCTCAAGGCCGTGGAAGACCGCATGGACACCTTTGTGGCGGCACTGCCCAACCTGCCCGCCGACGACGTGGTGGCCGGCGGCAAGGAGGCCAACGCCGTGGTGCGCACCTTTGGCACGAAGCCGGCTTTGGATTTCAAACCCAAGGACCATGTGGAGCTGGAGCTGTCGCTGGGGCTCATCGATTATGAGCGCGGCGTCAAGATGGGCGGCAACGGCTTCTGGCTGTATACCGGGCTGGGCGCCCGCATCGAATGGGCGCTGCTCAACTACTTCGTGGAGAGCCACCTGGCCGACGGCTACGAATTCATCCTGCCGCCCCACATCCTCAACTGGGAGTGCGGCTTCACCGCCGGGCAGTTCCCCAAGTTCGAGGAGGACGTCTTCCGCCTGCGGGAGGACCGCATGGCCTTTCTGCTGCCCACGGCGGAGACGGCGCTGGTGAACCTCTACCGCGACGAGATCCTGCCTGAGAGCGCGCTGCCCAAGAAGCTGTTTGCCTATACGCCGTGCTATCGCCGCGAGGCCGGCAGCTATCGCGCCAACGAGCGCGGCATGATCCGCGGTCACCAGTTCAACAAGGTGGAAATGTTCCAGTTCACGACGCCGGAAGGTTCCAAGGCTGCCTTTGAGGAGCTGATCGCCAAGGCCGAGAAGCTGGTGCAGGGCCTGGGTTTGCACTACCACCTGAGCAAGCTGGCGGCGGGCGATTGCAGCGCCAGCATGGCCACGACCTATGACATCGAGGTCTGGCTGCCGTCGATGAATGAGTACAAGGAAGTAAGCTCTGTCTCCAACGCTCACGAATACCAGGCCCGCCGCGGACGCATGCGCTATCGCCGCGAGGCCGACAAGAAGGTGGACTTCATCCACACGCTCAACGGCAGCGGCCTGGCCACCTCGCGCATTCTGCCGGCCATTCTGGAGCAGCACCAGCTCGCCGACGGTTCTGTGGCCGTGCCAGCACCGCTGCAGAAGTGGCTTGGGTGTGAAGTTCTCAAACCTGTGGTAAAATAGAGGCATCTCCAAAAGAAAGGAGCATGCCCCATGGAGATTCATGATCTCAAGGAATTCATGGTACACAAGGAGACTTCTCTGACCAAGAAGATCGTGCTGGATACGCCGGACGTGCTGTGCTTCGTGCTCAACCTGATGCCCGGCCAGACGATACCCGAACACCAGCATGAGCATTCCACGCTGATCGCCACGGTGCTGCAGGGCAGCGCAACGTTCAGCGTGAACGGCCAGGCCCATGAGCTTTCCGCGCAGCGGACGCTCATCGTAGCCGGCGAGGATGTCTTCGGCATTCCGTCGGTGCACGAGAAGCTCTCGCTGCACGTGACGCTGAGCCCCAACCCCAGCAACCCGATCTTCGCAAAACCGGTATAGCAAAACCAACCCGAACATTGTCGGAGGATGGCCCGTAGGTCGTCCTCTTTTTGTTTTCGCCGTCATGTTTTCGGCCTTATATACATACAATCCTGTGCAGGCACACATATCAATAAACTGCCCTAACACTTCTGAAAAGAAGAGGTGTATGAACCCGACGGCGGTTCATCCAGTCAGGGAATATGCTTGCAGATTCCCGGTCGCCCGCAGGCGAGACGACGGAGGGAAACAAGAGGCAGTTACTAGGTAGGTATAGGAACCCGCCAACAGGCGAAATAACGTTCTAGGAAACAATATATGAGAACCGATCATCAAGGTATCGCCCGGCGACATGCGCGGCGGGCGATAAGGAAAAGCCAAGGACAAGTTGACTAAATCGCGACGATGCCACAGCATCGAGGCTGCATGGGCGAGCAGCGTGTGCAACACGCGACCAGCCGGACGCGAAAAGGTGGAATATCCGCCGCCTGCATGCGCATAGGTTTGTATGGAGTATGCTCACAAGGGGAAGGACCATGGACAAGAGCGGCATTCTGGAAAAGATCAAGCAATTCCTGCGCAAGGAGAACAACCTTACGCTGGTCATCGCCGGCGTGGCGGCGGTGGCGCTGCTGATCACGATCTTCACCAGCAGCCTGGCACCGGCCGCGCAGGAAGCCGATCAGGATGAATCGAAACCGGCGTCGCTGGCTTCGGACAGCCTGGAGATCCGGCTGCAGAGCATTCTCAGCCAAATTGAAAACGCGGGAGACGTACAGGTGTTTGTCGCCTATGCTACAGGGCCGGAAATCGTGCCGGCCATGAGCGTGGATACGCAGAAAAACACATCCGACGGCGGCAGCTCCGGGACGGAAACCCATACCGAATCCACGACGGAGAACCGCGAGCCCGTGGTCATACAAGGGAAGAACGGGACCGAACCGATGGTTCTCACGCAGAAGGAGCCGGAGGTGCTAGGCGTTTTGGTGGTGGCGGAGGGCGCATCGGCGCTGGAGGTGCGGTTGAGGTTGGCGGCTGCAGTGCAGGTCGCGCTCCAACTGCCGGCCAACCGCATCGAGGTGCTCCCGATGGATACATCAAATTATAAGGAGGGAACCCCATGACATCGGCCAAGCAGCGCATCATCGTACTGGCGGGGCTGGCGGTCCTGCTGATCGCCGCTCCCATCCTCAACTACCAGTTCAACAAGGGCAAGGTAACGCCCAACAAGTCGCCCAAGCCCAGCGCCTCCGCCGCCGTGCAGACCGACACCGGCTCGGTGACCACGGGCAACTTCTTCGTGGACTATGTGACCAACCGGGAACAGGACCGCGCTGATGAGCTCAAGTATCTGGACTCGCTCATCAACGATGAGAAGACCGACGCCGAGACACTCAAGACCGCCAAGGAGCAGAAGCTGACCATCGCCACCTCCATGGAAAAGGAGCTGGCCATGGAGTCTCTGCTCAAGGCACAGGGCTTTGATAAGGCAGCCGCTCTGTACGCGCCGGGCGCGGTCAGCATCATGATAGGCAAAGCGGAGCTGACCGACGCTGAGGTTGCAAAGATATTGGACATCGCCCGTACGCAGACCGGCGAAAAGGCGGAGAAAATCAAGATCATACCTGTGCAATAACGCGTGAGGTAGGGGGCATGCGGGCGGCCCGGGGAGGGCCCGCTGCCCCCGCTGCGCGTTTAGGGAGACTGTGAATAAATGGGGCGTCCAGATTGTGCAGCGGATTCTTGCGTCCTGTAATGCGGAGGAGGCGCTTATTCCATAGTGCATAGGCGACCGACCGGGCTGCTTGGGCGAGCAGGAGCCGACAACGAAGCAAGGCACAAAAAGACCAAGCAAAATGGATGTCTGCTCTATTCATTGTTTCCCTGGACCCCAACCGGTGGCGCAGCGGTCGGTATCGCCATACAATTCATTTGTAATTGGCGGCAACTTTTGCTATAATAAGGGTGTGCAACGCAATGGCCGCTGCTGCGGCCGGCCTATGGAGGTGTGCGCAATGTCTGAAAACAAAACCAACGAAACGCCGCAGAGCAGCGAAATCGGCAATGTTTCCTTTGCCAACGACGTTTTGGCCATCATAGCGGGTCTGGCCGCCACAGAGATCGAAGGCGTGGCCGGCATGTCCGGTGGCCTGGCTGGCGGCATCGCCGAGCTTCTGGGCCGCAAAAACCTGGCCAAGGGCATCAAGATCACGCTCAACGACAAGGTGCTTACCGTGGATATCAACATGGTTGTGACCTACGGCTACAAGCTCCATGAGGTCAGCCGCAAGGTGCAGGCCAACGTCGTGAAGGCCATCGAGACGATGACCGGGCTCACCGTGGAGCGCGTCAACGTCAATGTTCTGGGTATCCAGTTTGTCAAGGAAGCCCCGGTGGAACCGCCGGTATCGGAATAGGGGAGAGTTCGCGGCAGGGGTTCCCTGCCGCGCCGAGGTTTAAGCGAGGATCTACCAATGAGAATGACGATTATTGACAAGTTCCTGCTGGTGCTGGTTTTACTGTTCCTGCTTGCGCTGTCGTTCCTGTTGGGTGCGGTGGCGCTTTCTTTGGTCCCTCTGGAGGGCGCCGTCATGTTCCTGCAGGCACTGCAGCCGGTGTGGAGCGTCAACCAGTGGATCATTAGCGGCATCGCGCTGTTGGTGTTTCTGGTGGCGGTGCGCCTGTTGGCTGCCAGCTATGGCGCCGGTAAAGGCACGCCCTACACGCGCCTGAAGACCAGCGAAAACGGCGAGATCGCGATCTCCATCGCCACGCTCAAGCAGATCGTGGCCTCTTATCTGGCCACCAAGCCGGAGGTCACGGCCAGCTCCTCGGCGGTGCTGGAAGGAAAGAGCGGCCTGCTGGTGCGCCTGCGCCTGTGCGTAAAGGAAGGTGTGGCGCTGCCGGAACTGACCACAGGGATTCAAACTGAGCTCAAGAGCCATCTGGAGACGATCACCGGACTCACCGTCCACCAGATCGGCATACTCGTGGACACCAACAAGCCGGCCGGTGCCGGGAAGGGGCGCTAAATGCGCGAAACCGTTGAGACCTTCATGCGAAAGAATTTTGGTCGCGTCATCGGATCGGCCGCAGGGCTGGTCGTGGCGTTGCTTTTTCTCACGCTGGGTTTTTGGCGAACGTTGCTGATCGCGCTGTGCGTCGGCGCGGGGTACGCCTGGGGTGTCTATCGCGATTCCCGAGAGGAATTCCTGGAGTTTGTGGAAAGGATACTGCCAAAAGGAAACAAATGAGGAGCCCCGATGAGTAGAAAGAAGGCCCGGGAATCGGCGGTTTTGCTGCTGTATCACTGGGATATGACCGGTGACGAAGACACCAACATACACACCACGCTGGGCGAAACAGTCGTGGGTGAAGCAATCAGCGCTGACGCGCTCAACGAGGACGACAGAGAATATCTGCACGGCGTGATAGAAGGCGTGCGCCAGAACGTCGCACAACTGGACAAGATCATTGAGGATGAGGCCGTGGCCTGGAAGCTCAACCGCCTGCCCAAGGTAGATTTGGCTGTGCTGAGGCTGGGCGTCTTTGAATTGCTGCACCGCGCGGACATTCCCGGCGCGGTCACGATCAACGAATGTGTGGAGCTCGCCAAGCAGTATTCCACCGAGAACAGCGGCACGTTCGTCAACGGCGTGCTGTCCACCGTGTTCAAGAAGCAAGAAGCGCTGGCCCCATGACGGTGCTGGGCATCGACACCAGCTGCTATACAACATCGGTCGCCCTCTATGGCGACGCCGGCCTGCAAGCCGACGAAAGGCTGCTGCTGCGTGCACCGCAGGGCAGCCGGGGCATGCGCCAGAGCGATGCGCTGTTCGCCCATTTACAGCAGCTGCCGCAGATCTTCGAGCGGCTGGGTGGGTTAAAGGGCCGTGTGGATGCCATTGCCGTGAGCGAGCGCCCGCGGCCTGTGGATGGCAGCTATATGCCGGTGTTCACGGCAGGTTCGGGGGCGGCCAGAAGCTTGGCCAGTGCGCTGGGCGTGCCGCTCATGCGCAGTTCCCATCAGGAGGGCCACATCGCCGCCGGCTGTCTGGGGGCGGTGGATACGTTTCAGGAACCGTTTCTGGCGTTTCACCTGTCCGGAGGCACGACGGAGCTGCTGTGCGCCACGCCGCGGCCGGGTGGGTTTTATGTGGAGATCGTGGGCCAGGGGCTGGATGTGCACGCGGGCCAACTGATTGACCGCGTTGGCGTGGCGTTGGGCCTGCCCTTCCCGGCGGGTCCGGCATTGGAGCAGCTGGCGCTGCGCTGTGACCAACCGCAAAACCTGGGTATCAAGGTGCGCGTGATCGGTGCCGACTGCAACTTAAGCGGCGCGGAAGCCGCCGCCCAGCGGGCCATAGAGGCCGGCGCCGATGGCGCCGCTGTGGCCCATGCCGTACAGGCTGCGCTGGCCGAGGCCTTTGCCGCCATGGCGCTGCACGCAGCGCAAAAGCACGGTTTGCGCCGGGTGCTGTTCATCGGCGGCGTGGCATCCAACGGCTATCTGCGCGGCCAGTGGGCGGCACGCCTGGCCGAGAAGGCTGTGGAAGCGTGCTTTGCCGCGCCGGGCTTGTCTTCTGACAATGCCGTGGGCGTGGCCATGTTGGGTCATCAATTTTTCACGATAAAGGAGCACCCATGAGCGCACAATTGATCGACGGCAAGGCCGCAGCCCGTGCAATCCGCAAACGCGTCGCCGCGCAGGCCGCCCAGCTAAAGCAGGAGAAGGGGATCACCCCTGGTCTGGCAGTTGTTTTAGTAGGCGACGACC
This sequence comes from Bacillota bacterium, assembly GCA_023422005.1. Classification (GTDB taxonomy): domain Bacteria; phylum Bacillota; class Clostridia; order Christensenellales; family UMGS416; genus JAEYRA01. The sequence continues at coordinate 33,162 of JAEZSC010000117.1, read as the reverse complement.
CGGCTTCCCATATCTATGTCAACAGCAAGGAGAAGGATTGCCAGCAGGTGGGCTTCCATTCGCAGGTACATCGGCTGAGTGCGGACACAACAATTGAGTCGCTGCTGGCGCTGATACATAGCCTCAACGCCGACCCGCGCGTCCATGGCATCCTGGTGCAGCTGCCGCTGCCCAAGCATCTGGACGAATCCGCCGTGATACTGGCCATAGACCCGGCCAAGGACGTGGACGGTTTTCACCTGATCAACGCGGGCCTGCTGGCCACCGGCGGCAGCGGCTTTGTGCCCTGCACGCCGCGCGCGGTCGTGTGGCTTTTAAAGAATGCCGGCATCGACATCCGCGGCAAGCATGCTGTGGTCGTGGGGCGCAGCAACATTGTAGGCAAGCCGGCGGCTCTGCTGCTGCTGGCCGAGCACGCCACTGTGACCGTGTGCCACAGCCGCACCGCCGATCTGGCCTCCATCACCCGCCAGGCGGACATCCTGGTGGCTGCCATCGGCAAGCCGGGGTTCATCACCGCCGACATGATCAAGCCCGGCGCCGCCGTCATCGATGTGGGCATCAACCGCACCGAAGGCGGAATGGTCGGAGACGTAGCCTTTGAACAGGCCCTGGAAGTGGCCGGCTGGATCACGCCGGTGCCCGGCGGTGTAGGGCCCATGACCCGGGCCATGCTGCTGGAGAACACGTTGGAAGCGGCTATGAAATGACCGAATGGGTGTTCACCGTCTCCGAGGTCGGAGAGTTCCTGAAGAAGAGCTTCGACAGCGAGCCGCGGTTGCAGAACCTGCGGGTGCGCGGCGAGGTGTCGGATTTCAAGCGGGCAGCTTCCGGCCACGCCTACTTCACGCTGAAGGACGAGCGGGCCGTGCTGCGCTGCGTGTGGTTCCGCCAGGACCAGCGCGTGGGGCAGAAGGTGACCGAGGGCATGAAGGTAAGCGCCCGGGGACGGCTGGGCTTCTACAGCGAGCAGGGGCAGGTCAATTTTTACGTCCGTGAGGTGGAGACCTCCGGGTTTGGCAGCCTGTACGTGCTCTTCGAGCAGCGCAAGGAGCGCTTTCGGGCGCTGGGCTATTTCGACAGTGAGCGCAAGCGCCCGCTGCCTGCCATGCCGGTGCGTGTAGGCGTGGTCACGTCGCCCACAGGAGCGGTCATCCGTGACATCATCCGCATCGCCCGGCGGCGCAACCCCCGCACGCAGATCGTGCTCTACCCGGTCAAGGTGCAGGGCGACGGCGCTGCGCAGGAGATCGCCCGGGGCATCCAGGCCTTCAACCGCCTGGGGACCGTGGATGTGCTGATCGTGGGGCGCGGCGGCGGCTCCTTTGAGGATCTGTGGGAGTTCAACGACGAGGCAGTCGTGCGGGCCATTGTGGAAAGCCACGTCCCCGTCGTAACGGCCATAGGCCACGAAACGGATTTTTCTCTGGCGGATTTTGCTGCGGACCTGCGGGCGGCCACGCCTTCGGAGGCGGCGGAGCTGGCGGTGCCGGACGCCATGGCGCTGCTGCGCGCCGTGGACGAGCTGCGCGGCCGCGCCGCCGGCGCCATGATGCACCGGCTGGCCCGGGAGGAGGCGCGCCTGGCGCTGCTGGAGCAGGGCCTGGAGCTGCACGGCCCTCGGGAGCGCGTGACCCAGATGGCGCTGCGGCTGGACGGCCTGCGCGAGCGGCTGGACAACGCCGCCAACCGCGAACTGACCGCACTGGATGCCCACCTGGCGATGCTCGGCAACCGGCTGGGTGATCTGAACCCCATGGCGGTGCTGGGCCGCGGCTATGCCGCCGTGTACAGCCCCAGCGAGGGCCGCTACATCGCCCGCGCCGGCGAGCTTGCGCCGGGACAGACCGTGGACATACGATTTGCCGACGCCGCCCGCAAGGCGCGCGTGCTGCAGGAGGGACAAGTTTGAAAGACCTCCGGTCTTCTAAACTTTAGCTGTTAGCCTGAAAGGAATGCAGAAAAGATGCCGACCCGCAAGAAGGAAACTACACCGGAGCCGGGCTTCGAGCAGGCTATGGAGAGGCTGGAAGACATCGTGCGCCGCCTGGAGGGCGGCAAGCTGACGCTGGATGAGACCACCGCCCTGTATGAAGAGGGCGTGAAGCTGGCGGCGCTGTGCCGCGGCAAGCTGGATGTCAGCCGCAGGAAGGTTATGATGCTCGTGCAAGAGAATACGATATTGAATGAGGTGAGCTTTGATGAGACCGATGAATAGCGTCGCTGACTGCCAGGCCTATCTCAGTGACAAAGCCCGAATCATCGATACGGCGCTGGCCGGTTATCTGGATCGCCAGAAGGGAACGCCGGACACCATCCGGGCGGCCATGGCCTACAGCCTTCTGGGCGGCGGCAAACGCATCCGCCCGGCCATCCTGCTGGCAGCCAACGAGCTGACCGGCGGTTCTGAGGCGCGCGCTTTGCCCTTCGCCTGCGCCATCGAGATGATCCACACCTATTCGCTGATCCACGATGACCTGCCCAGCATGGACAATGACACGCTGCGCCGCGGCAAACCCACCAATCACGTGATCTACGGGGAAGCCATCGCGCTGCTGGCCGGCGACGGGCTGCTCAACCTGGCCTATGAAGTCATGATCGAGGCGTGCATCGCCCGGGGCCCTGCCGCGCTGCGCACCGCTCAGCACATCGCCGAGGCGTCGGGCAGCCGCGGTATGATCGGCGGACAGAGCCTGGATGTTTTGGCCACGGGCAGGTTCACCACCGAGGCAGACCTGCAGGACATGCACCTGAAGAAGACCGGTGCGCTGCTGTCCGCCGCGATCCTGAGCGGTATCGCACTCAACGATCCCGACGACACCACCGTGCAGTGCATGCGCGATTATGGCTACCATCTGGGCATGCTGTTCCAGATCACCGACGACATACTGGATTGCGAAGGCTCCGAAGCGGAGATGGGCAAGACCGTAGGCAAGGACCAGCAGGAGAGCAAAACGACCTATGTGACGCTCTACGGACTGGAACGCGCCAAAGAGTTGGCCCGGCAGCATGCCGAGAAGGCCGAGAATTCCGTGGTCTGCCTGGAGGACGGCTCGTTTTTCCGCCTGCTGGCCCAATACATCCATCACAGAAAGAAATAGCCCGTATGGATGTCTTGCAGCAGTTGGTCCGCAATCAAATACTGATGTCAACGGTGATCGCCTGGGTGCTGGCGCAGCTTATCAAGGTCGTTCTGACATTGATCTTCCAGCGCAAGCTGGATCTAGTGCGCCTGTTCGGCTCCGGCGGCATGCCCAGTTCCCACTCAGCGTCGGTCACATGCGCCGCCACAATGGCTGGGCTGCTCAACGGATTCGATTCGGCGATCTTTGGCATTGCCACGGTGATCGCGCTGGTCGTCATGTATGACGCCGCCGGCGTGCGCCGAGCCGCGGGCAAACAGGCCAAGCTGCTCAACGAACTCATAGATAACTATTACGCTGAGCACTACATCAACGAGAAAAAGCTCAAGGAGCTGTTGGGTCACACACCCGTGGAGGTTGTGGCCGGCAGCATGCTGGGCATAGCGATAGCCATCGTATACTATTACTAGCAAGGAGATATACAAATGAGCACATTCCTGGTCGAAGTATCTGCCCGACACGTGCATCTGTCCGCAGCCGATGTGGAGAAGCTTTTCGGGCCTGGCAAGAAGCTGACCTTCAAGCGCGACTTGTCGCAGCCCGGTCAGTTCCTGAGTGAAGAGCGCGTGGACGTTGTGGGTCCCAAGAGCTCTTTTAAGAACGTGGCCATCTTGGGCCCTGAACGTCCGGCTTCCCAGGTGGAAGTTTCGGTGACTGACAGCTTTGTGCTGGGTCTGCCCACCGTGGTGCGCGAGAGCGGCGACATCGCCAGCACCCCCGGCGTGGTTCTGCGCGGCCCCTGCGGCGAGGTGACGCTGGACACCGGCCTCATCGTGGCCAAGCGCCACATCCACATGACCCCTGAAGACGCCGCCAGGCTGGGCGTGCAAGACAAGCAGATCGTGGAAGTGCGGGCGCTGACAGCCCGCCCGGTGCAGTTCGGCGAAGTCGTGGTGCGTGTGAGCCCGTCGTTCAAGCTTTCCATGCATGTGGACACCGATGAGGCCAACGCCGCGCTGATCCCGCGGGACGGCTGCCAGGGGCAGATCGTAATTCCGTAATACCATCTGCTTTGCAACATTAGGACTACTGGGCTGTTGTGTTAGCCACATGATCACATACGTATTCAATGATCGGGTCCGAAGGTTTCCAAAGGGCGATCGGAAAGCCCTTTGGTCGCGCCAGTAAGCGCGAAATCCCTTTCTTTAATATGTAGTAAATACATCATGTACTTAGCACGACAGCCCCAACATCAAACCAACCACGACAACCGGCTGCGCCATGCATGCCGGCTGGCCTGAAACGCAGGGCCATTGAAATCGCATTTGACCGTTGCCTGGTTTTTCCCATGGCGACGATGAAATCATTTTAGTTGCCTCGCCGTTTGCTCATACTGAGTGTGAAAGAATAACGGAGGAATACCCATGTCAAAAACAAGAACCACTACCAAGCTCCGGGTGATACCCATTGGGGGCGTGGAGGAAATCGGTAAAAACATGACCGTGCTCGAATACGGAAACGACATCATCGTCGTGGACGCGGGCCTGGCCTTCCCCACCGAGGAGATGCCCGGAATCGATCTGGTCATCCCCGACATCACCTATCTGGAAAAGAACCGCCAGAAGGTCCGCGGCATCGTGCTGACCCACGGCCATGAGGACCACATCGGCGCGCTGCCCTATGTGGCCAAGTCTCTCAACGTGCCCATCTACGGCACCAAGCTTACGATCATGCTTGCACAATACAAGATGGCCGAGAACGGCCTGCGCAACACCGTGTGCCACGAGGTAACGCCCCGGCAGAAGGTGCAGTTGGGCTGCTTCACGGTGGAATTCATCAAGACCAGCCACAGCATCATGGATTCTGTGGCGCTGGCCATCACGACGCCGGTGGGCGTGGTGCTGCTGACCGGCGACTTCAAGATCGATTATACGCCGGTGGACGGCGAAGTGATGGACTTTGCGCGCTTTGCCCAGCTGGGGGAGGAGGGCGTGCTGCTGCTGATGTGCGAGAGCACCAATGTGGAGCGCCCGGGGTATTCGCTGAGCGAATCCCATGTGGGCGCCAACCTGGACGCGCTGTTCCGCGACATCAAGGGGCGAATCATCATCTCCACGTTCTCCAGCAATGTGCACCGCATTCAGCAGATCATAGACGCGGCACAGCACTACTCGCGCAAGGTGTGCTTCGCCGGCCGCAGCATGGTCAAGATCGCTACGATGGCCCAGGAATTGGGCTATCTCAAGGTGCGTGAGGACAGCATTGTGGCGCTGGAGAAGGCCAAGAACCTGAACGACAAGCGCCTGGTCGTCATAACGACCGGCAGCCAGGGCGAGCCCATGTCCGGCCTTGTGCGCATGGCCGGCGGCGAGCACAACCAGATAGAGATTCGCTCCGGCGACACGGTCATCTTCTCGGCCAAGCCCATTCCCGGCAACGAGAAATACGTCAACCGCGTCATCGATCAGCTGTTCCGCATGGGCGCCACCGTCATCTATGACGCTTTGGCCGAGATCCACGCCTCCGGCCATGCCTGCCAGGAGGAACTCAAGCTGATCCACACGCTGGCCAAGGCGAAGTACTTCATCCCCATGCATGGCGAGTACAGGCACCTGAAACAGCACGCCCAACTGGCCGAATCTCTGGGCATGAACCGCAAGAACATCTTCATCCCGGAAAACGGCCGCATCATCGAATTCAGCCGCGACCGCGGCGCCGCCATGGGCGATATGGTGCAGGCCGGCGGCGTTATGGTGGATGGTCTTGGCGTGGGTGACATCGGCAACATTGTGCTGCGCGACCGCAAGCACCTGGCCCAGGACGGTCTGCTGATCGTCGTGATGACGGTCAGCCGGGAGCAGGGCTCGTTGCTGATCGCGCCGGAGGTCATCTCCCGTGGATTTGTATACGTCAAGGAATCCGACGAGATGATGGACGAGGTGCGCAAGTTCATCAACACCTTTGTGGAGAAGGCACGTTCCCGTGGCAAATCCTCTGACTGGGCCAGCATCAAGAGCGATCTGCGCAATGACTTGCGCAGGTTCCTCTATGAAAAGACCAAACGCAGCCCGATGATCCTGCCGATCATCGTGGAAATTTAAACATGTCTTACGTGCTCCTGATGGCTTTTCTTGCAGCAGGCTTTGCCGCTGGCCGGGTGCTGCTGCGCTGGAAAGGTAGCCGCGAAGCCCAAACAGGGGCGGAGCCCCAGGCCCTGCCGCAGCCAATCACCATCGCCATGAATGTGTGCCTGTATGGTATCGTGGCGCTGCTGGGTGTTAAGATCGGTTCCGACAGCGCGCTGCTGGCCCAGGCCGGCACGATAGGCCTGCGGGCGCTGGCGCTGGCCGCCGGTGCCGTGGCGGGCAGCGTTGCGCTGGTGGCGCTGTATGTGGCGCTGCGCCGGCGGCGGGAGGGCGGCTCGTGAGCACGCTTTCCATCGCGCTGTGTATGATTGCCGGTGCCGTGGCGGGGCATCTGCTGAGCGGCTCGCCGTGGCTCAGCCATTGCGACAACGGCATTTCGGCGCTGCTGTACGCCATGCTCTTCTTTGTAGGGCTGGACTTGGGCAGCAAAGGCGGCACCCGCCGCAAGCTCAGGGAGATCGGCGCCGATGTGCTTGTGCTGCCGGCACTGGTCATTGTGGGTTCCGTGGCGGGCGCGTGGGCGGCGGGGCGCGCGCTGGGCATGGCCGGCTGGCAGAGCGCCGCTGTAGGCGCTGGCTTCGGCTGGTATTCGCTCAGCGGTGTGTTGTTGGGCGGCCATGACGCGGCGTTGGGCGCGGTGGCCTTTCTTTCCAACATCATCCGTGAGGTGCTCGCTTTGCTTTTGATTCCCATGTTTGTAAAAATGATCCACCCTTGGGCTGGCATTGCCGCCGCCGGCGCCACAGCCATGGACACGACATTGCCAGTAGTTGTAAAGGCAAGCGGAACCAATTATGCTATACAATCATTCCTGAGTGGTGTTATACTTAGCACGATGGTACCCATTGTTATTTCCATCCTATTCGCGATAGCCGGAGTGTAAAATGGAGCAAAGGAACCTCGTCCCCAGGCACGCAATGCCTTCGGATGAGCACGCAAATCAAGAGATTAATTGGGGCAAGGCCACGCGCAACGGCCTTTTTGGCGTGTGGAGCGTGCTGCGCGCCGCGCTGATTCTGCTGTGCGGCCTGCTCATCGCGGGCGCCGTGTGCCTGTACGGCGTGCAATATGTGCAAAACAATTTCCTATCACCGCCTGGCGACGGCAGCCAACCGCCGGTGCAGGTCATCATTGCCCGAGGTTCGTCGCTGTCCGGCATTTCGAATCTGCTGGAAGAGAAGGGCCTCATCCGCAACTCCACGGTATTCAAATATTATCTGGACTTTTCCGGATTTGCCGACAAGCTCAAGGCCGGCACCTATATTTTCAATGACACGATGAGCATGTCCGAGATTGCCGACAGCCTGATGCGCGGCGATGAGGGCATGCGTGTGACCGGCTTCACCATTCCCGAGGGCAGCACCGTAGAGCAGATCGCCGCCATCCTCGTAAAGGACGGTATCATCAAGGACAGCGCCAATTTCCTGGCGCTGTGCAAGACCGGCGAGAAGTTCACCCAGTATGATTTCGTCAAGGAAGTTCGCGCGTCCAAAAACTTCAGCCAGCGCCACTACGCGCTGGAAGGGTATCTGTTCCCGGCCAAGTACGAGATCTACGTGAGCGCCACCGAGGAAGAGATCATCAACAAGATGCTGGCCAAGTTCAACGTCATCATGGGCGTGCAGTATCGAGCCCGCGCCAAGGAGCTCAAGATGACGATAGACGAGGTCGCAACGCTGGCGTCGATGATCCAACGCGAGAGCCTGCCCGTGGACCATGCCGGCGCGTCGGCGGTGTTCCACAACCGTCTGAAGATCGGCCAGAGGCTGGAATCCGACGTCACGGTGCTTTACGCGATCAACGCCAACAAGCTTACCGTGAACGAGACCGAACGCAACAACCCGTCGCTCTATAACACCTACAAGCACAAGGGCCTGCCGCTGGGGCCCATCACGAACCCCGGTGACGCGGCGCTCAAGGCGGCTCTGCATCCCGACGAGAGGATCATGAGCGAAAAGTACTACTACTTCGTCGTTGGTGATCCCAAGGATGGGCGGTTGGTCTACAACAAGACGCTCAAAGAGCATCAGAAGGATGCACAAATTTATTTTGATCGTTTGAGGGCATGGCAGGAGGAGCAGAAGAATCAGCAGTCAGCCACGCCCGATCCCGACGCCACCCCCAATGCGGAAGGCGACGACGCCGATACAGGCGATTAACACGAATGAAACCGCTCTCCATGACAGCCGGCGCAGCGCGCCGGCTGTCAGTTTATGTAGAATCTGATGTGCAAAGAACGGCATGAAGCCGACCGATGGTTTATCCGGCGGGAGGAAACAAAAAACCAAGCTAAAGGCAGGCACCAAATACTCGCCCACAGGCGGTCGTCTCCTGTAAACGAAATATGAGTTGAGAGCGAAGATATCGCACCATCGCGGTGCAAGCACTGCTCAGCTTTACTCCCGTATCGGCGAAGCCGACACTGCGTAAAGCTGGGGTGAGACCCGGCGACCTGTGCGGCGGGCGATAAACGGCAGCCATGACAAGGTAACTAAAGTCGCCGACGACGCAACAGCGTCGGTGGCGAGGGGCCGGCGCGGCGCGCCGGCTGTTTTTGTACGCATACGCAGAATATGGTATACTATGGACATATCTGATCATATGAGGTCGAACATGCTCAGTGAAATCCTTTCCCAAAGCTTGATGAACGCCGCGCTGCGCGCCGGCGCCACCCACAGCGCCATCGTGCGCACCGGCGACGTGGTGTTCAGCGAATCCCTGCGCGACATGTGCGCAATGAACACCTGCGGCCACCACAACGCCTGCTGGACATGCCCGCCGGCGGTGGGGCCGGTGACAGATTGGCGCGCCAAGGTCGAGAGCCGCGATTTCGGCGTCGTCGTGCAGACCGTCTATCAACTGGAGGACTCCTTCGATTTCGAGGGCATGCAGAAGGCCGGCGCGCTGCACAAGGAAAACTATCTGCGCGCGCTGGAGGCGCTGCGGGAATTTGACCTGCCGGGCCTGCTGCCGCTGAACGCCGGCAGCTGCAGCCTGTGCGAGCGCTGCACCTATCCAGACGCGCCGTGCCGCATGCCGGAGCGCGCTATCGTGTCGCTGGAGGCCTGCGGCATCGACGTCAACAACACGCTGGTGGCCTGCGGTCTGCAGTATAACAACGGCCGCGCCACCGTCAGCTATGTGGGCATCGTGTTCTTCCGCGAACCGTAAGGAGCGATTCATGAGCAACCAGTCCATTCGCCGCCGCTTGGCCGGTGCGCTGGCGGCGGTCCTGCTGCTGGCTATGCTGGGGCCGGTGTCGTCGGCACGGGCCGCGGCGTCGGGAGATGCGGCCTTTCTGGCCGCCGTGACGGCAGGCCTGGCCAAGCGCTGGCAGGGTAGCCAGGCCATCGTCGTGCGCGCCGACAGCGAGAACGGACCAGGCGCCACCATGTGGCTCATGGAAAAGACCGCGGGCAAATGGCGCGTGGCGGCGGGTCCGTGGCGGGCCAACGTAGGCAAAAACGGCGTATCCAAGGCCGCCGAGGGCGACGGCCGATCGCCCAGCGGAGCCTTTCTGCTGGGCACGGCTTTCGGCTGGGCCGCCGCGCCGCAATACGTCAAGTGGCCTTACCGGCGCACCGACAGCATGGATCGCTGGGTGGATGACGGGAAGTCGCCCTACTACAACCGCTGGGTGCGCGGCAGCGTGTCGGCCACCGGCAGCGGGGAAGCCCTGAAGAGCATCTCCGTCTACAAGTACGCCTTGGCCGTGCACTACAACGACGAGGGGATCAAGGGCAAAGGCAGCGCAATCTTCCTGCACATATGGCGCGGCCTGGGCGTGGGCACGCTGGGTTGCACATCTATGAGCGAGGCCAACCTTGTAAAGACGCTGCGTTGGCTGCGCTATGAACGCCGGCCAGTGCTCGTACAGGGTACCCAGAAGCAAATCCTGAGCCTTATGGGGCGCACCTGGGGAATCGCTTGCCTGCCTCAAGGCTGGGGGTATGTGGATGACTTCATACCCGATGCCCAGGTCGACCTGCGCTATGCCACCAGCAACAACTTTACCGGCGCCAAGCTGCCGGGCTATGGCGCGCCGGTGATGGTGATGCGCACGGACGCCATCGCCGCGCTGAGCCGGGCCGCCGGCAAGCTGCGGACCAAGGGGTATGGCATCCGCGTCTTGGACGCTTATCGCCCTCCCCAGGCCGTGGCGGCCATGGTGGCCTGGGCAAAGAACGCTGACCAATCTACCAAAGCGCGATATTACCCGAACATTTCCAAGAGCTCACTGCTCAACGGGTATATATCGGCCACGTCATCCCATACCGCCGGTGGCACTGTGGATCTTTCGGTGATCTCCTGGTCCACGGGCAGGTTTATCGATATGGGTGGAACCTTTGACTTTTTCGGCAGCCGCTCCCATTATAGCTACAGCGGCCTGACCGCGAAACAGGCGGCCAACCGCAAGCTGCTGCGGGATGCCATGGGCAGCGCGGGTTTCACACCTTACAGCAAGGAGTGGTGGCATTTCAGCCGCGCGGCCACGGGGAAGGGGAGCTTCACGCTGCTGCCCCGGCAGACGCTGGCAAAATAAACCTCATCGCCCGGCGAATGATCGCCGGGCGATGTCTTTGCGTTACCGGAATTGCCACCGGTTAAGTATCAATGTCGGTTTTGCCAGATTCGCTCTTTCACAGGGATTAAAATAACGCCTAGCGTCGCTGCGACCACGCTCTTGATGCCGTCGCCAATCAGAAAAGGCACCACGCCAAGGTACAACGCCGATGGCAGGGTGGTCGTCTTGCCCTTGACAAGATTCATCACCGCGTACAGCCCAGCCACGCCCAGCGCATATACCACCGCCAGGCCGGCCAGAACGGCCAACAAAAGCGCCCAGAAAGCGGGCTTAGCGCCTGTGATGGTCACTTTGTGTGCCAGTATACCAATGACTGCCGCCGCGGGAATGAAACCCACCAGATAGCCGATGGTGGGTTGAGTCACATAGCTGAAGCCGCCACCAGTGGCGAAAACCGGAAGCCCGACCAGGCCCATGAAGAGATAGACGGCCATGCTCAAAGCGCCCATGCGGGGACCCAGCAGCAGGCCGGCCAGCGCCACCACAGTGAACTGTAATGTGATGGGTACCAGCGGGATGGGCAGCGTGATCCGCGCGCTGACGGACATCAGCACGATGAACAGCGCGGCCAGTATCCAGTCTCTTAATTGGATTTTACGATTCATAAATGATACCTTCCTTAGGGAAGCGCTGAATAAAGCACGGCATCCGCCTTGCTTGGTCTTTTTCCGGCCTGCTGCGTTGTCGGCTGGTCGGAGCCTTCGGCTCCTGCTCGCCCAAGCAGCCAGGTCGGCCGCCTATGCACTGCGGCATAAGCGACCTCCTCCGCCTGGCAGGACAGAAAAATTCACTTCGCAATTCGGACGCCTCATTTATTCAGCGATTCCCTTGATGAGATGGGCTCATTGTAAAGGAAGGCATAAGGAATGTCAACCGATATATATGAAACGGTTTACAATTGAGACTGTGTGAGACAGGCGATCACGCGTACCCGTAGATGCCCCGCACCGACACCTCGCCGCTGGTCACGGTGACCGGCCCCGCGGCGGTGTCGATGACCAAGTCGCCGCCGGGCGTGATGTCGCGGGCAATGCCTTCGACGGCGCCGTCGCGGCCGGTGGCCCGCACATGCTGTCCCAGCGTGGCACTGAAGGAGCGATACTCGCCGCGCATGGCTTCAAAGCCGTCGGTGAGCAGCAAGTCAAAGGCGGTCTCGCACTCCAGCAGCAGACGCTGTGCCAGGGCCTTGCGGTCCTGCGCCTGGCCGGTCAGCAGCCGCAGCGAAGTGGCCGTGGCCTGCAGCTCCACGGGGAAGCGCTGAGTGTTTACGTTGACGCCGATGCCCACGATGACATGGCGGATGCCCTCGGCCTCGGCGCTCATCTCGGTTAGTACGCCGCAAACTTTTTTGCCGCCGGCCACGATGTCGTTGGGCCATTTGATGCGGGCGTCCACACCGGCCTGCGCCCGCAGCGCGCGGCACACGGCCAACCCGGTGACCAATGTGATGGGCAGCATGGCCTGCGGCGCGGCCGGGGGGCGCAGCAGCAGGCTCATCCAGATGCCCTCGCTGGCGGGGGAATCCCATGTGCGGCCCAGGCGGCCACGCCCGGCGGTCTGGCGCTCGGCCAGGAAGGCGCTGCCATCGGGCGCACCCCGGTCAGCCTCCTGGCGCGCCTGCACGTTGGTGGAACCCACTTCGGCGTAGTGGTACACAGTGCGGCCCAGCCAGCGCGTTTGCATGCCGGGGAGGATTTCATCTTCGGTCAGTGCGTCAGGGGAAGCTGTCAGGCGGTAGCCGCGGTTGGGCACGGCGTCTATGGCGTAGCCCTGTTCCCGCAGCGCCTGCACGGCCTTCCACACGGCGGCGCGGGTGACGCCCAGTTGGGCGCTTAGAGCTTCACCGGAGACATATTCGTCAGTTTCTCTGAGCAATTGCAACAGATTGGATTTCATAAGGAGGGTTCCTTTATCGTGATCTCGCGTATCTGTTTTTTGGGCCGAAGGTTTCCAAAGGGCGACCGGAAAGCCCTTTGGTCGCGCCCGATGGCGCGAAATTCTTTCCACTAACAAATAGGGCTGTCTCAGCGAGACAGCCCTTAACCTTTTACTTCGCTGTAATATACCCTTCCTTGACCAGATACTCTGCCGAGAGCACGCCGCCACCGGCGGCGCCGCGCAGCGTGTTATGGCTCAGGCACACGAACTTGTAGTCATAATGGCTGTCCTCCCGCAAGCGGCCCATGGTCACGCCCATGCCGTTGCCGAAGTCGCGGTCCAGCTTGGTCTGCGGGCGGTTGTCCTCCTCAAAATAGGCCAGGAACGGGTCTGGCGCGCTGGGCAGGCCCATCTGGGCGGGCTTGCTCTTGTAGGTGCGCCAGCGGTCGATGATCTCGTCCTTGCCGGGCTTGCGGTCGAAGCTCACGAACACTGCCGCCAGATGGCCATCGGTTACCGGCACACGGATGCACTGGGTCGTGATGGAGGGGCTCTCGGCGTTCACGATGATGCCGTCGCGCACGTCGCCCCAGATCTTCAGCGGTTCCTTCTCGCTCTTTTCTTCCTCGCCGCCGATGAAGGGGATCACGTTGTCGATCATTTCCGGCCACATGTCGAAGTTCTTGCCCGCGCCAGAGATGGCCTGATACGTGCAGGCCAGCACTTTGGAGATCCCAAAATCCCGCAGCGGCTCCAGCGCCGGCACGTAGCTTTGTATCGAGCAGTTGGGCTTCACGGTGATGAAGCCGCGCTGGGTACCCAGGCGCTTGCGCTGGGCAGCAATCACGGCGGTATGGGCGTGGTTGATCTCGGGGATCAACATGGGAACGTCGGGCAGCATGCGGCACGCGGAGTTGTTGCTGACGACCGGTGTCTCGGCCTTGGCATAAGCCTCCTCCAGCGCGCGGGTGGCGGCCTTGTCCATGTCCACTGCGCAGAACACGAGGTCCGCGTTTGCGGTCACGGCCTGCACGTCGGAGGCATCCACGACGACGATGTCCTTCATGGCCTCGGGTATGGGTTTGGGCATGTTCCAGCGGCCTTCCACGGCCTGGGCAAAGGTCTTGCCGGCGGAACGGGGGCTGGCGGCGATCGTTGTGACCTCAAACCACGGGTGGTTTTCCAGCAATATGGCGAAGCGCTGGCCGACCATGCCTGCGCCGGCAATGGCAACTTTGAGTTTATTCTGCATCCTTTTCCTCGCTTCTCTACGGCGGCCGCCACGCGGCTGCTGTGAATTATTTCATTTCTTTATCGTATGCGGCAGGTGGCGTTTTCTTCAGCGATTGCCTAGACCACCGTGACCCAGCCGTGGGGGTCGGCCACCTTGCCCAGCTGTATGCCGGTCAGTTGATCGTAGAGCTTTTGCGCAAGCTCGCCGGTGCGGTTGCCGTTGATCGTGATCGTGCGGTCCTGCCACTTCATCTCGCCCACGGGAGATACGACCGCAGCTGTGCCGCTGCCGAAGACCTCCAGCAGATCGCCGCGGTCGTGGGCGTCGAATACCTCGTCGATGGCCACGGCGCGCTCACTGACCTTTAGGCCCATGTCCTGGGCCAGCGTGAGGATGGAGGAGCGGGTGATGCCCGCCAGTATGCTGCCGGCCAGCGCCGGCGTCACGAGCTCATCGCGGAACCGAAAGAAGATGTTCATCGCGCCGACTTCCTCGATGTAGCGGCGATGCACACCGTCCAGCCACAGCACCTGCGTGTAGCCGCTGTGCTTGGCCTGTTCGCCGGCCAATATGCTGGCGGCATAGTTGCCGGCGCTCTTGGTGGTGCCGGTGCCGCCTTTCACGGCGCGCACATAATCGTTTTCCACATAGATCTTCACCGGGTTGAAGCCCTCCGGGTAGTAGGGACCCACGGGGCTTAAGATGATGAAGAACAGATAGTTGTCGCTGGCCTTGACGCCCAGAAAGGGGTCCGTAGCGATCATCGTGGGGCGGATGTACAGCGACGTGCCCGGCGCGTCGGGGATCCACGCATCTTCGATGCGCAGCAGCTCGCACAGCCCCTCATAGGCCTGCTCCACATCCAGCGTGGGCATGCACAGGCGCTCAGCCGATGCGTTCATGCGGCGGAAGTTGTCCCGGGCACGGAACAGCAGCGTCTTGCCGTCGGCGCGCTTATATGCCTTGAGGCCTTCGAATATGGCTTGGCCATAGTGCAGCACCATGGAGGCCGGGTCCATCTTGAAATCGGCGTAGGGCTCTATCTTGCCGTCATGCCAACCTTGGCCGGTCGTGTACTGCCACGTCAGCATGTAATCGGTAAATAGCTTGCCGAATTTCAACGACTTGGCGTCGGTATATTTTTGCTTCAGGTTCTCATTGGCGACGACTGGAAACAGACCCATGCAATTGACCTCCCGCTATTTGCGAATGATGCACATCATAGTGTGCTCATATGAGCAGTTCTTTATGCGCTTGTAAAATTACTTATTTTTATCATATTTGCTCTCAAGTGTCAACCGATTCGCGACCTTGTGGGCACGATAAATTGCCTTAATCCCAACGGGCGTATCGTTCGCTGAGCAGCTCGGGCTCGGCCTGGCCGGCGGTCAGGTCGGCGATGTCGGCGCGGAAACGCTCATGCTGAGACAGGCGCACTTCAGCGCGGGCCTGCACCCGCTCGCCGTAGTCCAGCGCCAGCAGCCGGTGGGGGGAGTGGGCGAACCAATGCTCCAGCTTGCCAGCCAAGGCATAATCCAAGGCCACGGAGAAGCAGAGTGTGCGCTCGACCTCGCAGGGGCCAGCCTGGGCGACGGCCTGGGCCGCTGCCTGGGCAAAGGCCCGCCCCAGCGGCCCGGCGCCCAGCTGAATGCCGCCGTAGTAGCGCACCACAGCTGTGGCCGCGCCGCACACCTGGGCACGCTTGAGCGCTTCCAGCATCAGCAGGCCGCCGGAGGGCTCGTGAGCGTCGTGGAAGCGCTGTAGCTCACCGTGATACCCACAAGCATAGGCATAGAGCACGGCGCTGCAGCCAGGGTGCCGGGCGCGCACCGATTCCACAAAGCGCATCGCCTCGTCCTCGCGCAGCGCCGGCGCGGCGTAGCCCACAAAGCGGGACTTCTTCTCGGTGAATTCCCAGCTGCCCTCGTGCTCCAGCGTGCGGTAGCGCGGCGGGTTGTTCGCCGCTTCAGCCATCTATGCTCACGCGGTGATAGACCTTCTTGCCCTTGCGGATCACAAAGGAGCTTCCGGCTGCGAAGTCGGGGTGTTCGTTGGGGTCACTGACCTTGCGGCCATCGATGGACACGGCGCCCTCCTTGACCAGGCGCGTGGCCTCGCTCTTGCTGGCACACAAGCCGCACGCGGCCATCACGTCCACGATGCGCATGGGTGCGAACGCCTCCGCCGTGAAGCTGGTAGCGGGCATCGTAGAGCTGTCGCTGCCGCCCTCGAACAGCGCTTCGGCGGCGGTGCGGGCGGCGTCGGCCTCGGCCTCACCATGAATCAGCTTTGTTACCTCGTAGGCCAGCGTCTTCTTGGCCTCGTTGATGCGCTCACCGGGCAGGCTGGCCAGGCGGTTCACCTCGTCCATGGGCAGGAAGGTCAGCAGCGCCAAGGCTTTGCCGACGCTGGCGTCCTCGATGTTGCGCCAGTACTGGTAGAACTCATAGGGCGGCGTGCGCGCCGCGCTCAGCCACAGCGCGCCCTTCTCGGTCTTGCCCATCTTCTTGCCCTCGCTGGTCGTCAACAGCGAGAACGTGCACACATAGGCGGGTTTGCCCTCCTTGCGGCGGATCAAATCGGCCCCGGCCAGCATGTTGCTCCACTGGTCGTCGCCGCCCATCTGCAGCTTGCAGCCGTATTTGTTGTGCAGCACCAGGAAATCGTAGCCCTGCATCAGCATGTAGTTGAATTCCAGGAAGCTTAAGCCCTTTTCCAGGCGCTGCTTGTAGCACTCGGCGGTCAGCATGCGGTTCACCGAGAAGTGTACGCCGACCTCCCGCAGGAAGTTCACGTAGTTCAGGTTCAACAGCCAGTCGGCGTTGTTATCCATGATGGCGCGGCCGTCGGCAAAATCGAAGAAGCGGCTGAACTGGCCCTTGATGCTTTCAGCGTTGGCGGCGATGTCCTCAGCGGTCAGCATCCTGCGCATGTCGGTCTTGCCCGAAGGGTCGCCGACCATGGCGGTGCCGCCGCCCACCAGCGCGATGGGCCGGTGCCCGGCGCGCTGCATGTGGGCCATGGCCATCACCGGAATGTAGTGGCCAATGTGCAGGCTGTCGGCGGTGGGGTCAAAGCCCACGTAGAACGTGACCGATTCATTGTCCAACAGCTTGTAAAGCTCGTCCTCGAAGGTGATCTGCTGCAGAAAGCCGCGCTCCCGCAGCGTGTCCAGTACGTTTGGCATGGTTTACGCTCCGTCTATAAAAATTGTGTTATCGTCAATCAAATATTATACAGCAAGAGCGGCAGAGGCTCAAATGCTGTTGTCCGCCGGTCTATGCCTTGCCTGAATACAGCGTCCGGTATTCCTCTTCGGTCGTAGGTGGAGGAAGGCATTATCGTTGTAGCTCTGATCCTTACTCCTTAACTAAAACCGCATGACCGTTGTCCCGAGTGCGATACTCCTGCTCGGTCAACCCATACAGATGGCTATCATGATATTTGCCGTGTAAGTAGATTACCTCACGAACGATGCCTTCCAGCTTGCAACCCAGTGACTTCATCATGGCCGCGGAGGCGGTGTTGACACCCAGGCAATAGCCGTTGAACTTATGCAGGCGCCGTTCGTCAAAGGCGTATCTTAGCAGAATGCTCATTGCTGCCTTTCCATAACCTTTGCCGCGCTGTTCTCGGTGCAAAAACAACCCGATTGAAAAAGTGCCGCGACGTTCGTTGATGTAGTTGTATTGAATTCGCCCTACATAGTTGCCGTTCAGGTCCTCTATGGTGAATGCCGGTGCGCTGGCGTTGGGTTCCGCAGAATCCCCGTCGGTATCAACTTTGGTCTTCCTTGGGGGTAGGCCGATTTCCTCCATATCCAGAGCCATAGCCTCGCTGTCGAGATTGTTGGTGTAGTCGTATTGGGCGTCCCTGGGTTCCCACAGGCGCAGCCGGACCTTGTCGTTCTGCCAGTAATAAGTTTGAAAAGCACTCTGTTCCATGAACGGCGTGGCCTCCTATTTTCCTTGGCCCCTGAAGCGAGGCCCTACTTGATGACCACGCCCAGCAGCGCCGCCAGGTCCACCGCCTGGTGGCTGCCCACGATGGCGCCGCGCAGGTCCGGCAGGTTGGCGCGGATGCCCTGCAGATCGCAGGTCGTCAAATCCACGCCCTTGAGGGCGGTAAAAGAGAACGTGGCGGAGCTCAGGTTGCAATGATCGAATTCCACCGTGGACAGCTTGCAATCCTCCAGCGACGCCTGCAACAGGTCGCAGCCCTCGAAGCGCACGTTGGTCAGCTTGCAGGCGGTCAGGTTGGTGTAGCGAAGGATGATGTTCTTGAGCGTGACACCCCGCAGGATGGCCTCGGAGAAATTGGCGCCCAGCGCCTTGCTGTCCGAGAGCAGCGCGCGGATGAATGTGCTCTTGTGGAAGTTGGCGTTGGA
The DNA here is from genome assembly GCA_023422005.1 of Bacillota bacterium. Classification (GTDB taxonomy): domain Bacteria; phylum Bacillota; class Clostridia; order Christensenellales; family UMGS416; genus JAEYRA01. The sequence goes on along the minus strand of JAEZSC010000117.1, from coordinate 14,849 downwards.
CAGATCGCAATTGCGAAAGGCGACGTCGGTGAAGCCGCAGCGTCTGGTACTTTTGAGCGTCACGACGCAGGATTCAAACAAGCAGCCGGAAAAATCGGCAAAAGGAGCCTCCACGGCGTCCAGATCCACGGTTAGGCCCTTCAGGTGCAGGCCTTGCAGCTCACCGTGCTCCCTCAGCAGAGCGGGGATGGCCTGCTGGGCGTCGCTGACCGGCATAAGTGCCTCGGGCAGGTTTGGCAGCGCGTTTTTCATAAAGTTATGGTCCTCCGGCCGGGCCTCAGCAGCACGGGATGCAGTCGCCGCCCAGGCTCTCGCAGCAGCAGTCGGAGCATATCATGCAGGAGCACATGTCGCAGGTGCTTATGCCCCGGCCGCCGCCATACACCGGCGCCGCGTTGCGCCGGTAGGTCTGGGTGGAGGCGTCCATCTGGTCCAGGGCGTTGCGATATTCGATGTTGTTGGGTTCCATGCTTACGGCATTGGCCAGATGCTCACGGGCCATTGCATACCAGCCGCGCATGCTGTAGCACACGCCGCGCAGGAAGTGCCACTCGGCGTTGCGCTCCCGCATGTTCTCCAGGATGCGCTCGGCAGCGTCCACGTTGCGGTTGTTCAAGTGTACGCGCACGGCGTTGAAATCGCTGTTGGCATAGCCGGAGCTGGAAGGGCCGTAGTTCGTGTTGGTGTTGGCGCCGCCATAGGATGTGTTTGTGCTGCCGCCGCCTCCGCGGGTCACCTCGTCGTAGGCCTGGTTGATCTCCTTGAGCTTCTCGTTGGCCATCTCCTTGGCGGCAGGGTCCTGAAAGCGATCGGGGTGATACTTCTTCACCAGATCGCGATAAGCTCTTTTGGCTTCCTCGGCGCTGGCGCCGGGCTTTATACCCAACACCTTCCACGGGTCCATCATTGCGGTTTCTCCTTATGGGTTACCTTGTGCAGTACGTTGGGCATGCCGCGGTACAGCACATTGGTGATGATTTCTCTGCCCCAGTCAAAATCCAGCAGGTCCAGCACGGCGGCGGCTTGGCTGGCGGCGTATTCGCACGCTTCGGCTGCCAGCGCGGCGGTGGCTTCAGGGTCGGCCGCCCGCAGCAGCACGTTGTAGGAGCCGGTTTTGGCGTCCTTTTCGCGGTCGTCCAACGCGTCCACCAGATATACCCAGCGGCCCAGGTGATAACCCATGGAGCGCAGCAGCACCTTGGGGCCTTGTTCCAACGCCATGCCGTCCAGCAGGATGCCGCCCAGCAGCTTGCCCATGGCGTCGGATGGCCGGTCCAACTCGGCGCAGCCGTCCTTCTCCAGCGCGGTGAGCTCTGCCAGGCTGGCCTCTATGCGGCCGGCCAGCGCGGGGAAATCGGCCTGCGCCCGACGTCGGGCCAGGGCAAGCGCGCCCATGCCTACGGGCGCCAGCGCCTGCCGCTCGTCGGCCCAGGCGTCCTTTAGTCTGCCCCAGGCCAGCAATACACTAACCGCTGCCATATAGTCCAGCGCGGCGCTGCCTTCAAAAACCGGTTTGGGCTGTATGGGGTTCACGATGCAGCGGCGGCGCTTGGCCGTGGGCAGTTGGCCGCTTACGCCGGCCAACAGCACGGCGAATACAGCCGCGTCATAGCTCACGGCCAGGCGGGGCAGCTCGCCGTAGCGCAGCTTGATAGCCCGGCATATGCCGCAATAGGCCGCGCGGTACTGGGCATATTCCTTGACCTTGAGCTCCTGTTTATCCGGCAGAAGGTATCCAAACATATCCTGCGCAGCCTTTTCCTTGCTTCCATGGCAGATTACCTGACATTATACCATATTCCACTCTTTCAAAAAACCATGTGCGTAGAAAAGACTCTAAAGGTTTCGCGCCTTTGGGCGCGACCTGCACACCATCTCGCCGGCATCCGGCCGGCTGAAGCGGCAGAGCCGCTTCCGATGGTGCTGGGCTGCAGTGCATCCTGCGCCAGGGCCAAAGGGCTTTCCGGTCGCCCTTTGGAAACCTTCGGCCCCATTCTAAAATGAAAGAAGCTGAGAAGGGTTGATTAGCTATTCACCAATTTGGCTGTCGTAATCGTAGGGCCGTATTGCATACGGCCGCCTTGTGACTACCTTGGCCCCCTTAGCAAGGAGGCCAAGGCCATGGGCCGGTGGGGGTTCAAGCTTGCCGGAGAGGACGAGAACCCTCCGTCAGGCCGCACAGCGGCCTGCCACCTCCCTTTTCAAGGGAGGCAAGAATTTGCCATCGTCAGTCTGCTCAGCCTGACGTAGCACCCCTCATATGAAGAAGAAAATTGGCCTCGTCACGGGGATCCGGCGGCGGGCGTCGGCGCTGGGCGTCCACGGCATCCGGCGCGGGGCGGTAGGGAGCAGGCTCGCAGGACAGCTGCCCCCGGCCGGAGGTCTCATGGGCGATCTGCACCGGCAGGTGCATGCCCGTGGCCCCCGGTACGACGCCGCATAGCGTGAAGGCGTCACCATCGAACTGCGGCGTACCGCATTCGGCGCGGGCGGCCACCAGCAGCGCTGTGAGACGGCCCAGGTCTCGGGTCTGGCCCTGCAGCGTGAAGGCCAGCATGGGCTCCAGCAGCCGCGTACCGGCCATGTGTAGCGCGCGCATGGTGGCCAGCGGCACGGCGATGTTAAAGTGCCCCGGCTCTGAGCCGACCGAATCGCACCAGCCGCCCACCAGGCGTACCGTCGCGTCGGTCAGCGGGAAGCCCCGCAGGCCTCCGCCGCCCAGCGTGGCCAGCGCCACGCGCTCCACCAGCCGCTGGTAGCGTTCATACAGCCAATCCACAGCCAGTTCGGATACAAAGCGCAGGCCACTGCCCGTTGGGGCGGGCTCTATGGCCAGCTCCACACCGCTGCACCGCGCCCAGCTGGCCGTGGCGCGCCCCAGGCCCAGCGGCGCTTCCTTGTAGAGCACGGCAGGCCGCAGGAACGCAGCCTGGATGCCGTAGCGCTCCAGCAGCAGCGCCGTGAGCACCTCGGCTTGTATTGGGCCCATCAGGTCCACATGAATTTCCTTGAGCTCCGCGTCCCAGCGCAGGCCCAGGTGCGGGTCTTCGTCGTTGAGCTCGCTCAGTGCCAGCAGCAGGTCATGCAGCGCTCCAGGCTGGTCCGGCACCGCCTGCATGCTTAAGAGCGGCACGGCCTTGAACACCGCCGGCGGCACCAGGTCTGCGCTGCCCAGGATGTCTCCGCAGCGAAATTCCCGAAAGCCGCCTAGCGCCGCCATGTCTCCGGAGAACACCCGCTGGGCGGGCGCAAGGCCTGTGCCCTGAGCCCTGAGCAGCGTGCGCACCTTGGCGCCGGCCAGCGTGTCTCCCACGGCCAGGCTGCCGGAGAACAGCCGCACGTAGGCCAGGTGCTGCTTGTCGTGGCTCACCTTGAACACCTGCGCTGACAGCGTTTCGCCGCCGGCCGAGGCGGCGGGCAGCAGGCTCACGATACCCTGCAGCACCGCGGACACGCCATGGCCTGCCAGCGCGCTGCCGGCGAACAGCGGCTGCACACAGCCATCGCGGCACAGCTGTGCCAGCCTCCGCCACAGCGTCTGCGGGTCCACCTGGCCGTCCAACGCTGCTGTCAGCGTTTCGTCGTCATAGGCGGCCAAGTTTTCTGCTTGCTGTTCTGCGGACAACCATTGGTTGCCCTGGGCCAGCGGCACGGGCCCCAAGCCGGCGGCGCGCAGCTGGCGCAGGGCCTGCTCCTCGTCGGCGCCGGCGCGGTCGGTCTTGTTCAGAAAGATCAGCGTGGGCAGCCGCCGGCCCAACAGCGCGCGGATCAGCGTGCGCGTCTGCGGCTGCACACCCTCCACGGCGCTCACAACAAGCACCGCGCCATCCAGCACGGCCCTGGCCCGCTCCACCTCGGCGGCGAAGTCCACATGCCCTGGTGTGTCGATCAGGTTGATGCGCACGCCGTCGTGAGCGAAGGACGCCAGCGCCGCCCGCACGGAGATGCCCCTGCGGCGCTCGATGGCCATGGAATCGGTGGCGGTGTCGCCGCGATCCACGCGTCCCGGAGCTTTGAGTACGCCGCAGCGGTATAGCAGCTGTTCGGTCAGTGTGGTTTTGCCGGCATTGGCATGGGCGAAGATGCCCAGATTGATGATGGTGGAGTCGTCTGAATCCATCCCGGTCTCCTTGTTCTGTTAAAGTCCACCGGGGTATAAAAAACCCCGCCGGTTCGCGGCGGGGGAGGGGTAGGCACAGCCTTTCAGTACAGGCAGAACCGAACACGAAGAACCCCGCGCGCCATGATTGCAGTCAGGTTCGTACGTGCCAATCGGTTCAACTCCTCTCTGTTGCCGGTGTCGGGCACTCGGCCAGTCCCGGTAACCGGGACATTTGGCATATTAGCACACGCGGGACAGTGCGGCAATTGCCTGCGGCCGGAAAGTTTGGCTCAAATAAAACTGACCCCAGTAAAATCCCCGGAGCAACATGACGCGCTGTTGACAGGTTTGCTGTGATATTATTCTGGTATGCACTATGCGGATTACAAGACAATACTCTCGGCTGAGAACGGGATGAACCTGTATCGCGGATGCACCCATGGCTGCATCTATTGCGACAGCCGCAGCGTGTGTTATCAGATCAACCACGATTTTGAAGATATCGAAATCAAGCGAAATGCCCCGCATATTCTGGAAGCACAGCTGCGCAAGCGAAGGAAGCCCTGCATGGTCAGCACAGGTGCGATGTGCGACCCGTATATGCACATCGAGGAGCAGTTGCAAATCACGAGGCAGTGCCTCGCCCTCATCGAACGGTACGGATTCGGGCTGGCGATTCAGACGAAGTCCGCGCGTATCCTGAGGGATATGGATCTGTTGAAGGCAATCCACGCCAGGACCAAGTGCGTTGTGGAAATTACGCTGACGACTTTCGACGAGGACCTGTGTCGGATGATCGAGCCCAACGTTTCCACGACGCTGGAGCGCTTTTGGGTGCTGGAGGCCTTTCGGGATGCCGGAATCCCCACAGTCGTGTGGCTGAGCCCGATATTGCCGTTCATCAACGACACCCAGGAAAACCTGCTGGGAGTGTTGGACTACTGCATACGGGCCAAGGTCCGGGGCATCTTGTGCTTCGATTTTGGCGTGACGCTGCGGGAGGGAGATCGGGAGTATTTCTACCGCTGCCTGGACCGCCTTTTCCCGGGCATGAAGCAAAGGTATATCCGCCAATACGGCAGCGCTTACAAGTGTATCAGCCCCAACAACGGCGTCCTCATGGACATTTTTAGGAGGACATGCGAACAGCATGGCATCTTCCATGGCGCGGAGGATGTCTTCGCGTATCTGAGGGCGTTTGAAACCAAGGAAGAGCAGATGTCGTTGTTCTAAGCGTCAAACGAAAAAAGGAGCAAAAAGCAAAAGGCTGTCCACGGTTGGACAGCCTTATCAATGCTTTTCCTGCTGCTTAAGCCTTCTTGGCGGCAGCTTCCACGGTCACGACCTGACGCCCGTCATAATAGCCGCAATTCCCGCACACGCGGTGGGGAAGCTTGGCCTGCTTGCAACGGGGGCACTCGGTGATCGGGGGTTTTTCCAGCTTCCAGTTGGCGAGGCGCGAACGCGACCTGGCTTTGGAATGCCTGCCCTTTGGTAATGCCATGATGACACCTCCTCGTCAATTTATGCGCTTTGCCTAGTTTGGGGTCTCGCCATCCGGCCCCCCATGGCAGTCGCAGGACTGGTTGTTCCGGTCCGCTCCGCACACTGGACAAAGGCCCCGGCAGCTTTCGTTGCACAAATGCCGCATTGGCGTGTTCAGAGCCAGCAGATCGTTCACCATTGTGTCCAACACGATCTTGTCGCCCTGATAAAGATATCTATCCGGATGCTCCTCGTCGGCTTGCTTCACGAACTCCTCTCGGAACTCGATTGTCATGCCCGCCTGAACATCCTTGAGACAACGGCTGCAACAAGCCACATAGTGAGCTTCCAGCCGGCCTTCCACAAGGAAGTTCTCGGTCGTGTAGACGAAAGTGCCCTGCGCCTGAACCGGCTCATCGAACCGAATGTTCTCTCCGCCGACCTCTATGGGCTCCCAACTCTCTGCAAAGGAGAAGGGGAAGCTACGACCGGGAGCCTTCAGTGCGAGTGTCAAATCCAGCAGCATGGTTCCTCCGAATAGGCAACGAAACAATTATAGTTAGGCGATATGGTATTGTCAACAAAAACTTCCCATTTTATGCTCTTGCCCAAAATGCAGGCGCGAGGTTGTTTCGATAGGATAAGTATGATATAATAAAACACATAATAAAGTAGTAATATACTCGGGCGTTTTGCGGTTTTTTAAGGATGTGATAGCTTTTTGAGAGTAATGGCAGGCAAGTTAAAGGATGTCATCATTGCGGTACTTCCAATAACAGTGATAGTCCTCATACTGAATTTTACCCTTACGCCATTAGAAACACCGGTGTTGATGCGATTCCTTTTGGGGTCAGCACTCATCGTTTTTGGTTTGACCTTTTTCCTGATCGGCGTGGACATCGGTATCACGCCGCTGGGCAGCCAAACCGGCGCATCCCTTGCCAAAACCAATAAGCTTTGGATTCTGATCACTGCAGGCTTGGTCCTGGGTTTTTTCACATCGATTGCCGAGCCGGGTTTGATGGTTCTCGCCAATCAGGTGGGTTCTGTTACGTCAGGTAAAATATCCGGCGTCAGCATACTTATCGTGGTATCGGTGGGGCTTGCCATACTGTTGGCGTTCGGTTTTGTCCGAATTATTCGCAACGCCCGATTATATATTGTGCTGGCCGTTCTGTATGGCTTTATCTTCATCCTTTCGCTGTTCACATCGTCGGAGTTTTTAGCAATATCTTTTGACGCTTCCGGTTCAACCACCGGTATCCTGGCGGTTCCGTTCATCCTAGCGCTGTCGCTGGGCATTTCTTCCCTTAAAAAGGACAGCAAGGCCTCCGAGAAGGACAGCTTCGGTCTGGTCTCCATCGCGTCCACCGGCGCCATCATCTCAGTAATGATACTGAGCTTTTTCTACCGGGGGAACGAGTTCGCTTCCAGCGTGCAGAGCACTCTTATGGACAGCGACTCTGTCTTGGGCTCCTTTCTGAGCATTCTGCCCGAAACGGTGAAGGACGGCTTCTTTACACTGCTTCCTCTGCTGGTCATCCTGTTGATCTTGCAGAGGATTTCTTTCAAGCTTGGCAAAAAGCCTTTTAGAAAAATACTCAAAGGCTTTTTATATGGTTTTATTGGGATCGTTCTGTTCTTCCTCGGCGTGAACGCGGGCTTCATGGAGGTAGGAATTGAGATCGGTCAGCGCCTGGCCGCGCTGGAAAACAAGGCGTTCGTCATTGGCATAGGATTTATATTGGGCGCGGTAACGATACTAGCGGAGCCTGCGGTCTATGTCTTGACACATCAGATCGAAGATGTTACAAGCGGATATGTGAAAAGAAAAGCCGTGCTGGCGGCGCTCAGCATCGGCGTCGGGATCGCGGTGGCGCTCTCGGTGGTACGCATACTGATACCGGAATTGCAGCTTTGGCATTATCTGCTGCCGGGATACATTCTTGCTGTAGGCATGAGTTTTTTCGTACCGAAGTTGTTTGTAGGCATTGCTTTTGACGCCGGCGGCGTCGCCACCGGGCCTATGACCGCAACTTTCATACTGGCGTTTACCCAGGGAGCAGCCGACAAGATAGAGCAGGCCAGTGTTTTGGTGGATGGATTCGGTATGATATCCATGGTGGCGTTGCTCCCCATCATCACCCTGCAGTTGCTGGGATTCATCTTTATGATAAAATCCAGAAAAGGGGGAACCGAGAAGCATGGGAGTTAATCCCGTAAAGCCCTCCTTGATGCTGGTTTGCGTCATCGTGAACTTTGGCTCGGGAAGCGGTGTTTTGAAAATAGCCAAACAAAACGGCGTGCCGGGCGGAACCATTATGCTGGGCAGGGGCACGGTGAACAATCGCTTGCTGGAACTGCTGGACCTGTCGGACATTCGCAAAGAGATCGTGTTGATGATCGCGGATGAAGCCTTGGGGTATGCCGCGCTGGAGAAGCTGGACAAGCATTTCCATTTCAGCAAGCCATATCACGGAATTGCCTTCACAGTGCCGGTTCTTAGCGTATTGGGCGCGAGCAAGTGTGCTTATGAGAAAAATATGGAAAGTTGTGGTGTGGATACTGGCATGTATCATTCGATTTTTGTGATTGTAGACAAGGGCAAGGGCGATGACATCATGGATGTGGCTACCAAGGCCGGCGCTAGGGGCGGCACGATCATGCAAGCCAGAGGTTCTGGGCTGCATGAAAACAGCAAGCTGTTCCAGATGGAAATTGAGCCGGAAAAAGAAGTCGTCCTGATTCTAACCAAGAAGGAGACCACGGATTCCATCGTTTCCGCACTGTGCGATGAAATGCACATCGACAAGCCGGGGCAGGGGATACTGTTTGTGCAGGACGTCGGCAGGGTTTACGGCCTGCAGTAAGACTGTGCGCCTATACGATTGGCAGAAGTAACGCAAGCCGCCGTATCCCAAAGGAGGATGCGGCGGCTTTGCGCACAGTGTATGGCAAGTTCCTGTTTGTGTATTAAGCCTTAGCCACGCACGGGATGTAGTAGTCCAAAATTTTATCGCCGTTCTCGTCGGGCGTTGTGAAGCGCGGGCAATTGTACAGCTCCATGCACCACTGGCGGTCAGGGTCCATAACCAGGCCTTGGGCTTCCATGGCGGATTCGGTCTTGACATGGGACACCTGATAGACCGCCGGTTCCTTACCCTTGATCCAGCCCACCGCAGCGGACCCCGCGGCCATGTCCTCGAAGTCATAACCCTCGGGTGCCGGCGTGCCGGCCTTCATCAGCAAGCCAATGATATAGGTGAACGTGCCGTCGGGACCGCCCCAGCGGCACATGCAGCCCACATAGCTGGGGTCGTGGATGTGCTCTGCCATGGCCTCCAGCCGCGTCAGAGAGCCGTCGGCGAAGCAGCTCTGCCAGAAAGCGGGGATGGGGTTGTTAGACATGTCGGACATGCTCGCTACGATGGGCTTGCCGATGAGGCGCAGAGCGGGGAGATCGACTTTTTCAAACCTGATGAGTTCAGCCATGGTTTGCACTCCTTTCGTGGGGAGAAGATGATATTACGATAGCGCATCTTTGGTGACGCGTCAATAGAAAGTTGCCCTAATGAGAACATATATTCGCAACGCCTGCAATAAAAAACGCCCGGTCTGAAGACCGGGCGCATGGTGTCTTTTACTTAACGAGAGCCAATGTATCGCGGGCGATTACGAGTTCTTCGTTGGTCGAGATGACCAGCGTGCGCACGGGGCTGCCGTCTGCGGAGATGTCCTGCTCGGCGGCACGGCTCAGGTTCTTCTCGTCGCACACCTTGATGCCCAGGAAATCCAGACCTTCGCAGATCATCTTGCGCAGGCGGGGGTTGTTCTCGCCGATGCCGGCGGTGAACACCACGGCGTCCAGCCCACCCATGGCGGCGGCATAAGCGCCGATGTACTTGCGGATGCGGTAGCAGAACACTTCCACGGCGTTTTTGGCTTTCTCGTTGCCGTCATCGGCGGCGGACAGCACATCGCGCATGTCGGAGCTCACGGTGGAGATGCCCATGAGGCCGGACTTCTTGTTGAGGATGGACATAACTTCCTCGATGGTCAGATTGCCCTGGCCCATCAGGTATTCGATGATCGCGGGGTCGATATCGCCGCAGCGGGTTCCCATGATCACGCCTTCCAGCGGGGTCAGGCCCATAGAGGTGTCCACAGACTTGCCGCCATCCACGGCGGCGATGGAGCAGCCGTTGCCCAGGTGGCACGTCACAATCTTTGCCACATCCACCGGCTTGCCGATGAGGGCCGCGGCGCGCTCAGACACATACTTGTGGCTGGTGCCGTGGAAGCCGTAGCGTCGCACGCGCAGGCGCTTGTAGAAATCGTAGGGAAGGCCGTAGAGGAAGGCCTTGGGCGGCATGCTCTGGTGGAAGGCGGTATCGAACACGGCGACCATGGGTACGCCGGGCATAACCTGGCGGCAGGCCTGTATGCCCATGATGTTGGCTGGGTTGTGCAGAGGGGCCAGCGGTACGTTTTCCTGTATGGCGGCCATGACCTCGTCGTTGATGAGCACGGAACCGGAGAACTTCTCGCCACCATGCACCACGCGGTGGCCCACGGCGTTGATGGCGGACATGTCGCTGAGCACGCCGTGACCGGGATGGGTCAGCGCGTCCATAACCAGGCGGATGGCTTCGATATGGTCCTTCATGGGCTGTTCAATCAGCACGGCGTCACGGCCAAAGGGAACATGCTTGAGATTGCTGCCCTCGATGCCGATGCGTTCGGCAAGACCCTTGGCGATGACCTGCTCGGTCGTCATGTCGATGAGCTGATACTTCAGCGACGAGCTGCCGGTGTTGATGACGAGAATCTTCATGGAACCTCCTATAAATAGCAGACGTTGACCGTCAATTTCCTCGTGGCTCGCCCGGTCGGGGCGTGGTATCATAATAAGGTAGATCGCCAGATTGTGATTCCTGTTCGGTTTTTGTACCTTATAAACACCAAATATATAGTATAGCAGAGAATCCTCAAAATACAACACGAAAGGACGTCACCATGAAAATCTGCGGCATTGTCGCGGAATACAATCCCTTCCATAGCGGCCACCTCTACCAGGCTGAGCAGGCGCGGCTGCGCGGCGGCTTCGACGCCGTGGTGGCGGTCATGAGCGGGCCTTTCGTGCAACGGGGAGAGCCGGCCATTTTTGATAAATGGGCCCGCACGCGCATGGCGCTGTGCGGCGGCGTCGATGCTGTGTTTGAGCTGCCGGCCTTCTACGCGCTGCAGAGCGCCGATTGGTTCGCCTGCGGCGGCATATCGGTGCTGGACGGCCTGCGGCTGGACGCCCTGAGTTTCGGATCCGAAGTGAAAGACATCGGCACGCTGCGAGCGCTGGGCAGGCTGCGCTTTGACGAACCTGAGGTGCTCAAAAAGGCATTGGCAGAGAAAATGAAAGAAGGTCTGCCGCACCCCAGGGCCCGCGCCGCCGCGATCATGGCAACACAGGGTGGGGAGGAAGCTGCCGCAATGGTGGATATCGCCGATGCGGGCCGGCCCAACGCCGTGCTGGGCGCCATGTATCTGCACTGGCTGGAGAGGCTGCAAAGCGCCATGGAACCCATCGTCGTACAGCGTGTGTCCGCGGGCTACCACGATACGGCCATCGCCGGTGGTATCGCCAGCGCCACAGCGGTGCGGCAGGCGCTGGAGCGAGGCGGCGACGATTGGCGGCAGGCTGTGCCGCCGGAAGCGGCGCAGATCATCGATGGGGAGCTGGAGCAGGGCAGAGTGCCGGATCTCGCGGCGCTGGACGCCATGCTGCTCTACGCACTGCGCTCCGGCGCGCCCTGGCCGGACGCAGCCGAAGGGCTGCACAACCGGGCCCGCTCCGCGGCCTTCACCGCCGGCACCGCCGAGGGCTTCGCCTTTGCGGCCAAGAGCAAACGCTACACGATGGCGCGCATCAAGCGCGCGGCCATGCAGGCACTGCTGGGCATCACGGCAGAAGACATCGGTACGCTGAGACAGGCAAGGCCTACCTATGCGCGGCTGCTGGGATATTCGCGGCGGGTGGAAGGGCTCATAAACGAGCTGGCAACGCGCTCTGCCATACCCTTTGTGCCGCGCCCGGCGCAGTTCCAGCCCCAGGATGCGGATATGGACCGGCTGTGGCGCATCGATCTGCGGGCTGGGGACATCTACGCGCTGATGATGAAAAACCCCGCGCACAGGCGGGGTGAAAGGGACTATACCGAGAAGATGATTGTTGTTTAGCGGCGGTTTTGGCTGTCCGGGTCAGATGTCCACGCCGATTCCGCGCAGCCGCTCCTTGAGGCCTTCCAGCACCTGCAGCGTCGCCTCACGGCCGATGGCCACGCATTCCTCCACGGTGTTGAAGTTGGCGGGGTTGATGGTGCGGGTGTCCGGCGTGATGGCGATATCGGCATCCAGCAGGCGGTTGCGGGTGGCTTCCCATTCCAGCAGCTCGTAGGAGCTCATCAGCACATCGATGATGTTGCGGGGCGCCGGCCGCGGCTCACCGTGGTAGCTGACGTCCACGGCGATGACGAGGTCCGGCTGCATGCTGCGGCACACGCCGGCAGGCACCCGGTCCAGCACGCCGCCGTCCACATAGGTCTTTCCCTCAATTATGACCGGTTCAAAGATGCCGGGGATGGAGATGCTGGCGCGCACGGCGTTGGCCACCTTGCCTTCGTTGAACACTTTGAGCACATTGTCTTCCAGGCATGTGGCCACCGCCGCGAAGGGGATTTTCAACTGGCAGAATTCCCGATCGCCCAGCACGGTGCGGATGATCGTATCGATGCGCTGACCCCGCACCAGGCCCAGGCGCGGCAGCGTGATGTCGAAAATCTTACGGTAATCCGCGGCGAAGAGCTGGCCGGCGATGCCGTGGATCATTTTTGCCGGCGTGCCGCAGGCATACATGGCCCCCACGACCGAACCCATGGAACAGCCTACGATCAGGTCGACTGGTATCTTATGCTCGTCAAAGACCTCCAGCACACCGATGTGCGCCAAGCCACGGGCGGCGCCGCCTCCCAGCGCCAGGGCCACGATGGGCGCTTCACTCATATTGAAATCACTCCTTACATATGTAGATACTGCCCATCAGGCGGGCCTGTGAGCTTGCCGGGGCGGAGGGCCGCATGAAACCCAAGGACATCGCACTGGCCGCACTGGCGGCTTTGGTCATGCTGGGCTGTGTGCTGCAGCCCCAGGCGGCGCTCTCTGCCGCCCGCACGGGGCTGGAGCTGTTCCTGGGCATTGTGCTGCCCAGCATACTGCCCTTCATGGTGTGCGCGTGGCTGCTCATCGAGAGCGGTGCTGTGGCCGCCGCCGGCCGCACGCTGGATGGCCTCATGCGGCCGGTATTCGCGTGCCCGGGGTGTTCGGCCTTCGCCCTGTTGGTAAGTATGCTCTCGGGTTATCCAACCGGCGCGCGCATGACGTTGGATTTATACGACGCCGGCCTGCTGAATCCTGCCGACGCCCGGCGCACCGGCGTGCTGGCCTCGTCCACGGGCCCGGTCTTCATGCTGGGCGCGGTGGGCGCCGGTCTGCTGGGCAGCCCGGCGGCAGGGTGGGTGATACTGGCCGGCCACTTCGCCGCGGTGCTGCTGACCGGCGTGTTCTTCTCCGTTGGCGGCGACCGGCGGCGAGGCGTGGCGGCACCCATGGTGCAAAGCGTACAAACCGGGCAGCCGGCCATGCAAGCGGTGGGGGATGCCATCAAAAAGTCTGTGGAGACTCTGTGGACAGTGGGCGGGTACATCCTGCTTTTTTCGGTCGTCACGGCGCTGCTGCGGCAGATCCACGCCTTTGAGCCGCTGGCCTGGGCGCTCTCGCCGCTGTTCCATGCGCTGGGGTTGAGCCCCGCTCTGGCGCAGCCGGTGCTGGTGGGTATGCTGGAGATGACCAACGGTTGCAGCGCCGTTGCCTCCGCCTCGGTGCCGATGGCCCAGCGGGTGGCGGTGCTGTGCGCGCTGATCAGCTGGGGTGGCTTGTGCATACAGGCCCAGAGCATGCTCTATCTTTCCCGTGCAGGGGTTCCGCTCATACGCTTTCTGCTGGGCAAGGCCGTGCAGGCAGCGCTGGCTGGGGGGCTTGGCGCCGCGCTGATGGCGCTGCCGGCAGTGGAAGCGGCGGTGTTTCTGCCGACCGCAGGCTTGCCGGTCTCGGCAGGGCAGGCGCTGATGAGCTCCGCTGCCTATTGCGCCGGGGCGGTATTACTTGTTGCAACCCTGGCTCTCTTTGGCAAAAAGAACGCTCCCAATGGGCTGTCGCGTTAAGCACTTCGCATAAGGTGAGGGGTTTCGCGCCTTCGAGGCGCGTCCTGCGCACCACTTCGCCGGCATCCAGCCGGCTGAAGCGGCAAAGCCGCTTCCAGTGGCGCTGGGCTGCGGCGCATCCTGCGCCAAGGCCAAAGGGCTTTCCGATCGCCCTTTGGAAACCTTCGGACCCCATCTACATAATGGTTGTGTGTTGGTAGACAGCTATGTAGGGCAAGGGCTCTGCCCAAGTTGCTTGGGTGAGCAGGGAACGTAGTTCCCGACCAGCCCTTGCCGCGGCGAATGGCCTGTTGCCGACGGCCGGTTTATCCGGCGGAGGCAAACGATAGCAAGAAAGAATCGTGTACAAAACACCCGCCGCAGCGATCTTCGTTCCAAGGAAGTAAGAAAGTGCCCAACCTTAGAGAACAGCCCCGGCGACGGTTATCGCCGGGGCGAAAGCTTGCGTTAGAAGAAGGACGTTTTTCTCGTCATTGACGCCAAAGCGTCAATGACGAACCAAATCGCCAAGGCGCAACAGCGCCGCAGGCGAAAGCGGAGCGCCGCAGGCGAAAGCGAAGCGCAGCGTCAGCGCCCTCTCATTTGCTCTCGATTCTGCTTGATGATGTCCAGGCTGCGGCTGACGTAGCTCTCCAGGTCCTGCAGGATGTCCTCCACATATTCGTTGGCGCTCTTTTTGATTTCCCGAACGCTGCTGTGGGCGGACGCCAGGATTTCTTCGGCGCGCATGGCGGCCTGCCGGGTGATCTCCTCGGTCTCCACAAGCTTACGGGCCTTGGCTTCGGCGTCGGCGATGATGGCCTCGGCTTCTTTCTCGGCATCGTAGAGAATCTGGTTCTTCTCGCTCTGTATGGTTTGGGCTTCCATGATCTCCCGGGGCATGTTCTGGCGGATGTCGCCCACGATGTTCAGGCATTTCTCCCGGTCGATGATGGCCTTGGTGGACAGCGGCATGCTGTTGGCGCGCTCCAGCTCGTCCTGCAGATAGT
>JAEZSC010000112.1 GCA_023422005.1 Bacillota bacterium | reverse complement strand
TCAACTTCCTCACCCAGGTGGTCTTTGATATCCTGTTCAGCAAGGCTGTGGACCGCCACGGCTTTCGGCCCTTCGTGGTGACCGCCCACGCCGTGTGCGTGGCGGGCTTCGGCCTGTTCGCCGCGGTTCCGCTGCTTTTCCCCGGCCATGAATACGCGGGCTTTATGGCGGCCACCGTCGTGTTCTCCGCCGCCGGCGGTTTGCTGGAGCTGCTGCTGAGCCCCATAGTGGACGCGCTGCCCGGCGAGGAGAAGGCCAAGGCCATGGCCATGCTGCACTCCTTCTACGCCTGGGGCCAGGTGGCCGTGGTCGTGGGCACCACGCTGTTCCTGTACGCCTTCGGCGCGGGCAGCTGGCAGGTCATTGCGCTGCTGTGGATGGCAATTCCGCTGCTCAACACGGTGCTGTTCTCCATTGCGCCGCTGCGGCGCAAGGCCCACGAGGCGCAGCTTATGCGCGTGCGCGACTTGGTGCGCCACCCGGTGTTCATCGTGGCTTTTTTGGCCATCCTGTTCGGCGGCGCGTCTGAGGTCACCATGAGCCAGTGGGCGTCCAGCTTTCTGCAGAAAGGCCTGGGCCTCCCCAAGATCATAGGCGATACCTTTGGGCTTACGTTTTTCGCGGTCA
Source organism: Bacillota bacterium (assembly GCA_023422005.1). GTDB lineage: Bacteria > Bacillota > Clostridia > Christensenellales > UMGS416 > JAEYRA01. The sequence continues at coordinate 2,682 of JAEZSC010000112.1, read as the reverse complement.
TGCTGGGCGTTGGGCGTTTGCTCTATGGCTTGTACGGCCACCGGCTGAACCTCAACCGCGTGATGGTGGCCGGCTCCGCGGTGGCCATCGCGTGCTACGTGGCGGTGGCGTTGTCGCCGTGGAAAGGGCTCTCACTGGTGGCCTGCGGCGTGACCGGCCTGTGCGTGAGCCTGCTGTGGCCGGGCACGCTGACCGAGGCCTCGGCCCGGCTGCCCATGGCTGGCGCATCGATGTTCGCGCTGCTGGCTGCCGGCGGCGACATCGGCTGCTCTCTGGGCCCGTGGCTGACCGGTGTGATAACCGACGCGGCGCAGGCTGGCCTGCCGGCCAGCTTCCTGGGTACGCTGGCCGCCACGCCGGAGCAGATGGCGCTGCGGGTGGGCATCCTGAGCGCGACGGTGCTGCCGGTGGCTTCGCTGGTGTTGCAGGCAGCGCTGCGGCGGGGCAAAAATAAAACCGATATATCTGAAAAATCCGATTGACTTCCCCCTATCCACTGTGATAAGTTATCCGGTAATTTAACCTTGGGGCTGCTAATCAAATCCAACAGTCGATGAACCCGCAGATTCCCTCGAATTTTCGTGGTAAGAACGGCTATGGATGTGATCCGTCCAGCCCCTTCAAAAGGCTCATCCACACCGCAGAAACGCCCTAAAAAGGGCGTTTCTGGGTAGGAATCGCCTTTTGATTCGGAATTGCTGTTTTGTCTAGCAAATCCGAAGGTTATTACCGGATTTTTCCTTTTTGTCGGGAGGAGGGCTGTACGATGGAAGCCATCCGCGTGGAAGGGCTCAACAAGACGTTCCGCACCAAGGTGAAGGCAGAGGGGTTGCGGGAGAGCGCCCGTGCGCTGTTGCGCCCCACCTGGCGTGACATTGCCGCCGTGCGAGATATCTGCTTCACCGTGGAACCCGGAGAGGTGCTGGCCTTCATCGGCCCCAACGGCGCGGGCAAGAGCACGACGATCAAGATGCTCACCGGCATCCTGCACCCAACCTCCGGCTCCATCGATGTGCTGGGCTACAACCCCCAGCGGGACAGAGCCAAGCTCTCCTACCACATCGGCACGGTGTTCGGGCAGAAGTCGCAGCTGTGGTTCCACCTGCCGCCCATGGACAGCTTCCGCCTGCTGGCCAGCATCTACGACCTGAAACCCGCCCAATACCAGGACCGCCTGGACATGCTGATCCATCGCTTCGAGCTGGGCAGCTTTCTGGACCAGCCGGTGCGCAAGCTTTCGTTGGGCCAGCGGGTGCGCTGCGAGGTGGCCGCTTCGCTGCTGCACCGGCCCAGGGTCATCTTCCTGGACGAACCCACCATCGGCCTGGACGTCGTCGTGAAGCAGAGCATCCGCCAGTTGATCACCGAGCTCAGCCGCGAGGAGGGGGTCACGATCTTCCTGACCAGCCACGACGCAGGCGACATCGAACAGCTGTGCCGCCGGGCCATGGTCATAGACCACGGCACCGTGGTGCTGGATCAGCCGGTCAAGCGCCTGAAATACGACTACCTGAACCGCAAGGTCATCGCCGTACGCTACAGCGACGCCATGAGCCTGCCGAGCATAGAGGGCGTGCAGGTGGCCAAGGCCGCCGGCAACGCCGCCCGCCTGGTTGTGGACACCCGTACGACCAACATCGGCGAGGTGCTGCAGGCCATAAGCGCCGCCGGGGCTGTGGCGGACATCACCATCAGCGACCCGCCGATGGAGGAGATCATCGGTGAGATCTTCCGCCGGGAAGGAGGCGCGCCGCCATGCTGCACGGACGCAAATACCTGACCATCGCCCGCATCAGCCTGCGCAATGCCTGGGCGTACCGCGCGGGCACCGCCTTCCGCCTGATCCTGTACGCGCTGTACGTGTTCGTGCTGTTCTGTGTGTGGAAGGCCGTGTACCGCGGCGGTGAGATCGCCGGATTCTCGCTGACACAGATGATATGGTACGTCGCTTTCACCGAATTCATCGTGTTCGGCTGCCGCACCGGCATCTTCGGAGACCTCAACGAGGACATCAAATCCGGCGACATCGCCTATCAGCTCAACCGCCCCTACCACTTCCTGGCCTATCAGGCCGCCAACGCCCTAGGAGAGACCGCCGTCAACAGCTGCTTCTATCTGCTGGCCGCCATCGCGCTGGGGCTGGCACTGGCCGGACCTCTGCCCCACTTCGCTCTGTGGCAGCTGCCGCCCATCGCGCTTTCCATGGCGCTGGGCATGGCGCTCAACTTCCTGTCCATGATGGCGCTGGGGCTCACGGCCTTCTATCTGGAGGAAAACACGGCGTTCTTTCTGATCTGGAGCAAGCTGGTGTTCATGCTGGGCATGTTTCTACCGGTGGAGTTCCTGCCCGACTGGCTGCAGACGGTGGCACGCTCGCTGCCTTTCTCCTACATCGCGTGGGCGCCGGCACGGCTGGCGGTCAGCTTCGATTGGGCGCACTTCGCGGCCACGGTGCCGCTGCAGGCGCTGTGGGTGGTTCTGCTGGCCGGCCTTTCGGCTCTGCTTTACGGCAAGGGGGTGAAGCGCATCCATGCCAACGGCGGTTAAGAAAAACTTGCAGCTCATCGGGCTGTACATGAAGGTCAACCTGTCCAGCGCCATGGAATACCGCGGCAGCTTCTGGCTGCAGGTGTTCGGCATGGCCATCAACAACGCCAGCTTCATCTTCTTCTGGTGGGTGGC
>JAEZSC010000109.1 GCA_023422005.1 Bacillota bacterium | reverse complement strand
GTTCCGGATCAGCTTCAGCTCCTCCAATGTGTGCTGGTTCGGGTGGCCGTGCGGGCGGCGGGACCGGTCCGCCAGCGATTCTCTCGTCCCGTCATACCGCGCCTTCCAGAGGTAGATGTACGACCGGCTCTTGTTGTACTTCCGACTCGCCCGGCTGACTCCGTTCTTCTGCGCATACTCAAGCAGGGATTGCCGGTAGCGCATATCCTGTGTTACACTGTGCATGTGGGAGCGGACTCTTCCTTTCGGCTGATTGTTGTCGCAATTCAATCATAACCGATGTGTCCGTCTCCCGCTCCCTTTTTCTTCTCCCTGTCCAACATGTATTGTAATCCAACAATTTAATGCTCAAACACAGTAATGTGTTGTTGCATTTTGTCGTTTCATGTGTTATACTTCCATTATTTGGAGAGTTGACTTACGATCATGCAAGCGTCGCTATTCACTCGGGCGGATCATGATGATGCGAGCGAGGTGGCCATTCGGGTGGTCGTATTGGTGATGAACCTTTGGAGGAAGCTCCGGCTTCTTTTCCAACTTCTTTGGAACGGGGGCATATAACTACTTCGCCGCCTTTCGGCTCACGCAAGATTGTGCAATCTTTGTGATATACGATTTGTGATGTCTGTTGTACAGGAAACACTGCATTAACTGCGATTACGGGGATATTGTCCATAACGAGCGGGAACAGAAGTAGGCGACAGCCTGATGTGAAAATACAAAGTAAAGGGGTAACCGATAAATGAGCAAGCGAGTGTACATTAGTGCTGATTATTCTGCTGATAGCGGCGATCGTGATGTTGTAGATATTTTGAACTCATGGGGCAAGGATGCCTATCATAAAGTAGATTTTGTGGATATGGCGAAAGTTGTTTCTGGTAGTGTATCAGATGATCCAGATTGCAGGAATTGTGACTTGAAACAGGAATTTAATGCCCAGATTAATGCTTCATCGGCTGTAATATTTATTGTTGGAGACAAAACTGCAAGCCGCACAGCTGGGAGCGGATGTGAACGAGCGGTAAAAACACAGTATGAATGTACTTGCACTCCATATAAGCAGAACACGAATGGCAAAAAACATGTAAAGTTTCTTTTACGTCCGAAACAAAACCAGATGGCGATTATGGCTGTATTAACTCTCTTTCATATTTACGTCATGAGTTTGAACAGGCAAAAAAGAAGAACAAGACCATTATTGTTGTCTATAACTCACTGAGAAAAGAATCTACTTGGCTACCATCATATCTTAAGGATTATGAGGATGAAGCAGAGCCGTTCTGGATCAGAAATATATACGGAGAAAAAGTCGGAAGCTACAAATACATAAAGCAGGCGCTTGGATATGACTAGGTTTTTGAAGACAGTTATTACTATTACCCTTAGTATTGCGGGGATAATGTTTGCAATTATTCCGGAGAGTTGCTTTAAGGATTATGCACTTATTAGCTTCAAAACGGAAAGTACCACTGTAATGTTCAATCGGGTTATTTGCTGCATTGGCGTGTTTATCGTAGTGAGCATCATTTGTGGATTGCATCTAAAGTTTCGGAGAAAAATTACTATCAAGGGGAGGAACTATTGCATTGAAGTGCAATACGGTGATTTGTTCAAGCAGAAAAAATGCAAAAGAGTAATTGATTTTGACGAGTGCTTTACGAATTCTGTCGGCGCTACACCGTCTGAGATTAATGCAGATTCTATATGTGGCCAGTATTTGAAGGCTAATCCGATTGATAATATACACACATTAATAGATGCTTCCGGATTAAGACCGTCAGAAAAGAAGTCAGCCTTTCAGGCAAAAGAATGTTATCCATCGGGTTCCATTCTCCCGAAAGGTGATGACCTGTTAATGGCTTTTGCCAAGTTGGATCCTGATGGACTTGGAAGAATGACCAGGGATGAGTATATAGACAGCCTTTCTCTGCTCTGGAAAGAGATTGATAAATTCTACGGGCAAAAGGATGTCTGTATTCCTGTAATCGGCTCTGGTGTGACCCGTATTGATGACGCTACTCTATCACAGCAAGAACTGCTTGATATAGTAATTGCTTCGTACAGATTAAGCAGCAAAAAAATCAAGATTCCGAACAAGCTACGAATTATATGCAAGAGAAGAGACGATTTTTCACTGAACAAAGTTGGAGAATCATTCTGACGCTGGTGATAATCACAGATATGTATGGTTGCGTAAAGTAGCCTATCGACAACCTTTCGCCGCAGGCCCAATTTCGGGCCTGCGGCCTCCCGCTGAGCATTATCCCTCCACCACAGCCCCATCCTTGAAAATGAAGCGCATGGTGCCGTCCTCCTTTATCCGCACCTGCTCAACCGCGCCGCACCACAGCGTTTCGTTGAATGTCCTAATCGTCCCCTGCTTGCTAAGCAAATCGAGATACCCCATGAGCTTTCCGCGCTTGGCGGTCAAGGCTTCCCGACGCGCCTCCGCCTCGGCGATACGCCGCTGGGCTTCATTGTACCGCGCTTCATACTCGTCGTATTGCCGCTGATACTCGCCCTGGTCGATTGCCACATGCGCATTGACGCTGATATGGCGCTGCATAAGCCCCGTGATGATCTCCAATTCCGTGCGAAGCTCCGCCAACCGCTCCGCCAGCCCGGAGGTGTCGCAGCGTTCACGCAGGGTATCTTCGCAGATTTGGATGATCACGTCTTTGCGGTCGATAACCTGATTGAATGCCCGCACAAAGGCGTCCTGTATGGTTTCATTGCGCAGGGCAGGTGTGGAGCAGGCGGCAAGCTGCTTATGCTTTGCGTTGCATTTCCACACGGTATGGGAATGCCACATTTTGCTGCCATACAGCGCGCCGCATTCGTCGCAGTAAATCCGGCCAGAGAAGCAATGCGGCGTGTAATTCCTGCGGCCCTGCTGCTTCCGGCGCTTCAATTCGATCTGAACCGCATCGAATATCTCTGGTTCGATGATGGCCGGGTGGCTGCCCTCCACATAGTATTGCGGTACTTCACCCTCATTGACCTTGGTTTTCTTGGTGAGGAAGTCCGTACAGAAGGTCTTTTGCAGGATGGCGTCACCCTTATACTTTTCGTTGGTCAGGATGCTCTCCACGGTATTGGGCCGCCAGTTGGGTTTGCCGCCCGGCGTTGGGATGCCGCTCTCCGTCAGGTAGCGTGCAATGTAGGCGGGTGACTTGCCTTCAAGGAACATGCGGAAAATAACCTTCACGATGACCGCTTCCTCGGGCACGATCTCCGGCAGGTCATCCGCGCCTTTGCGGTATCCTAGGTAAACACTGATTTATTCCAGCAGTGCGGAGTGGTATAATAAGGGAAAAAGCAGCGCGGTGATGAAGATGGACAAGCAGCAAAGTCTGGCGGATATCGAATACGGGAACCGGAAACGCAGGA
>JAEZSC010000106.1 GCA_023422005.1 Bacillota bacterium | reverse complement strand
CATGGTTGACAACGAGGGCGGCTTTATTGTATATTATTATTCGCCGCTTCGGACAGCAGGCGCTTAACGCTGCGGGGTGTGGCGCAGTTTGGTAGCGCACGTGGTTTGGGACCACGGGGCCGCAGGTTCGAATCCTGTCACCCCGACCAATCCGTGGCCCCTTGGTCAAGTGGTTAAGACATCGCCCTTTCACGGCGGTAACAGGGGTTCGAGCCCCCTAGGGGTCACCATTCCTTCCCAACGCGGCGCGTGGGCCTTTAGCTCAGTTGGTTAGAGCGGTCGGCTTATATCCGATTGGTCCGCGGTTCGAGTCCGTGAAGGCCCACCATCCATCCATCCAACGCGGCCCGGTAGTTCAGTTGGTTAGAACGCTAGCCTGTCACGCTAGAGGTCGAGGGTTCGAGCCCCTTCCGGGTCGCCATTTATGCCTCGGTAGCTCAGTCGGTAGAGCAAGGGACTGAAAATCCCTGTGTCGACAGTTCGATTCTGTCCTGAGGCACCACGCTGGTGTAGCTCAATTGGCAGAGCAGCTGATTTGTAATCAGCAGGTTGCGGGTTCGAGTCCCATCACCAGCTCCAAGCAGCCAACGTGGAGGGGTTCCCGAGTGGCCAAAGGGGGCAGACTGTAAATCTGCTATCTACGATTTCGGTGGTTCGAATCCACCCCCCTCCACCAGTTTCCTACAACATGCGAGAATGGCGGAATTGGCAGACGCGCTAGATTCAGGTTCTAGTGGGGTAACAGCCGTGCAGGTTCAAGTCCTGTTTCTCGCACCAAACAGTAAGCCCCCGCAGTCATGCGGGGGTTTCTTGTTTGGTACGCAAAATGGGTAGCGCCGAATCTGCCGCAAGAGCCAGAAAGAAAAGAACACGACCTGCGAAGCAAGGAACCGCAGGCAATGCGGGATAGCGGCTTCGCGCTATAAGAGCATTGCCGGTCATCGCGCAGCGATGAGCATCGCCGCCATCTGGCGGCAATCAGATGTCGCATGAGCCTGTATATTTCTCGCACCAAGAAAAACCAAGCCTACGGCTTGGCTTTTCAATTATATTCGCCTTCGGCGAATGATATTGCTACGCAGTGATATTGGGGCTTGCGCCCATGATATTGCCCACGGGCAATTAAGAAGGCGAATATATTATCACTCCGGAATACCATTTGCGGCCGCAAATATCATTGACGCCGAAAGGCGGCAATATCATTCGTTGCCCTGCGGACTGGCAGTCCGCGAAAAACAAGAGCCTCACCCCCCCTTCTCGGCATGGCTTGGCGGTGTGAAATCAATGGCAATTCGTGCCAAATAATGATATTCTATGAGTACTGATCTAGGACACTCGGCAGCTACTAATAATGGATTGTGGAGCAAGTACATGAACCGGCTACTGTTTAAAAACCGTTCGGATTTCAGAGATTGGCTCACAAAAAATGCACTGTCCGATGAGGGCGTATGGCTCGTGTTTGGCAAAAAGAACGGGCCGGAGACGCTCAAAGCAAGCGAAGCGCTGGAAGAAGCGTTATGCTTCGGCTGGATTGACGGCCTGATGCAGAGCGTGGATGCAAAAACATATATTAAATACTTCAAACAGCGCAGCCCCACAAGCAACTGGTCAGAGACTAACAAAAAACTTGTTGAACAGCTGGAGTCAAAGGGGCTGATGGCCGGCTACGGCAGAGCAAAAATCGATGCCGCTAAACAGAACGGGTATTGGAATCCTACCAAACCCGAACCGCTTACCGATGAGCAGCTGCAGCAATTTGCTGATATGCTAAAACCCCACGAGGCTGCCCACACCAACTTCAATAAAATGCCGCGATCGGCCCGCAAGGCTTATGCCTCTTCATACTTTTTGGGCACGAAAACAGAAGCCGGCAGACAAAAGAGATTCAACACCATTGTTGAACGCCTGGACATAAATCTAAACCCTATGGAAAGCAGGAAAAAGGACACATAAATATCCATTAGGCTGACCAAGCAGACACGAAGAAATACCCTGACACAAAGATAATGGAACAGCAAAAATGACGTCGTTTGATAGCGGCGTCATTGTTGTTTTATACATCCTTTTGACCGATGCACACCTAACACTTAGGTTCCCGCAAATTATAACAAAAGAGTATCATTATGTGCATAAATAGTGATTCATATATTTTGAATCAGATAGTAGAATCTGTATATGAGGGCGCCCGCCGCCGCCGCCGCGGACGCCCCGTCCTTATACGAAGTTCAAGAGTGCAGCAAATGATTCTGTGCGCAGGAGCATAACCCGGTGGAATTGAGTTACTTGTATCCGGAAATCAAAAAGCGGCTTTGGCTCATCGCATTGATCGTAGCCTTTGCTGTGCTCACCTCATGGGCCGTTAGTACATATGTCATTGTAAAGGTTTACCAATCCGCAGCAACCTTGGTGCTAAGCCAAACCGCTGAGTCGATTCTGCCCAGCGACGCGGCAAAGTCCGATATCGTCATAGATCCTAGCATCGTGAAAGTCTATTACAGCATTGCGGAAAGCGATTCTGTGGCAGCAAGCGTGATCCGCAAGCTTGGTCTGCCGCTCACCGAAGAGAAATTCAGGGAGCAGATCGATATCAATGCCGATTATGAATCGGGCATTATCAAAATAGCGGCAAGAGCGAGCAACGAGAAACTCTCCAGAGACATCACCGACGCTTTTATAACAAGCCTCAAAGAGCAGTCCACCGGCCTGGGGCTCAAGTTGGACGTGAAAACCATTGACCCGCCCAAGATCCCCGACCGACCGGCAAGCCCCAATATTGTGTTGAATATGCTGTTGTCGGCGGTCGCCGGCGTGTTCTGCGGCACATTGCTCGCAGTCATCGTGAGCCTGAGAGAACAGTCCGCCGACGAAGTGCCGGCGCTTAAGCACTTGAACAAATCCATCCCTGTGCTGGGCATGGTCCCACACCTAAAGCAAAAAAGGCGCAAGAAGGAGTTCGTCCTATTTCAAGAGGAAAACGTACTGCAAATGGAAGCCATCCGCGCACTGCGTTCCAACATTCTCAACAGGACAGAGCGGAAGGCGGTGAAAAAAATACTCATCACCAGCGCCCGCGGCGGTGAGGGAAAGACGACATTTGTGATGAACCTTGCCATATCCCTCACCGGGCAGAGCAGGCGCGTCCTGCTTGTAGAATACAATGGCAAGCATCCTACACTCAATAAAGTTTACGATTTCTATACGTCAAACACCGCCGCGCAGTCCGAGCACGCATCGGGCAGTTACAGCGTCAGAAGGATCTTTTCCCTGGGAATCGACCTCCTGTTTTGCACTTCAAAGGGGGAGCCCGATGCCGCGGAGTTGGACAGGTTCCTGCAAGGGATCGAGAAGTCTTATGACTACATCCTCTTTGATTGCCCGCAGATGCTCCCATACTCCGATGTTCTGGACCTGGGCAGGTTCGCGCAGGGTGTGATTTTTTTGTCTGACTATTGCAAAATGAATCTTTTAACCATGGATAAGTGCATAGAACGGCTGAACAATGCGGGGGCAAAGCTGTTGGGCCTCGTCATCAACAATATGCCTGCAAAAAAGATGCTGCATTAAAAAAGCGTGGTGATCCGATGTATATTACGCTAGCCAAAGCCGGAAGAAAAGGCATCTATCAAATGGCCAAACGGTGGTTTGACATAGCCTCCGCGCTGTTTTTCCTGGTCCTGCTGGCCCCAATGATTGCTGCTGTTGCCGCGGTGGTGAAATGCTCCTCAAAGGGCCCGGTTTTCTTTCGCCACAAACGCCTGGGCCTGAACGGCGAGGAGTTCTACCTTTTAAAATTCCGGACCATGGTCCAGGATGCCGACGCCCGCAAGGTGGATTTTACACCCGAGCAGTTGCGGGAGTATGCCACGTGCTACAAAGTCAAGGACGATCCTAGGATCACACCTGTGGGCCGGGTGCTGAGGAACACCAGCATTGACGAACTGCCCCAGTTGATCAATGTACTGACCGGAGAGATGAGCCTGATCGGACCTCGGCCCGTGACGAAAGAGGAACTCTTGAAGTATGGCAACTCCGTCGACATCTTTCTGTCGGTCCGTCCTGGCATCACGGGCTTGTGGCAGGTCAGCGGCAGAAGCGACCTGAGCTACGAGGATCGGGTGAATCTGGACGTGAAGTATGTGATGCAGTGCGGCCCTCTGCAGGATATGAAGATCCTGTTGAGGACATTTGGCGTCGTGCTCTACCGCATGGGGGCTTACTGATGATCCGGCTGTTGATGGGCATCACCATGTCGGAAACCGGTGGGAGCCAAAAAATGGTTTACAACATCCTGTCCGGCCTGCCGCAGGAGGAGTATGAGGTCACGCTGCTGACGTCGCCGGGCGGCAGCCTGCTGGACTGGGTGGATGATCTGAACAGAGGCCGGACCAACAAAATAAAGGTGCTCACCTGCCCCCATATTTGCAGGGATATTTCACTGCTGTCTGATGTACGGGCTTTTTTATATATGCTTACGCTGTTTGCGAAAAAGCGCTATGATGTGGCGCACTTCCACAACTCCAAAATGGGCCTTCTGGGCCGGCTGGCCGCTAAGATTGCCGGCGTTCCCAGAATCCTCTACACGGTGCACGGTTGGGGGCTGAACCGCAAGACCGCGGGTAGGATGTACTTCATCCTGGATCGCGTAGAGAGAATGCTGGCAAAACGCACGGACGCCATCATATTTGTGTGCGAAAGCGACATGCGGACGGGCATCGCCAACCGCTGGGCCAGCGAGGCCAACTCCGTTGTCATTTACAACGGCGTGCCGCAAGAAGCCGGGCGGCAGCCTGTGCGCGGCAGTCTGGGCATACCCGCGGATGTGCCGCTGATCGCCTATGTTGCGCGGCTGGCGCAGCCCAAGGAGCCCGCTTTTGCCATACGGGTATGCGAACGGCTGGCTGCGCAGGGCCATGACCATCGCATGGTCATCATCGGGGGCGGGCCCAAGCAGGAGGAATGCAGCCGGCTGATCGAGGAGCTGCATCTGGAAAACCGCGTATACATGCTGGGGCACAGAGAGAACGCCTGCGCCATTCTGAAGGACGCGGACATCTTCTGCCTGTTTTCCCGATGGGAGGGGCTGCCCGTGTCCATACTGGAGGCCATGTGCGCAGGGCTGCCCGTCGTCGCCAACGGCGTCGGGGGCATTCCAGAGCTCGTGGCAAATGGTGAGACGGGCTTCCTGGTCGACGGGCTGGATTTGGACGCCGCCGCAGAGGCGCTGGCCGCGCTGGTCGGGGACAGCGCGTTGCGCCGCGCCATGGGCGCTGCTGCCCGTCAGGCTGCGATGGAAAAATTCATGCTGGGCCCGATGGTGTGCGGCTATCGGCGGCTCTATGAGCAAAGGCCAAGCGATGTTTTGCTGCGGGGAACCTATGGTACCGACCAGATATAGCAGAGAGAAAACAACGGGCCTGCTGGCAGCTGCAACCGCCTTTTCCGGCATTGCAATCGGCCTTTTAAGCCTGGCCGGGCCGCTGGCTGTTGGCGCTTTGGCCCTGTTCGCCGCTGGCGTGGCGCTGGTACTGTTCTCCAAGGCCATATACCGGGCGCTGGTCGCCCTGGCGACGCTCCTGCTGGCCTGCGTGTTTGTGGAGCCCTCACCCTCGGACATCCTCTTTGCCGCCGCCATGCCCCTGGGCCTTCTGTGCGGCGCAGTCAGCCTGAAGGCGGCAAAACCGGTCCTGCCCGTCCTCTCCCTGATGCTCCTGTATTTCATTTTCAGCATACCGGGCATCGCCGTTGCGCCGGACGCGAACGGGGCCTTGCGGTACTATACCATCACATGCTATCTGTTCTTGTTGGCTGTGTTTCTGAGCCTGTACGCCCAACCCCATACCGTTGGCGCCTTGCAAAGGGCATATCTGGCGGCGGCGTTTCTATCTCTGGTGGCAGGCGCAGCCGGGCTGCTGGGGGTATTCCCCGAGCTTTTCATGGCCGACGCCTACCGGGTGAAAGGTCTGTTCAAGGACCCCAACGTATACGGCCCGTTCTTCGTCCCGGCGGTCATTCTCCTGCTGGAGGACCTGCGCAGCGGAGCGGTATGGAAAGGCCCAAAAGCTCTCGATTTCATCGGGATCGTTCTGCTGAGCGCAGGCATTGTCGTGAGCTACTCTCGCGCCGCGTGGATCAATCTGGTCGTTTCCATCGGGATCTTCATGATGCTGAACACCCGGCGCGTGAGCCCTTCCAAGCTTGCGGCTGCCGGTATCGCGGTTGCAGCCGCGCTTGCCATACTGGTTTCATTCTTTGCGCTGACAGACATACAGAACAACGAAACCGTAAGCTTCCTGTTGGATCGCGCCCAGATTCAGGATTATGACAGCAACCGATTTTCCACCCAGTCAGCGGGGCTGCAACTGGCCAGCCTGCACCCTGCGTTCGGCGTAGGCCCCGGCCAGTTCGAAAACCGCATCGCCGCCATCACCGGCATGCGCCTGTCGTCGCACAACCTGTACATCCGGGTTGCGGCGGAAAGCGGCGTTGCGGCTTTCCTGTTCTTTTTTTTGGCAGTCGGCTGCGTGCTGATGGGATTGCTGCTCGACCATCGCAGGCAGACCAGCGGCTCGCTGCTGGCCGTCGGGAACAGCGGCACATCCCCTGCCGTTCTCCTGGCCATACTCGGCGGCATACTGGTCAACAGTCTGGTCGTAGATACGCTGCATTGGAGACACCTGTGGTTTTTCATCGGCCTTTCGCTCTATCGATTGGTGGAGGGGCAGAGCAAGGAGACGGAGCATGCTTAAGAGAAATGAAGCGGATGGCGGCACAAAGGGGCTGGCCGTGAATGTTGCGTGGAACACCGCAGGAAAGCTGATGTACGCGGCGTCCCGCGCTGTGATCCTGCTGCTGCTGGCCAAGCTGGGCTCCGCCGCGATGGTTGGGCAGTATGCGCTGGCCTTTGCCATCACCGCCCCGGTTTTTCTGCTGACAGACCTGGACCTTCGGTCGATTCTTTCCACCACCACAGACCGCCGCAGCGATTTCCATACCTTTCTGGGCCTGCGCCTGATCAGCTCTTGCGCGGCGTTGCTGGTTGTCGCGGTGATTGCACTGCTGCAGAAACCCGAAGCCCGCGCGGTCATTATCCTCGTGGGCCTGGCAAAGGGCATTGAATCCATCAGCGATATGATCTACGGGCTGCTGCAGAAGAACGAACGCCTGGACAAAGTCGGCATTTCGCTGATGATCAAGAGCGTATTGTCCGTGGTCGCCATCGCCCTGCCGCTGGTGCTGGCGAACAGCTTGGTGATCGGCGCTCTTGGCATGGCGGTGGCGTTCCTCATACTGCTGGCGGCTTATGATATTCCGGCGGCCCGCAGCTTTACGAGCCTGCGGTTGAAGCTGGAGCCGCGCCTGCTGCTGGGGCTTGTCAGGCTCAGCCTGCCGCTGGGGCTGGTGTTGATGTTCTCCTCGGTTATTAAGAACCTGTCCAACTATTTCATCGAGGCGTTCCACGGCGCAGAGTCCCTGGGGTATTTCTCCGCCATGGTCTACATCATGGTCACAGGCAGTCTTGTCGTCAGCGCCCTTTCGCAGTCTGCCAGCGCGCGGCTGGCCCGGCTCCATGCCCAAGGCGACAGAGGCGGCTTCCGAAAGCTTTACGCGAAAATGGTATTGCTGGTCGCCCTTCTGGGGGCAGGCATGCTTTTTGTGACGGCGGTCGGGGGCGGACAGATCCTTTCGCTGCTGTACCAGCCGGACTATGCCGTATGGAGCCAGGTGTTTGTCGTCATCATGGGCGCCGCCGCGTTTTCCTACGTCTCGGAGATCACAGCCGCGGCGCTCACCGCCATGCACGCGTTTGTCATCCAGCCGATTGTGAGCGGCGCCGTGCTGCTGGCCAGCCTGGCCGCGAATGCGCTGCTGGTGCCCCGGATGGGGCTGACAGGCGCTGCCCTTTGCCTGGTCATCTCCACGGCAATGCAGATGGCGCTCAATGCCGCGGCGCTGCTTATACGGCTCAGGACTCCTGCCGCCGCTCGGGCGGCCTGCGTTACCGTGAAGCCCATGGGGCTCTGCACCGCGGCCGACAACCGGTTTCTCGCTCAGTGGAAGGAACTGCTGGACAAAAGCGGCAGCGACCAGGTGTTTGCACAGCCGGACTTGCTGCTGTGCTGGTGGAACACCGTGGGCGTCAAGGTGAAATCCGCCGCGCCGCTGGTTCTGGCGATCTACTGCGCGGATGCGCTGATAGCGGTTTTCCCTCTGGTTTTGGTGCGGAGGATGGGTATCAGCCGCGTCTCCTTTATGGGCGGCCCCCAGGCCACGCATACGGTGGCCGCCTGCATGCCGGAGCACGCGGGGGAAGCGGCATCCGCTCTGGTGGATTATGTTCTGGCGATGAAGGGGCTGCTGAGCCTCGGCGGGTTTCCGAGGGAAAGCGCCCTGTACCGGGCGCTGGAGGCTGAGCTGCGGCAAATGCGAAGGCCGCTGCTGGCAACATCCTCCCCATCGCCATACCTCGCCGCGTATGGGCAGACATATGAGGCCCTCTATGCCGGCGCGTTCTCGCCCCACGCTGCCAAGAATGCCCGCAGAGATGACAAAAGGCTGCGGGCTCTGGGTCAGGTTTCCTGCCGCGAACTGACGGTGGACGACATGGCCGCGGCCTTTGCGCTGCACGACAAGCGCTGGAGCCGGAAGATCGACACCAGCGGATTCACCGCTCAGAGCTCCAGAGACTTCTTCACTGCCCTGCTGCGGCGGGAGCACGGGGAGCAATGGAAGGCGCTGGCGGTCGGCCTGTTTGTGGACGAAAGGCTGCTGGCCTTTCAATACGGCTTTTTGTGCAAGTGCCGCGCATTGCTTTATAAATCTGCCCATGACGACGATTTCGGCATCTATGCGCCAGGGAAGATGCTCAAGCGGCTCTACATCGAGCGCTGTGTCTCACGAGGCATCGGAGTGGTCGACTTTGGCGTTGGCTATGAGGAATACAAGCAGGAGTGGACGCAACGGCAAGATGAAATCATGGATCTCTCCTTTGCCGGCAAAGGGCTCGTTCCATCCGCTTTGTTCTGCGTCCATTCTCTGATAGCCGGGGGCAAGGCCGCCGCCAAGCGCAGCCGAAAGCTCGTGCTGTTCCGGCGCAACACGCTAGGCAGGGTGCGCTACGCCCTCTCCCCCGAACGGCTCGCCTCGGGCCTGCGAGCCACCTCACAGCGCATCAAAAGGCGCATCGCCCGGCAAGTGCCCGGCGTGCAGGGGCAGGCCCTGGCGGGCGGCGCGCCATGCACCATCCGCAGGGCATGCGTGCAAGACATTGACGGCATCGCGGCAATGATGGGCTGCCCGGCGCAGGAGGTGGCGAAAAGGCTGTACCGCCTGCAGCAGTGCTATGTCGCCCATACGGACGGGGGCATGTGCTGCGCCGTGTGGGTGGCTCGGGAAGGCCCGGAAGAGGCGGTGATCTGCGGCCTGGCCGCCGACCAAAGCCTGTGCCGCAGCGGGCACATCGCCTGCCTGCTGGACTGGGTGCTCTCACAACTGCGGGCGCAAAAGATCCCCAAAATCACCATGAAGGTGGACAACAAGAGGCTGGGCCCGCTGCTGCCCGTTATCGGGCAATGCGGCACGAAGATTGCAGAAAAGAGGGATTCGCTTGTCTATTGAAGTCGTGCGCAGCATCGGCGCTCTGGAGGAACTCGCCGCCGGCTGGAATGAAATACTCCTGGAAAGCGGCAACCGGAACCCCTATCTCACGCCGGAATGGATCGCCAACTGGTGGCGCTTCTACGGCGGTGGGAAGGAGCTTTATGTGCTTGTGCTCGCCGACGGCGATGGGCTGAACGGCCTGTGCCCGCTGATGGTTGTAAAGCGGAGACTGTATCGGGAGATACAGTTCATCGGCCGCCCGCAGGTCTCGCGCATGGGCTTTGTGGCAAGGCGCGGATGCGAGGAAGCCCTTATCCGCCAGGTCATGAACCATCTGATGGGCCTAAAGGACCGCTATATCTTCAACCTGCAAGGCCTTTGCTGTGAAGGCAGCAACTATAACCTCCTGAAGGAATGCCTGCGCGGTGTTCAATATGCGGAGCAGACGATCCCCCTTTATCAAATCGACCTGGCGCACACGCCGCAGCAGGAGTTTTTCCGGGCGCGCAAGCGCCACAGCACCATCCAGCGGACATTCAGCCGGGAACGGTCGCTTTCCAGGCTGTGCAACCTCACGTTTGAAAAAGCGGGCCCGGGTGAAGTGCCGGTCATATTTGCCATACACGACAAACGATGGTTGAGAAAAAACGACGGTAACGGGTTCGCCAAAGGCATTTCCAGAAGGTTCTTTGATCACATGGCGCAGCATGCGGACCACCTGCCCTGGGATAGCGAGATCCATCTTTTAAAGGCCGACGGAAAACCGATCGGGTTTCTATATGGCCTTTTATACAGGGGCAGCTACACCGGCTACCGAATTGCCCATGATGATGACTTCGGTCTTTTCAAGCCCGGTATGATCATGGTCAAACGGATGATCGAGGAGAGTTACGCAAAGGGATATGAGCTGCTGGATTTTTCCACGGGCTATGAGCCATACAAAGCTTACTGGACCGACGACCATGTGCAAATCGGTTCGCTGTGTTTTGGCACCGGCGGGCTGCTGGTACGCGTGCTCATTTCCGTGCGGGACCGTGTCTACCGGCTACGCCAAACCACAAAAAAAGTCGGCTTCCTGGCACGGTTCAAGCGCAACACCATCGGCGAGATCAAGTACTTCCTATCCGGCCGGCTGGTTGCGGATTTATTCCAGGGCATCCTCCTCGCGTGGAGGCAGAAAAGGCTGGCCTGCCTGCTTGGCAACAGGATGGACCGGGATCTGGGCGCGGACACCAGCGCCTATCGGATCAAGCAAGAGAAAACGTTCGGCAATCCGGTCACCTTGCAAACGCTGACCATCGGCGATATGGATCAGATTATTGACTTGACAAAAATGGATGGCAAACAGATCTGCAAGCGTTACCTGGACGGCAGCCGTTGCATGGCCGTCACCGCCGATGGCACACCGGCGGGAACCATCTGGAAGACCAACGCAACGCTCACACTGAGGGGAAAAACGGTCTGGAAACCGGAAAAACAGGGTGACGCCTGCTTCTATGACCTGTGCCTTTACAACGCGAGAAGCAAGAAGCTGTGTCAGGACGTACTGGCCGCCATCGGCAATGAGCGTATCCCCTCCTTCGCCTGCTCGAGCTACGTGCTGCTGGGGAAACGCCAGAAAAAGAAGTTGGCACAGGCTGGCTTGCATGACCGCTTAGCCAGTACAACGGAGGCAGGATGAAACAGCTGGTCGTTATGCTGGCCAAATGCCTGATGATACCGCTGGGCATGATCCATACGCTGTTGGGCGAAGGGAGACCGGCGGTCTCCATTCTGATGTACCACAGAATTCACGACGGGGTCGAAAAGGAGCTTTCGGTAAAGGAGGCGGACTTCCGATGGCAGATGGACTATCTGCGGCGCAAGGGATACCGGGTAATCTCCCTGGATGAGGCGTTGGCTCTCCCCTCACCTGTGCCCGGAGCCAAGGAGAAATTCGCGGTGCTGACCTTTGACGACGGCTATGAGGATTTCCTGACCAAGGCCTATCCACTGCTGCGGCAATACCGCTACCCGTCCATCGTGTACATCGTGCCCGGCTATATCGATACGGGCAAGGTTTTCTGGTGGGACCGGGATATAGGCAGAAGCAGCCTGCTGAGCTGGTCGCAAATCGGAGAGCTGAGTGCCGGTGGCCTGGTGCAGTTCGGCTCCCACACGATGACCCACCCGGACCTTGACGGGCTGCAGGAAAAGGAAATCCTGCGAGAGATGCAGGAATCCAGGGAAAGCATTCAGAGGAGAATCCAAAAAGAAGTGCGGCACTTCGCCTATCCAAGAGGGATCGTTACGGACAGCGCGATGCAGTCTGCGGCACGCTGCTATGATACGGCGGTGTCGATCTTTGAGGGCACGCAGATCCGCCGGGGCGGCCAGTGGGCCATGCTTAGAAGGCTGCCGGTACAGCGCACCGACGGCCGGCTGCTGTTTGGCGCCAGGCTGCGCGGGTGGCTGGTGGCCGAAGGGTGGCTCAAAGGGCTTGTTGGCCGGCATTAATTCCAGCACTCCGTCAAAAAAACGGGGTGTAAAGAATCAGGGCAATGCAGGCTCATAGATTTTCTCGTGGATGAATCGCTTGTTTTCCTCGATGTCGATGGCCAGCACACTCCTGCCGTCCTTGCTGGCGTACTTCCAGGAGCCGTCAATCGGAATCCTTGCCTTTTCGATCTCCAGGTTCTCGCTGTTGGCAACTTCCAGCGCCAGCGAGAAGAGAAGGTTGGAGCTCATGTTGGTTTGCACCTTCGTCAGGCAGAAGGACACAACGCCGGATAGCGCCATTGGGTCCCGGGATTGACGGATCTTCCCGTAGATCGCCATCATGACATCCTGTTGGCGCCGGACGCGCTCGAAGTCACCGCCGCCGGAGTGCCGATTGCGGGCATGTATCAGCGTTTGCTCCCCGTCCAGATGGACAACGCCGGCCTGGATGTCCATACCGCGGTTCCGGTTGTAGTAATCCGCCTCCTCGGGCGTAATGGCGACATCAATTCCTCCCAACTGATCGATCAGGGAAACCATGCCGGTAAAATCCAGTATGACATAATGCTGTATATCCAGGCCGAACAGTTCATTGACCGTATTGATGGCCAGCCCAACGCCGCCGAACGCATAGGCGGCATTGATGCGGTTCCAACCGTGGCCCTCGATGGGTACCCAGCTGTCGCGCATGAAAGATACCATGCCGGCTCTGCCCAGCTTCCGGTTGTAGGTCAGCAGCATCATCGTGTCGGATCGCCCCCGCCCGCTCTGCTCCGGCCGGATGTCCCGCCCGACGATCAGGATATTGATGACATCCTCCCGGATGGGTTGCTGTTTATAGATCGGCTCTGCCGTCGGAGCCAGCGTGGGGAGCTCGGCATCCTCCCCGATGTCGGTGGGTTCCCCCGAGAGAAATTCCAGGCTGGGCGTGGGTAAGGGGGTGGCTTCCACCGAAGGCTTGGTGGCGACGACCGGCACAGCGCCGGCGGTACGCAGGGCAGCGGCGGTATAGGCCGCCCCCGTGAGCACCACAAGGGTTGCTGCGGTTATTAGCACAGCCTTCAGGACTTTGCGGCACTTCCTGCTGCCGTCAGGCGCTTTTTTCACGGCCTTTGCTCCATACACTTCATACCCATATATTATAACAGGATAACCGAAATAAGAAATAAAATATTATCTCCATAAGATTATATTATCCGTCATTTCTTTCAGGCAACCTTAATTTAATATGCAAAGTTTCCGAAATATATGTATTAAGGGTTCCAAGGATTTCACGCGAACCGCGCCGAATCCTTATCGTCTCGCAATGGGAAGGAGAAAGCAAATGATCCATTGGGCATGGCTGATCGTGGCACTTATCATCGGGGCTAACATCGGATATTTTATTGCGTCCCTATGCTCCGCGGCGAAACGGAAATAATGAAGCATTTACCGATTTTAACAGTTCATCCCCTGTTGCGAGGTTTACCATGTTTCAGGTATCCACCGGCTGGAACCCGCTCCAGTCTCTCCTAAAGGAAATCATACTGCAGGAAGAACGCTTCGACGAGATGGTAACCCTCCTGCACCGCATGCACGCTCTGGTGCACAGCGCCGAGGTCTACGGCTCCTCCCCCACCTATATGGATGAAATCTGGCTGGGCCTGGACCAGAAAGTCTTTGTGACCATGCCCACGGCCAAGGACGTCACAGTGGCTTGGAACATCTGGCACATCACCCGTATTGAGGACCTGACGGCCAACCTGCTGATCGCCGGTAGCACCCAGGTGCTGGATGGCGAATGGGCCGACCGGCTGAACACCGGCACAACCGACACCGGCAACGCCATGACCGACGCAGAGATTCTGCGGCTGAGCGAAGAGCTGTCCATGGACGGACTGCGGCAATACCGGGACGCCGTGGGCCGGTGCACCCGGGAGATCATCTCTCAACTGCGGCCCGGTGAAACCCGCCGCAAGGTAGCCCAAGCAGGGTTGGATCGCATCCGGCAGCAGGGGGGCGTCACAGCACACCCGGATTCGGCGTGGCTTTTGGACTTTTGGGGCCGCAAGACCGTCGGCGGGCTTTTTTTGATGCCCGTAACCCGCCACCAGATCGTTCACCTGAACGATTGCGCAAGGCTCAAGGAGAAATGCAGACGGCTTTGAGGCTGCAGGTGGCAAGTGCGCCTGGGTACGATCATGAAAGCTGTACAAGGAAAGATGATGGTGCGAAACAGGCGTTTCCTACAGGGCACAACACTATACTGTGGCAAAGAGATATTGATACGATTCTAAGGAGCATGCCAGAATGACATTCACCTTCACCGACGGGCAGGACCCGGATTTCATTGCGCTGTGCAGCGCGCTGGACGCCCACCTGAACCGGGAAGCCGGCGGCGAGGCCAACCGGGCGCAGTATGTTCCGCACAACGCGCTGGACCATATCCATGATGCCGTAATCGCCTATGACGGTGACGTGGCCGTGGGCTGCGGCAGCTTCAAGCGGCACGGCGACGGCGTCGCGGAGGTCAAGCGCGTGTTCGTGCGCGAAGACCATCGCGGCCGGGGCGTTGCGCGGGAGCTCATGGCGCGGCTGGAGCAAAGGGCTAAGGAGCAGGGCTATACGGCGCTGATACTGGAAACCGGCCGGCACATGGCAGACGCGGTTGGGTTGTACCACGCCCTGGGCTATCGGGACATTCCCAACTACGGTCCGTACGCGGACATGCCCGGTTCGGTCTGCATGCATAAAGATCTGGCCCGTTGATAGAAGCTGCCTGCTTCATGGGTCCGCCGTGGCGGCCACCCCCTGTTTAGCCACCGCATCCAGCTTGGAGCGCACAGTCTCTGCGTCGCCCAGATAGTCCTTGCGCAGCACGGTGAAACCCTCATCCAGTTCATAGACCAGCGGCACGCCGGTGGGCAGGTTCACGTCCACGATGTCCTCATCCGATATCTTCTCGAGATATTTCATCAGCGCTCGCAGCGAGTTGCCGTGGGCCGCGATAAGCACACGCTTCCCACGCTGCATGTCCGGGCGTATGTTCTGCTCAAAATAGGGGATCACACGGGCGACGGTGTCCTTGAGGCTCTCCGCCAGCGGCAGCACCTCCGGGGGCTCATCGCGATATTGCGGCAGGCGGCGCGGGTTGCGCTCATCATCCGGCAGGAGTGCCGGCGGCGCCACATCATAGGAACGCCGCCAGACCCTCACCTGCTGCTCGCCGTATTGAGCGGCGGTCTGCGCCTTGTTGAGCCCCTGCAGAGCACCGTAGTGGCGCTCGTTGAGCTTCCAGGACTTATGAACCGGCAGCCATTCCCGGTCCATCCGCTCCAGCGCCAGGTTGAGCGTTTGGATGGCGCGCTTGAGGTAGGACGTGTGGCACACATCAAAGTCCAGCCCCGCCTCCCTCATCGCCACACCGGCCTGCGCGGCCTCGGCCCGGCCCGCCGGCGAAAGGTCCACATCGGTCCAACCGGTAAAGAGATTCTGCCGGTTCCATTCGCTTTCCCCATGCCGGAGCAAAACAAGCTTCATGCCACCCATCCCTTCCTCTCGCCAGGTCAATGAGCCAAGGATACTGGTGAATGCTTTTTCCATTTCAATATACCGCAATTCCGTACACCGGGCAAGGGCGCTCCGGAGGGATGAACCGCTGCACCGATGAAGCGCCACCTAATCCTTTTTTTAGTCTTTATACGCCACTGTCACGCAAAAAGCACCAATCTCCTCACTTGCTGGGCACACATATGATATACTGCAATCATTCTTACGAATATCATAAAGCCATGACGGCACCCCAAAGGAGACTCTTTATGAATCGTATGATGCACACCGGCGGTTCGATCCAAGGAAGCTCCTCTTCCCTGGCCGTGATGGAGCGGCTTCTGCAAGTCGTGCAGCAGCTCTCCGCCTGTCATGATCTGCAGTCCGTCATGGACATCGTTCGCCATTCCGCCCGGGAGCTTACAGGCTCCGACGGTGCGACCTTTGTGCTGAGCGACGGTGACAATTGCTACTATGCCGAGGAGGACGCCATCTCTCCGCTGTGGAAGGGCCTGCGGTTCCCCAAGGACATCTGCATCAGCGGTTGGGTCATGCGCAACCGTCAGCCCACCATCGTGGAAGATATTTTTAAGGACGACCGTATCCCTGTGGACGTCTATCGCAAGACCTTTGTACGCAGCCTGGCCATGGTTCCCATCCGCACCAACGACCCCATAGGCGCCATAGGCTGTTATTGGGCACAGAACCGCATACCCACGCCGGATCAAATCCAGGTTCTGCAAGTTTTGGCCGACACCGCGGCCATCGCTATGGATAACATCGGTTTTCGGCAGAGCATCGCAAACCAGGCCCGCCAGCTGGAGGAGGCCATAGACGGTACGATGCTGGCGGTAGCCCGCATGGTGGAGCTCAAGGACCCCTACACATCCGGACATCAGAGGCGCGTGGGCATCATCAGCCACGACATTGCCCTGGAGATGGGCTGGGACGCCAAGCGGCGCGAGACGCTGCGCCGCGCGGCCACCGTGCATGACATCGGCAAGATCGGAATTCCCAGTGAGCTGCTGACAAAGCCCACCAAACTCATGGCAACAGAGTTCAGCCTCATACAGATCCATGCCGACATGGGTTATCGCATATTGAAGGACGTCGACTTCCTGATGCCGCTGGCACAGATCGTGCTGCAGCACCACGAGCGCCTGAACGGCAGCGGCTATCCACTCGGTCTGACCGCAGGGGATATTCTTCCCGAGGCCAGAATTGTGGCCATAGCCGACGTGTTCGAGGCCATGATCTCCCACCGCCCCTATCGGCCCGCACTGGGTATGCAATCCGCTTTAGAGGAGCTCACCGATCACAGCGGCACGCTGTATGACGCCGACGCCGTTGCGGCGCTGGCGCGGCTTGTTCGGGATCAGAACTATCAGATTCCCGAGTGACTTTCTAGCAACCTGCAGCAGTCAAAGAGCCGGGTATAAAACCCGGCTCTTTTTGTGCAATGCAAAAATCCTATTTTCTCATCACAACGGTCACAACCGATCCCGAAGGAGCCAGCACGCGGCCATCCACGATCTGCGCCGGCGCACTCTGGAGCCCCTCATGTGACACCCATGCCTGTGCAATGGCGTCCCCCGCCCCGACCACGGCCACCAGGCGGGCTGCGCCGGCATTGTAAAACACGACCGCCGTGGAACCATCGGGGTTTTGGTATGCAGTGGCGATAAATCCCTCGGGGGCGTTGGCCTGCACGCGCAGGGCGCCGGGCTGTATGGCCTTGTAAAAGTGACGGCTGATCGCGTAGCGGGCCGTGGGCTGGTTGTCCACCAGCAGGCCAAATTGCGCGTTGGCCGACGTGTCGGCGAAGCTCCACCACATCCACGCCGAGGCGTTGCCATAGGCCAGCGCGTTATGGATGTTGCCAAAGAGCGTCGTTGCGCCGTCCCATGTGTTGGGGTGGCCGCTGGTCTCGCTCATCCAAGTCTTTCGGGGGCGCTTCTCGTTGGCCTGGGCATAGATCTGCGCCCACTCCTGAGCCCCGGCGCCGCCCACGTGGATGCCGTCGCCGTCGTAGTTGTGTATCGCGATGATATCCGCATACTGCGCGGCGTCGGCGTTGCCATCCAGCGCGCCAATGTAGGTTCCGATGCCCTTCTGCTGGGGCAGAGCCTCGGGCATAAAGATCTTCGTGGCGAAGCCGTCGTCGCGCAGGCGCTTGCCCACGATGGCGATGAGCTTGGTCATATTGTCGCTATCCAGCAGCGCCGAGGCATAAGGCTCGTTGAACTGCGGCTCATTCTGCAGCGACACTGCGTACAGATCGACGCCGGTGCTTTCCCGCACGATGGCGCACAGTGCGCTGACGTGCTCCGCGAACTCCTCGTAATAGCGCGGCTCCATGTAGTTGTCCGTGGAGCTGTTGGTGGCGGCCAGCGATTTGTTGAACTTCATCCACCGGGGCGGGCTCCACAGCGTCACGACGAAATTGCGCACACCGCCCTCGTCGCGCAGGCGCTTCATCCACTCCAGCGGCAGCGCGTCGCGGTTGAAGCGGGACAGGTCCGCGGCATGGGGGTTGCTGTTGTCGTTGACGGGCTCAAGTTCCTTATCGATGACGCCGAAACGCGCCATCGTGATTCCTGCGTCGCGCACCCACGGCAGCACCAAGTCCTGTTTGGACTTTTCCCACGCGCCGCTGCCCAGGAACGCTCCAAAGCCGTCGATCTCCTGGAAGGTCTTGGCGGAATCCACGGCGATGTCCGCCGTTGCCTGGGGACCCACGACGACCAAGTCCATGGCGGCCTCCGTGCGCATCTCGCCCTGGGTCAGCGCCAGCAGCAGGCGGCCCTGGCCTGCGGCGCCGGGCTTTGGCGTCAGCGTTAGCTCCACGCCGCCGGCCACAAAAGCGACTTCGGGCGGCTGCACGAGCTTAGCATAATCGCCGTCGAAGGAGGCCTCCAGTTGTTTGGCATCCCAACCGCTGCCGGGTATCAGGAATGTCGTCTTCTGGCCTGCCAGTGTCAGCCGGGGGATGGTCTTAAGCTCCAGCTTCGCCGGGGGTTGAGGCGCTTTGGCATTGGCCTTGTCGCCCACGCGCAGGTCGTCCAACCAGAAGGTACCTTTGAACATCATGCCGGGCACAAAGTTGATCAGCAGCGCCTTGATGTGCCGGAAGTCCACTGTGCGGCCGTCGGAATCGCGGTCCAAGCCCGTGAAGTCGAAGGTGTAGTCCGCCCACTCCTTTTCCACGTTAACGGTCACGGTGGCGGCGGTGTTGTAGACGTCGTTGCTGTCCCACAGGAAGATGCACATGGGCCGCGCTTCGCTGGCCTTCATGCGCAGCGTAATCACCGGATTGGCGCTCAAGTCCAGCTCACCGGGGATCGGGTACCACAGGCCCGCCCACACGTTGCCGGCAGCCGCCTTGTCCACATCCACCCGCAGCGCGCCATCCTCAATGTGCATCGTGTGCGCGCCCTCACCGCCCTTGGCCAGTTCTTCCTCCACGTCGGGGCCGTCGAATCCGTCACGCAGGCCGGTGATGGACGCGGCCTTCACGGCAAAGGGCACCTCCCTGGAAAACACGCCGTCGCCGTTGTTGCCCTCATTGCCGCCATCGTCGGTGGCGGTGACCGTGAGCTTGCCCTCAGCGGGCTTGTCCCCGGCCCGCAGCACCAACTCACCATCCACAACCCGCGCCTGCAGCATGTCTCCGCCGCCGGTCACGGCAAAGCGCACCTTCTGGCCGGCTTCGCCGGCGGTTACGCCGGTCAGCGGGATGCGGGTGTTGCCGCCGGTGGTCAGCGTGGCCGGCGAGACAGCGTCGAAGCGGGGCGGCTGGTTCAGCGATTCGAAAACGGTCAGGGTGAACTTCTTCTGAATCTGCGCGCCGGCGTCATCGCCCACGGTAACGGTCACGGCGGTGCTGCCGGGCCGCAGCGCCTGCACCGCCAGGCTGCCCCAGCGGTCGTCGCCCGCGTGCTGCGCCTGCACCGTGGCCACGGTGGGGTCCTCGGCGGCGGCGCTCAGCGTAACAGCCTGGCGGGCGGCGGGGTTGCCGTCGTCGATACCGGTCAGTGGCACTGCAATCGTCGTGCCCGCCGCGGCGATCTGAGCGGGCACATCGTCCATGGCCGGGGGCAGGTTGTCCTCGGCGGTGATCGTAAACTGCAGCGCCTGCTGTGCTCCGTTCTCGTCGGAGAAGGTCAGCTTCACCGGCGACGAACCAGCCTGGCCGGTCAGTGCATAGCGGAACTGCCAACCGTCGCCCTGGGGTATCACCTCGCCGTCCCGGGCAGCGTTACCGCCCATCTCCACATCCCACTTCAAGGTGCCCACGTCCCGGGCCCACGCCGGCAGCACATCCACCGGCAGCGGCGGCGCGCCTACGTAGGCCTGCTGGTCGCCCACAGGCAGCAGCGGCACCGAATCCACGGCGTCGCCGCCCACGCGGATGTCGCTGAGCCACACCGTGGCGGTGCTGCCCGGCGAGCCGCGATCCACGGCGATGCTGATGGCGGTGATCTTATGCAGGTTGATCGTGCGCACTTCAGAAAAGTCAAACGTGTGAACCATCGGGTGATCCCCGACAGCCATTTCCTGGCTGCCGGCCAGGCCCACCATCCAGCCCGTGTGGCCGGCCACGTCGGTGAGCCCGATGCTGACCCGGGCCACGCCGGCACTCCGGGCCGAAAGCGACGCCAGAGGCCGAGCGGAAATGTCCATGGCCGGGAAGGTGGCCGTAAAAGCAGCGTCCTGCGTGGTTTTCTTGACCTCGGCCTTAAGCTCGCCGTTTTCCGCGGACAGCTTGTAAGCGCCGTCGCTTGTCCAGATGGAAGCGTCGCCGCCGGCCGTCCAACCGCCGGCCTGCACAGTGGCGGAAGCTGTCGGCGCAGCGGAAGCGGACACTGCGGCAGCCATGGCGCCGGCCGTAGCGGCCGTGGTGGCCGTGGCCTTGGGCGCGCAGGCCACAGCAGACACCAGAAGCGCCGCCAGCAGCAGCGCAAGCGAGTTCCGTCGTTTCAACATGGCGGCACCTCAAAAAATATTGCAACGGTTTGATATCGTTACTATAACATTTCCAGCGTGGCTTGAACAAGGCGAAACGAGGTAGACAACAATTTCACTCTTTCTCTGGCTTTATTGCCGACGGCGGATTTATTCCGCCGGAGGAAACCAACCCCGGAGACAAGACCGCTCACAAAAACCCCGCCGCAGCGGTCCTCCGCTCCTTTCACTGTGTGCACAGGTCGAGCAGCAGAAAGGCCGCCCGGCGACATGCGCGGTGGGCGGCAAACAAAGGCCAAGAGCATAGCAATCGCCCGCGATGTGGCATCGCGGGCGAACAAAGCAGGGGGTGGTCTCGGCGGGGGAGAAGTTCCCCCGCCGACGCGTTAGCGCATCTCCTGTCCCCCGGTCACGTTGATCGCCTGACCGGTCATATAGCTGGAATCAGCGCTGGCCAGGAACACCATGACGTTGGCCACATCGTCATAGGTGCAGCCACGCTTCATAGGCACCTGGTCGATGTACTTCTGGCGCACCTGTTCTTCGGTAATGCCCTGGTTCTTGGCATATTGCTTGTAGAGGCTGTTGACCCACAGCGGCGAATCCAGCAGGTTGCCTGGGCAGATTGCGTTCACGCGGATGTTTTCCTCGGCGAATTCCAACGCCAGGCTCTGCACCAGGCCGATGCCGCCGAATTTGCTGGCAGCGTAGGCGGAATTCTTGAAGGAACCCTTCTTGCCGGACTTGCTGTTGATCTGTATGATGGACCCGCCGCCGCTCTTACGAAGATAGGGCGCCGCAGCCTTGCAGGTGTTGAAGCAGCCGCACAGGTTCACATCGATCACGCGCTTCCAGCGGTCGGCGGTCATCTCATCGATGGAGCCGGAGAACACGATGGCCGCGTTGCTGACCAGGATGTCGATGCCGCCCAGCGCCTCCGCGGCCTGCTGGGCCATGCGCTCGCAGGCGGCATAATCGGTCACATCCACGGCCACTGCCACGCCCCCGGGAATCTTGGCGGCCACGGCCTGCGCCGTCTCCAGGTTGATGTCCGCCACAGCCACCAGCGCGCCCTCCTGCGCCAGGCGCAGGCACAGCGCCTCGCCCAAGCCCTGTCCACCGCCGGTCACCAGCGCGCGCCGCCCGGAAAGCCTTTTTACCTCACACATGGTTTCACTCGTCCCTTCTGAAATCTGTTAATCAAGCTCAATATTTGTCCGGGATTTACAAGCGAATCATAGCAAATCCGATCCTTCGTTTCAACCTTAATATAAGTAATAGCGTTGATAGACCGCGGGTGTAACGCCGGTCACCTTCTTGAAGTAGCGTATGAAGCAGTTGACGTCGTTGAAGCCCACAGCCTGCGCCGCGCTGCCCACCGTGCAGCCCGCGTCCTTCAACAGCCCCTTGGCCACATCCACCCGGTGGCTGTTCAAGAACTCATACAAGCCCATGCCCGTGTGGGCCTTGAACTGCCTCAAAAAGTAGTATTTGCTGATGTGCGTACGGCCCACAATCTCATCCACGCCATCAATCGTGCGGTAATGCTCGCGCACATAGCGGATGGCCCTGTGCACCTCCTGGCCGTGCAGGCCGTGGGCTCCGCCGGCAAAGCGGTTGCCGGTCACGAGCTCGGTCAATATCATCAGGAGCGCCTCACAAATTTTTACGTCCGCCAGCAGGTCGGACTTCTCCCGCAGCATGCTCAAAATGTCGTCCAGCGCGCCACCGGTCCTGCACTCCTCGCCCAGCGGCACCACGCACAGGGATCCTTTGTTGATACGGCCTTCATATTCGCCCACGGTCTCGCCGCCGATGTGCACCCATTTGAATTCCCAGGGCGTCGCGGAGGCGGTGGCATAACGCTGGTAGTTGTAGCAGTTGATGAGCGCGGCGGTGCCGGGTGTCAAATCCCATTGCTGGCCCCGGTATTGGAGAATGCCTTGCCCGCAAATCGTATACAGCAGCAGATGGCTGTCCTCCATTCCTTCCCGCTCGGTGAAATACTCTTCGCCGGCGGTGAAAAAACCCGCAGCCGTCGTATAGAACGGCAGTCGGCGCGCGGCGGCGCTGGGCGTGTTGTCCACGGAGCGGTATCCCGAGCCAGCTCCCATGTGAAAGTTCAGACGCATACCGTCATCCTCTGGCAATATTTCGATATCATCGGGCAATGTTTGACGATGCAAAACATATAAGCATACGGTATTATTCTAAGGTATGCACCGCAACAATTCAAGATTATCCATTGGCGAGGAGGAACCTGCATGGCGATCGATCACATCCGCGAACCTTGGAAAGGAACGATGACGCCCAGAGAACGCTTCAACCGGCAAATGCACTTTCAAAGCGTGGACCGCAGCTTCAACATGGAGTTCGGCTATTGGGAAGAAAACTACGAAGAGTGGAAGATGTTCACGGAAAACGGCATTCGAAATGAGGGGCAGGCCAACCGCTTCTTCTCCTTCGATCCCATCCATGGCATCCACGGCACAATCTTCATGTGCCCGGCCTTCGAGAGCAAGCAGATCGGCACATCCGAAGACGGCAAGATGATCCTGCGGCAGAACAGCGAGGGCCTGATCGCCGAGCAGCCGGTGGATGGCCACAGCACGATCCCCCACTACCTCAAGAGCCAGATCGTGACGCCCGATGACTGGAAGAAGGTAAAGGCCGAGCGTTTCGACGTGAACCACCCCGGCCGCAAGGTGGACATCGACGCGTGGAAAGCACGCCACAAGCCCGACGAAGGCCGCGACTACCCGCTGGGCGTGGATTGCGGCTCTATGATCGGCCGCATCCGCGACATGCTGACCTTTGAGGGCCTGTGCTACGCCGTGTTCGATTATCCGGAGATGGTGGAGGACATGGTGGAGACTTGCTGCGTGCTGGTGGAGAACTTCCTGGATCAGGTGCTGCCCCACTTCAAGTTCGATTATGCCAGCGGCTGGGAGGACATCTGCTTCAAGAACGGCCCCATCGTGCCGCCGAGCTTCTTCCGCGATGTGCTCAAGCCGCGCTATCGCCGCATCCGTGACCGGCTGGACCGTTACGGCATCGACGTGTGGTACACCGACTGCGACGGCGATGTGCGCCCAATCCTCAAGCACCTGATGGACGGCGGCATCAACTGCCTGTTCCCCTACGAGGTCAATTCCTGCGCCCACCCCGGCGAGCTGCTGGACCAGTTCCCCGGTCTGCGCATCATGGGCGGCGTGGACAAGATCGAGATGGCCAAGGGCCCCGCGGCCATCGACGCCTATCTGGAGTCGCTGATCCCCTATGTGGCCCGCGGTGGCTACATCCCATTCTGCGACCACCGCTGCCCGCCCAACGTCAAGGAAGAGGATTATCTGTATTACTTGGATAAGAAGCAGGAACTGTTTGGGATGAAGTAAGACTTAAAGGCAGGAGGGAGACGGTCACAAGCGATCGTCTCCCTCCTGCTATTCCTTAAAGGCCAACTCGACAAGGGTCTGATCTTCATCATACAGGTAATAATGTCCGGGGCGATTGCTCTCCAAGAACCTGTCAACTACGTCCGTGATACGTTCGATACTTTCCATATCAAGAGTCCAAAGGAAAGATTCATACTTCCCTGTTTGCTTGGGTGTAACAATAGTTAACGAGGATTCGAAGTCCAAACGAAATCTTAGTCCGGAGATTTCACCCTTTTCTACGCCATCTAGATGAAGCAAATCAAACTCTGTTATGTTTCTGTTTGCCAATTGCGCCATATGACTTTGAAACGCTTTGAGCCAGGAAGCGTCCTGCACATCAATACGCAGCGTCGGTCCATATGCCCCTTGGTAGAAATCGACGATTGTCGTGTTGCTGGGTCTCATATGGTTACACCTTGCTTCCCGTTTCGTGTTTTGTTCGACCTCTTTATTCTCATTGCCTATCGAAAGCGCTATAGTCCGGGACTAAGCTATCCAGTAACCGGACAGAATGGACACTTTCACTGTTCATTTATTGACTTTATTTCAGAAATCCAATTCATAAAAATTACACCGGCACTTACTCCAGTCCTAGCAGAGCAAACCTCGTTGTATCTATAATCCGCACTATATTTACCGGTATTCACGTCATAGTGCATTTTGATCTCAGTAGGTATTGGCTTGTTAAAGCTCTTACAAACAGATCGGATTTTTTCTAAATCACCTGTTCCCAATCTTAGAAACTGATTGATCAAAGAGTTGTTTAACCCCAACTGATTAAGGGTTTTTATCTCTCCATTGACTTTAAAGAAAGCATTAAACATTTTGCTTTTTTCTTCAATTGAAGCATAGGCATAAATTTTATCAACCTTATTCCCTGTCACTTCCAGACATAACGCTATAAGTTCAGATTGCAAATCCATGAATTCATCTTCAAAATGAGGGCTCATGATATCTTCCTTCCTAACGAATAATCACAAAACCTTCTCTTCCTCTCGCTGATATTCAATCATGTCATGCACCGCGGCTTCGAACCAACCCCAAAAATCCGAAAACTCTTTACGGCGTTCCCAACCCTCATTGGCGAAGTCGTGAATAACAAAAACCCTGTTCCCTTTATCTACTTCGAAGCAGGCGACATCATCATTGTCATCCCGGCGAGCAAACGGGATAAGTTTCCTTTTGGGATAGCGCTGCCTCAGGCCTTCAAACCGCAGCAACACCTGCTCAGCGTCCATTATATACCATATGTCCAAATCCGTCAGATGCAGTTCAACAGCTTTCAGAAAAGCTTTTGGATAAGTAAACCCATGAAGGTTTTTCTCAAGTTCCAGTAACCCTGTTAACATACTTTAGCACTCTCAATCAATTTCACGTTATGATCCACATATTACAGAACTTATCTGCCATGTTATCAGGGACCTCCATATTTCTAAGTCGTTCGAAAATGTTTTGAATATCATTCATACCAAACCTCCCAATAACCCTCATATTCAATCTTCTAGAAGCGGATTCGCGAAAAGCGATATAGTCATCCAATGTACCAGAAAGCTTGTCCCTGCGCTCTCAACTAGACTTCCAGGTTCTGTTGGCTTCCACGAATAATCGCTACTCTTGAAATTCCCCTGCGTTTCATATCTTTCAATATTATCATATACATTGTACCCGAATGCAACGCCGCCGGGACCGATTAGCATACTGTCTACCGCAGGCGCGACGGCTACATCCCCTTCTGTGACCACCGCTGCCCGCCCAACGTCAAGGAAGAGGATTATCTGTATTATCTGGATAAGAAGCAGGAACTGTTTGGGATGAAGTAAGAGGCTGACTTATAGACCAGGAAGGAGACGGGCGCAAGCGACCGTCTCCTTCCTGTTATCAATTATCTTAGGAAGTTATGGGAATAATACTTCGTTAGTCTCTTCGGCCACCCATCAGCTATGCTTTGTAAAACGGATGCTGGTTTTGCACCGCCTTCTGCCCGAACGCGGTACTGAGGTAAAAGCACAAAACTATTTACATACTCCAAGTAAACTTTATACGCCAATTTCCAAGCACTAGCTGCGATCAGACACCCTTAGCTCAATCAATGCATCATTAACTGCATCCTGTACACTCTTGCTTTTGTGACTTTTGAATTTCATGATGTCAGATAAGAATTTTACATCTCCAGTATTGCCTAACATATCAATATATCTCGGCAGAAACTTTTCCGGAACACGGGTAAGACTGTTCGCTATTGCGCTATAGTCTATATCATGAAGGTCCTGTGAAATCTGAGCTGAGCAAATAACCTCTATGATCTCGTCCGTAAGACCGTCATCATTCGATGCCAGTGCACAATTAATCAATTCTTGCACCACAGCACTGGCATTTACGATACTCCTGTTATAAGTATCAAACACATTGTCTAGAAAGTTTAGGTAATCCATCTTTTCCTTACGACTACCAGTACGCATGATGCGCAGCACTTCTTGTTTATCCATAGTTTTAACCCTCTCTTTCCTATTTATTTCCTAATATAATGTGTGTATCGTTTGCAGTAGCTTCATTATACATGGGGCTGTTTGGATTCAATACGTTTTCAGGTTGGAAATTACCGAACGAATCCATATAGAATTTTTTCCCGACGCCACCCCACCTTACCTCGACTCTATATACCCACCCCTTGCTGCATTGCTACCTGGTGGTACATTTGGATCTATACTATGTGCTCGCACATTCCATACATTTTTCCTTGTCATCTATCCATCGGTATCGTATGCCTTCTGGTGAACCGCCTTCAATGTTTTTCCACGGTAATTCCTGAGCATTGGGAGGTATTCTGGCTTTGAAGTCATCCAAACCAGCAACCTGCTGAATGTCACCACTCTTTCCCGTGCCCGCCGGCGGCTTCCACGAATACTCGCTGCCCTGGTATTTTCCCTACGTCCCATACTTTTCAATATTATCATATACGTTGTCCCCAAATGCAACGCCGCCGGGACCATTTATCATGCCATCTATGGCAGGTGCGGCAATCATCGCAAGCAGCATCATCTGTTCCGCACTGCGCCGCTGTCGTTGCTCTTGGTCCAGATTGGCAAAAGAGGTATCATGATTGTTTAGCCTGTACTCCTCCTCCAGAAGCTCATGTAAGTGGGCCGGACCGCCGATGTCCTTGTTCTGTAGCCATCGCTTGAACCCGCTTTCGGCCAGCTCGCCAGGTTGGAAAACCCCTATTCGCACAAGATCGTCGTAGCTGATAGCCCCGTCATTTCCCTTCAGGTGGTTCAGAATCGCTTGCCTCTTCTGCAAATCGATGTCGCGGAGCATTCCGCTGTTCAGGAACAGCAAATCTACCTTTTGTTGAGGGCTCAAAGTGCTCATGAGGCTCTGGCTCTGTTGGTTGATCTTCTCTTGCTGTTCAGCGTTGAGTTGATCGAAAATCGAGTATATGCTTGCTTCACCGGACATAATTCGTTGCTTTTGATGATCAGTGAGCATCCCTTGTACCTGGCCGTAGTTATCAACCAGATGCGCAAGCTGGTCCTTGTTCAACATGCTCTGGAGCACATCGTCTGTCCTCGTCGCATCGAGATGGCCCCGCGGCCATCGACGCCTATCTGGAGTCGCTGATCCCCTATGTGGCCCGCGGCGGCTACATCCCATTCTGCGACCACCGCTGCCCGCCCAACGTCAAAGAAGAGGATTATCTGTACTATCTGGATAAGAAGCAAGAATTGTTTGGAATGAAGTAAGACATAAAGGCAGGAGGGAGACGGACGCAAGCGTCCGTCTCCCTCTCGCTACTCCAGCCCCGTGTAGTAAACATCCGGCAGCAAAGTTACGAGTGTAAACTCTTGAGCTTAAGCCTGATGCTGTTAATAACATTCCATGCCAATTGTTCCAGGGCAGGTACATCCATTTTACTGGAAGCATATAGGTAATTCCCAAGCATGTAGTCATGCTTAAAATAAAATGAGAAGCTGCCTAGCCTAAGCAAGGTATCATAATCTGTAACCTTATCTTTCTCATCAACTACACTGCATCCGTTTTCCTGAACCAAAATTTGCAGGATAGGCTGATAATAATCCCAATGCCCTAATTGTTCAAAAAACAACTCAGTTGAGCCATCAGGATTGCTTACTTTTGATACTCTTATATCCAAAATTGTCCCTCCTCTACTTAGGTGAGATACCCATCAGTTTATTGACGGCGGCGTTACTTCTTTGCGCTGCTTTAATAATTTCTTGATATAAAGCGTCTCCGTTATACCCTCTCTGGGTGTATTTTTCGACAATTTGCTCCCACGTCATATTCGGCCTTGTACCCCAGAGTTCCTCTGCCGCGGCTTTGTTGGTCATTGCGTTGCGCGCTTGTGTCCTGAACTGATTCCTCATATCGAATGCCTGTCTTGCCTGTTGTTCAAGTGGCTTTGTAGGGCATGGGCGTTCTCCTTGCATGTGGTTTGTCGTCGAGTGCGGAGACAAGCAGCGTAGGCAAACACTCGTTTTTGTATGGCAAACGATAGCACAAATAAATGTGAAATTGAGCGCAATGTTTCAGAGGTTTTTACGTGTGTTAGCTTTGTTCACAAGCTGGTATAATGGGCGGTATGGAAAATAAAGTAACATTAACCGACAACGGATTCCTGATCAACGGCCAGAGCGTGCGCATCATCGCCGGGGCCGTGCACTACTTCCGTGTGCCCCGGACCTATTGGCGCGACCGGCTGCTCAAGCTCAAGGCCATGGGCTGCAACGCTGTGGAAACCTATGTAGCCTGGAACCTGCATGAGCCCAAGCCGGGCAAATACGACTTCTCCGACAACCTGGACCTGGAGGCCTATCTGCGCCTGGCCCACGAGCTGGGCCTGTACGCGCTGGTGCGACCAGGCCCATACATCTGCGCCGAATGGGAGTTCGGCGGCCTGCCCTGGTGGCTGCTGCGGGAGGATATGAGCATCCGCTGTATGGACAAGCGCTGGCTGCGCCGTGTGGGCCGCTGGTTTGGGGAGCTCATACCGCGGGTGGCGGCTCTGCAGGTGGGCCGTGGCGGGCCGGTCGTCGCCGTACAGGTGGAGAATGAATACGGCTCCTTCGGCAACGACAGTGCGTATTTGGAACACCTGCGGGCGTTGATCGCCGGTTTGGGCATAGACAGCGCCCTGCTCTATACCAGCGACGGCCCCAGCGACTGGATGCTGCAGGGCGGCACGCTGGAGGGCGTTTTCAAGACCGCCAACTTCGGCAGCCGGCCGGCCGAGGCCTTTGCCAAGCTGCGCGAATACCAGAAAGATGGCCCGCTGATGTGCGCCGAATACTGGAACGGCTGGTTTGACCACTGGAACGGGCCCCACCACACCCGCAACGCTCAAGACGCCGCCCAGGTGTTGGACGAGATGCTGGCAGCGGGTGCATCGGTGAGCCTGTACATGTTCCACGGCGGCACCAACTTCGGCTTCATGGCCGGCGCCAACCATTACGACGCGCTGGAACCCACGATTACGAGCTACGACTACGATTCGCCGCTCAGCGAGAGCGGCGAGCTGACCGCCAAATATCACGCCTTCCGCGACGTCATAGCCAAGTACGCGCCCATCCCGGAAGTGTCGCTGCTGCCCCCTACTCCCCTGCGAGCCTTCGGCACGGTGGAACTGACCGAACGGGCGGGGTTATTCGACAACCTGAGCCGCCTGGGCCGCCGCCGACGGGAACCCGCCCCCTACCCCATGGAGAAGCTGGGCCAGGGCTACGGCTTCATTCTCTACCGCACGGCGATCAGCGGCCCCCGGGAGGAGCAGCCGCTGGTGCTGCAGGATGTGCACGACCGGGTGCTGGTGTTCGTGGACGGCCAATACCGCGGCGTGCTGGGCGTGGGCGGCGGCGAGGAGATCCGCTTCGCCGTGCCGCCGCAGGGCTCTAACGTAGACGTGCTCGTGGAGAACATGGGCCGCGCCAACTATGGCAACAACATGTGGGAGCCCAAGGGCATCACCAAAGGAATCCGACACGGCCAGCAATACCTGTACGGCTATGACATCCACCTGCTGCCCATGGACGACCTGTCAAAACTACGTTACCGCGGTACCTCCAAAATAAAAACGGCCGAAGGCCGCGAAGGCTGCGAAGGCCGGGCTTTCTATCGCGGCAGCTTCACCGTGGACCAGCCGGCGGACACGTTCCTGCGGCTGGACGGCTGGGAGAAGGGCGTGGCCTTCATCAACGGCTTCAACCTGGGCCGCTATTGGAAGGCAGGCCCTCAGAAGACGCTGTATGTGCCCGCGCCGCTGCTCAAGGCCGGAGAGAATGAGCTGGTGATCTTCGAGCTGCACGGCGCGGAGAAGCCCGTCGTCACGCTGACCGACAAACCGGACTTGGGATAAACATCCTACTCCTAGCCTTCTCCTTGAGGAGGCTGGCCGCGGCAAAGCCGCTGCTCGCCCATGCATCCTGGAAGGTGGCGCGTAGCGCCGGATGAGGTGTTTACGTTGTTCATGACTAGACACCTCATCAGTCGCCTTCGGCGACAGCTTCCCCTCCAGGGGAAGCCAAATATAGAACATGTTTTTACGCAAAGGGCGCGGCCAATGACCGCGCCCTTTCCGTTTCAACCGCGCACTATTCTATGGTTATATCCGGCGGTATCGCAAACACATCGTCTCCAAAGCCCTCGGTATCCATCGACTGCACGACGGTGGCCATGGAGTTCTTCTCATCCTTGGGGTCGCCGTAGACGTTCTTGACGATCAGGCCGGTGGCCTTGTCGATGTAAACGGTGTTGCCTTTCATTCCCATGAACTCGATGTCCATATGGTACACCGCGCAGTCCCACTGGCCGAACTTCTCATCGGGCATGCTCTCATAGGGCGATACCGTGAGCATCGTCAGCAAGGCGACAGCCTGCATGTTCTTGGACGCGGTGACGTCGATGCTTTCCATCTTTCTGCCGGTCTTGGTCTGCGGGTTATACCGAATGCCGTCCGTGCCGTCAAATACGATGACGTCTCCGGTCAGTTCATCGACGGTCTTGAACTTCTCACCTCGCACCCAATGCTCGGTCTTGACCTCCATACCCAATACGGTTGCCGCGTCCACATAGTGCAGGCCGGATCCATCCACCAAGGCTTTGAGCTTCTCCAGTTGCGCTGCCATGCCCGAGCCAGCCGGCGCTGTCTGTACAGGTTCGGGGTTTTTGGCCTCCAAATACAGCGTGTAGCTCATGTCCGCTCCCAGTGGGTTCTCCCGCACCGTCTGGAAGGCGTCGATGAAAGCTCTCATGCCCATGTTGCCGGAGTCATCCGTCGATGCTGCAACAGGCGTACTGGCGGTGTCCGCACAGCTGGTGGTGGCGGCATCGGCGGTTTGGGCGGCGGACGGACTGGCGCTGGCGGGTAACGGCTTAGCGGTTGGGGCAGTTGTGGCAGGAATCGGAGCGCCGCACGCGCTCAGGCCCAGGGCCAGAAGAATGGTCAGCGAAATAAAAAACGATCTTTTCATGTTGCACCCCTCACTCGCCGCCGGGGAAGTTATCCACGTTCTCCCCATCCAGCGGGACCAACGGCGCCAGCGGGATGTCCTCCGGCGGCGGGGTGACCGGTGCCAGCGGCGCCAGCGGTTCCTCTGGCACCAATGGGGCCAGGGGTTCCGGCGTGACCAGCGGTGCCAAAGGAATCTCATCCGTAACCAGCGGTGCCAAAGGCTCCTCGGTAGCCGCGGGCGCCGGGCTCTCCTTGGCGGCCTCCTCGGCTTTCTTGCGGGCCTCCTCCTCCATCTTCCTGCGCGCCTCCTCAGCCTTCCTACGAGCCTCGTCGGCCTCGCGGGCCTTTTTCTGCCAGCGGTCCTCGTCGGCAAAAGTCTTCTCCAGCACGGCGGGGAAGGTCAGGTCGCCGCCGCCGGGGCGCATGTTCTTGAGCACGAAGCGGTAGCCGCCGCCGCTGCGCTGCAGTTGCACCGGTATGCTCATCGCCCCGGATACTTGCCCAAAGAAGCTGCCACTGACCGTATCGGTCTTAATCGAGGGATCGATCTTGGCGTCGGAGGCAGCGGGGATGGACAGGTTCACCAGGGCGAAGTCCTCGCTGCCCGTATCCAGAAAGAAGCGGCTGGATGGCGCTCTGATGTTGATTTCCCAGCCTCCACTGCCTTGCATCAGCTCCGACAGGCCCCAGTTTTCTATGGCATCGCTCATTTTGCAAATAAGGCTCAGATACGCCGTCGCCGCGTAGGGTGTGTGCATGCCATGGTTGAAGGCCGGGTCGGAACTGGGCGCGGTGCCGCCGGCCTTTTGAGCCATCAGGCTGAAGCTGGCATGGACGATGATGCCGTCGCCGGCGTCGAACGACTGCGTAGAGGTGCCGTTGGTGCGGATGATCCAGTCGTATTCCTCCATCTCATCCATGTACGGCGTGGGCTCCGGCTGCTCCGATGCCTGTTCCGTGGGTTCGGCGGAGGGCTGCTCCGAAACCCCGGCGCTGGGTGCGGGGCTGGCCCGGTTCTTGGGCTTTTTCCCTTTGCGCTTGCCGGGGCCGGTGTCGGCCTTCGCGGATTCGTCTCCCTCCAGCGGAGGGTCACAGTCGATCTCCGAGCGCTTCACATAGCCGAAGAAGCTGTGGCTCCGGGTTGTGTTCCCCTGGCTGATCCATGTGTCATAGAG
The DNA here is from genome assembly GCA_023422005.1 of Bacillota bacterium. Taxonomy (GTDB): domain Bacteria; phylum Bacillota; class Clostridia; order Christensenellales; family UMGS416; genus JAEYRA01. The sequence continues at coordinate 8,225 of JAEZSC010000106.1, read as the reverse complement.
CACCATAACCCAGTTCTTGTCGTACTCATACACGTCAAACTCGTCTGTGGGCCCGACCATACCGAGCACCGGGTACAGCTCGCTCTTGCCCCAGCGCACGTAGGTGACCGTGTTGATCTGACCGTGGGAGATGGGGTCGGATACCGCGCGGGCGACCTGTACGGGCCCTGGAAACCCGCTGACGAGCAGCAGCACAGCCAGCAGCAGTGTCAAAAACTTTTTCATCGCTGTCCCCCCTCGCTGAACTTTAGGCCCGCCGGCGTTTCAAAGCGCTTGGCGTCGGCACCCAGCAGCTCCACGCTGGCCGTGCGCAGGCGGAACAGCGGCGCGTCGCACAGCAGAACCCATCCTGTCTGCTGGTCCACATAGGCTTTCACCCAATCATCCTCGTCGTTGCTCTCCAGCAGCCAGGCGATGCAGTCCCGGCCGGCATAAGTGAGCTCGCCCTGCGCCGTCGCCTTGGCGTAGGCGTTTTTCAAGCGTTGGAAGTTGACGTGGAACACCGCCGCAGCGCCGGACTTGCGGGCTTCCATCGTCTCGGCATCGTACTGTATGTGGCCGTCGGCGTTGTCCAGCGAAATGCTGAGCACCTTTCCGCCGGCGTCCATTTCATGGCATACCGCCATGGGCGGCGCGACCCACATCTCCAGATATTGCGCCACCGGCTGCTGATCCGCGTCGTAGCGCTCCAGCACCTGCTTTGCGTGCAGCGTCTTCCCCTCGGTGGATTCGGTCTTGCCATTGCAACCATACAGTCCCACCGCCAAGAGTGCCAGCATCGCCAGAGCCACCGCCATTGTCCTACGGCCATACCCAGGCACCAACGTCATCGCGCCATCCCTCCAATGCGCATATATAAGAGAGCATAATCCAAGAGTATTCTCCCAATATAGTATGAATCATGCTCTCTTAAATAAAGAAAAGTGCGAGCCTAAAAGATCGAACACACATAACACCAGCTTATCAAAGAACTATATTTAGCAACGAGTAGCAGGAAGCCGACCGACGGTTCATCCGGTGGGAGGAAAATAAAAAAAGCAAAAGGCCGATACAAATGCCCGCCCGCAGGCGAAAACGCGTCTTTAGAAAATGAAATATGAGTTACAAAGCAAAGATGTCGCCCGGCGACACGCGCGGCGGGCGACAAACAGCAGCTATGACAAGTCGTTTGAATCGCCGACGACACAACAGTGTCGTCGGCGAAAGGCTGGCGAAAACCACAAGGTGGTTTTTCGCCAGCCTAAAGGTTGCGAAATGATGCGAAACAGCGTATACTACGGTTGAGGAAACGGCAGAGATTTGAGAGCCGCACAAAGCCTTGCTTGGTTTTGTGCGCTCTTTTTTTATGCAAAGGGGAGATTGTATGTTCGATGTGGCGGTCATCGGCGGCGGCGTTACCGGCGCAGCCGTGGCCAGGGAACTCTCAAAATACGCGCTGCGCGTCATCGTGCTGGAAAAAGGCGCCGATGTGGCCGTGGGCGCGTCCAAAGCAAACAGCGCCATCGTGCACGCCGGGTATGATTGCGTGCCCGGCACGCTGAAGGCCCGGCTCAATGTGCGCGGCAACGCGCTGCTGCGGGAGCTGTGCCCGCAGCTGGGCGTGCCCTTTATGCCCATCGGCTCGCTGGTCGTGGCCTTCAACGCCGACGACCAAGAGGAGCTGGGCCGCCTGCTGGAGCGCGGCCGCGCCAACGGCGTGCCGGGGCTGGAGATTTTGGATGGCGACGAGGTGCGCCGCCGGGAGCCCAACTTAAGCGCGGAGATCGTCGCGGCGCTGTGGGCGCCCTCGGGGGCCATTGTGTGCCCCTTTGAGCTGACGCTGGGGTTCATGGAGAACGCCGTGGCCAACGGCGTCACCTTCCGCCGGGGCTTCGAGGTGCGCTCCGTTAAGCGCGACGAGCGGGGCTTCACGCTGGGCGGCGCTGCCTGCGAGCAAGTCCGCGCGCGGTTCATCGTGAACGCCGCGGGCATCCGCAGCGACGAGGTGAACGCGCTGGCCGGCGGGCGGCCCTTCACGATATTGCCGCGCAAGGGCGAGTACATGCTGCTGGACCGCTCCACCTATGATACCGTGGGCACTGTGGTCTTTCAGACGCCCAGCCGCTGGGGAAAGGGCGTGCTGGTGAGTCCCACGGTGCACGGCAACCTGTATGCCGGCCCCACCGCCGTGAACACCGCTGATAAGGACGACACCGCCGTCACGCCTGAGGGGCTGTGGTATTTGAAGAAGCTCAGCCGCAAGTCGGTGCCTAGCATCCCATTGAACAAGGTCATCACGTCCTTCGCGGGCCTGCGCTCGGTGGTCGTGGGCCGCGACGACTTCATCATCGGCCGCGAGCCCGACGTGCCTGGCTGGGTGAACGCTGCGGGCATCTGCTCACCGGGGCTTTCCTCTTCGCCGGCGGTCGCCGAGCTGGTGGCCCAGGAGCTGCAGGCCTCTGGGTTGGAGTTGACGCCCAAGGCGGACTTCATCGCCACGCGGCAAAGGCACAAGCACTTTGCCGACATGAGCGACGACGAGCGCCGCGCGGCCATCGCCGAGAACCCTCTGCACGGCCGGGTGATCTGCCGCTGCGAAACCGTGACCGAGGCCGAGATCGTGCGGGCGCTGCACGCGCCAGTGCCGGCCACCACGCTGGACGGACTCAAGCGGCGCACCCGCGCCCAGGCCGGGCGCTGCCAGGGCGGCTTCTGCGGCCCCAGGCTCATGGAGATCATCTGCCGGGAGACCGGCTGCGCCATGGAAGACATCACCAAGAACGGCGGGCAAAGCTTCGTCGCGTCCTGCAGGGAGGGCTTATGACACACGTGGACGTATTGGTCATCGGCGGCGGGCCGGCCGGCCTGGCCGCGGCGTTGGCTGCCCGGGCCCAGGGAGCCCAAGTCACCGTGCTGGAGCGCGACCGCGACCTGGGCGGCATTCTGCAGCAGTGCATACACAACGGCTTTGGCCTGCATTATTTCGGCGAGGAGCTGACCGGCCCCGAATATGCCCAGCGGTTCATCGACCGTCTGGAGGGTTCGGGCATCGAGATACTGACCGACACGATGGTCATCGGCCTGACCGCCGACCGGCAGGTCACCGCCGTGAGCGCGGAAAAGGGACTGCTGACACTGCAGGCCGGTGCGGTGGTGCTGGCCATGGGCTGCCGCGAGCGCACCCGCGGCGCGCTCAACATCCCCGGCGATCGCCCGGCGGGCATCTTCACCGCCGGCAGCGCCCAGCGCCTGGTCAACATGCAGGGCGCGCTGCCCGGCCGCGAGATCGTGGTGCTGGGCAGCGGCGACATCGGCCTGATCATGGCCCGCCGGCTCACGTGGGAGGGCGCAAAGGTCAAGCTCGTGTGCGAGCTGATGCCCTATAGCTCGGGTCTGGCACGAAACGTGGCCCAGTGCCTGGTGGACAACGACATCCCTTTGAAGTTCAGCTACACCGTCGTGCGCATCCACGGCCGCGAACGCGTGCAGGGCGTCACCGTGGCCGCGGTCAACGAGAAGCTGCAGCCCATCAAGAGCACCGAGGAATACATCCCCTGCGACACCTTGCTGCTGAGCGTGGGGCTGATCCCGGAAAACGAGCTGTCGCTGATGGCCGGCGTGCCCATGGACCCGGTGACCGGCGGCGCCGTCGTGGACCAGTGGCGCCAGACAGGCATCCCCGGCGTGTTCGCCTGCGGCAACGTGCTGCAGGTGCATGACCTGGTGGACAATGTAAGCCGCGAGGCCGAGATCGCCGGCGAGGCCGCGGCACGCTATGCAACGGGCGCCAAAGGTGCGCGAGAGCCCCGCTGGCTGGCCGTTACACCCGGCGAGGGCGTGCGCTATGTCGTACCCCAGCGCATCGATGTGAACGCGCTGCCCGACGGCCAGTTGGACCTATACTTCCGCGTGCGCGGTGTTATAAAACCCGCCACGGCCCAGGCCATGTCCGGCGAAACACTGCTGAAACAGCGCCGAGCCATGATCATGACGCCCGGCGAAATGGAGAAGATCACGATAGACGCCGCCAGCTTAAAAGAAGCCGGCGATCTGACCGTGTCGGTAACGGGAGGCAAGGCATGAGCGAATATAAGGAACTTACGTGCATCGTGTGCCCGGTGGGCTGCCGCCTGAAGGCCAAGCTCGTGGACGGGCAGCTGAAGATCGACGGCCAGACCTGCGTGCGCGGTGAGAAATACGCGCTGGAGGAACTGAGCCACCCCACCCGCACGGTAACCTCCTCGGTGGCGCTGGAGGGCGGATCCTTGCCTCTCCTGAGCGTGAAGACCGGCGCGCCGGTGCCCAAGGGCAGCATACCGGCGGTGCTGGCCGAGCTCAAGGCCGTGCAGGTGCAGTCCCCGGTGCGCGTGGGCGAGGTGGTGCTGCACAATGTGGCCGGCACCGGTGTGGATATCGTCGCAACCAGAAACGCATAAGAAAAGGAAACGGGAAACATGCAGGTACGGCTGAGCTTATATCCGGGCGGCAAGCGCAAGGCGCTGACCATGAGCTATGACGACGGGCAGATTCATGACCGGCGGCTGGTGGCCATCTTCAACCGGCACGGCATCAAGGGAACCTTCCACCTGAATTCCGGCTTCCTGGGCCGCAAGGATATGCTTCACGCCGACGAAGTGGGCTCGCTGTTCGCCGGGCACGAGGTGTCCGCCCATTCGGTGGGCCATCCCTTCCTCTCCCGGCTGCCCCGGGAGGAGCTGGCCGAGCAGATATTGGCCGACCGGCGGGCGCTGGAGGCGCTGACCGGCGGCCCTGTGCGCGGCATGTCCTACCCCTTCGGGGATTATAACGACGCCGTGCTGTCGGCGCTGCCGGCGCTGGGCATCGAGTATTCCCGCACGACGCTTTCCCACGGCCGGTTCTCCGTGCCGGACAACTTTCTGCTGTGGCACCCCACGTGCCATCATGAAGACCGGCTGATGGAGCGGCTCAAGCAGTTTCAGTCCGCCGCCGGTTGGGGCCAGATGCCGCTGCTCTATGTGTGGGGCCACAGTTATGAATTCGACCGCAACGGCAATTGGGAGCTCATCGAGGGCTTCTGCGCTGCCGCCGCCCACGACCCGGACGTGTGGTATGCCACCAATGTGGAGATCATGGACTACCTGACCGCCCAGCGGAGCTTGAAATTCAGCGTGGACAGAATAAAGGTCTATAATCCCTCAGCAATCTCCGTGTGGATAGAGGCAGACGGCCAACCGGTGGCAATCCAGCCCGGTGAGAGCAAAGCGTTATAATTCCTGCGGCATCAAAAATGCCGGCGACGCCCTCGCGTCGCCGGCATTTTCATCGTTTTCAGTGCTCTATGACGGCCTTCACGACCTCTTCCCGGTGCTCGGAATTGTACGCAAACGCCTCGCCCGCCTGCTCGAAGGGATATTTATGGCTGACGATCTTGGCGACCGGCAGCCCGGAGGCGATGGCCGCAATGGCGGCGGGGTAGCAGTTGCGGTAGCGGAACACTGTCTCGATGGACGCTTCCTTGAACATGATCGTGCCGAAGTTGAACTCGAAAACAGGGTCCGGCGACAGGCCGACCAGCACAATCTTGCCGCCCATGGCCACAAGATCGGCGCTGGAAAGCGTGGCCTTGGGGTTGCCGGAGGTCTCCACGACGATGTCCACGCCCCGGCCGCCGGTCAGCTCCATCACGCGCTTCACAGGGTCCACGCTGCGCAGGTTGATGGTCTCCGTGGCTCCCAGCTCCGCGGCCCGCTCCAGGCGCTTTTCCACCAGATCGGTGATGTACACCGTACCCACGCCGTGGGCCTTGAGCGCCAGCATGCTGACCATGCCGATGCAGCCCGAGCCCAGCACCACCGCCGTCTTGCCCGGCATGGCCTGCCCCAGCCGCGCGGCGTGGAAGCCCACGGCCAGCGGCTCCACCAGGGCCCCCTCCAGCGTGCCCACGTTGTCCGGCAGCTTAAAGCACATGTCCGCCGGGTGCGCCACATAGTCACACAGCGTGCCGGGTACCGGCGGCGCGGCGAAGAAGATCACTTCCGGGCACAGGTTGTAGCGGCCGGATTTGCAGAACTCGCAATGCCCGCAGGCCACGCCGGGTTCCAGAGCCACGCGGTCGCCCACTTTCAGGCCGGTCACGCCCTCGCCCAGCTCCACGACCTCACCGGCGCACTCATGGCCCAGCAGATAGGGGTGCTGCACCACAAACTTGGTGCCGATACGGCCGTGCTCAAAAAAGTGCAGGTCGGAACCGCACACGCCGTTGTGCCTCACCCGCACCAGCACCTGGCCGGGCTTGGGGGCGGGTTTGTCCAGTTGCGCCATTTCCATGTGGCGGTCTCGCGTCAACATCATCGCGTTCATCTTTGCCATGATTCACACTCCTCGCAATACGATCCTGAAAAATCAGGCCTAAACATCCTACTCGATCAACATTCTATATGAGGAGTCCGATTCCTTCCGCAGTATGTTCCAGATAAAACCCTTCACATTCATCATATTTGGGAGCCGAAGGTTTCCAAAGGCCAAGGCTCAAGTTCCAGTTGACTGATACGCCGGCAGCCCGACCTTATAAAACACCAGCAGCGCAAGGCCAAAGAAAGCCGCTCCGGCCAAGGGGATCGCGAAGGCCACCGCCGCGGAGGCTTCGCCTCGTCCTATTATAAAGCACACTGGGTAGTAAACGACCGCCGCCAGCGGCACCAGATACGTGAACAGCGCCCGGAACCACTTGCCGTAGATCTCCATAGGGTAGCCGGCGAAATATACGCCGCCGTAGCTGAAGGCGTTGACGGCCTCGATGGATTCAATCGAATAGAAGCACAGCGCCCCCTGCAGCACGAACATGCCGCCGAACAGCAGCAGGCCGTTGAGCGCCGCCCAAGGCAGCATCAGCGCCCGAAGCCAAGTCCACTGGATGTCCCCCCAGGCGAAAGCCAGCGCCATCACCAGGAACCCCTGCAGAAAGCGCCCCACCCGGTTGATGCGGAACTCATAGCCCAACAGCTGCACCATCAGCGACCGGGGCCGCAGCAGCATGCGGTCCAGCAGGCCGTCGCGGATCAGCCGGTTCATCACGTCGAACCCCCGCCAAAAGGCGTCGGCCACGGCGAAGGTCGTGTTCACAAGGCCATACAGCAGCAGCGCCTGGGGCAATGTCCACCCCGGCAGCGCGCCAAAGCGGTCAAACAGCGCCCACAGCGCCAGCGCGTCCAGTATGTTCTGCAGAAACACGCCGCCAGATATCAGCGCGAAGTTGAGCCGGTACTGCCACTGGGCCTTCACCGATGTCAGGATGTAGTACCAATACATGCGCAAGCCGGTCATTTCGGTATCACCTCCTAGGGAATCTCTGAATTAATGGGGCGTTCGAATTGCGCAGTGGATTTTTTAGTCCTGCAAGGCGGAGGAGGTCGCTTATGCCGCAGTGCATAGGCGGCCGACGACAACGCAGCAGGGCGGAAAAAGACCAAGCAAGGCGGATGCCATGCTTTATTCAGAGCTTCCCTAACTTCCCAGGATGTCCAGCGACTTCAGGTTGCGCCTCAGCTGCCAATGGGCCAGCCCAAGGAACGCCACGCACCAGAACGCCTGCAGCGCCAGCACGAGCGCGCCCATGGATGCCGGAAGCGCGCCGGTATAAAGCCGGATGGGCAGGTCGCTCAGGCCCGCAAAGGGCGAGGCGATCAGCACCGTTTGCAGCGCGCCGGGCAGCAGCGGCAGCGGCACGATCAACCCGGACAGCAGGCTGGAAAACGCGCCCACCAGCAGGCGCGCGCCGTCGCCCAGTATGGACTTGAAGCAAAAGGCAGCCAGCGCGCAGTTGATCGCGGCGCTTAAGCCAGCCGCCAGCGCCATGGAAGCCGCCCACCACAGCCCCGCAACCACGCTCACGGGCAGGCTCATACGGTAAGGTGGCGGCAGGATCAGTATGATCGGCAAAAAGGGCAGCACCCGCAGCGCCGCGGAGCTCGTGCAGCTGGCCAACGACCGGGCGAAGAACTGCCCCAGAAGCGGCACAGGCTTGAGCAGGCTGTAGGCCACCTGGCCGGAGCGAACCTCCTCGTTGAGCTCCCCGTCGCCCCAGGGCAGCAGCCGCAGGAAGAGCTGCCCCAGCCATACATATGTCACGGCCTGAGCCGCGTCCATGGCCGCGCCGGCGGTGCTCACGCGGTAGAAGGCCAGCAGGATCATGGCCCGGGCAAAGCCGAACACGAACTGCGTGAACACGCCGGCCCACGCCGCCATGCGGTATTGCAGCCCGGCCT
>JAEZSC010000144.1 GCA_023422005.1 Bacillota bacterium | reverse complement strand
GGCCGATGACATCGGTATAGTATTTGATGAACGCGTTGTGGATCAGCACGGAGCTCAGCGTGCCGGGCATCGTGGGGAAGGAGAGCAGGAATTTTTGCCAGCCTGTGAGCTCGCGGGCGGTGCTTTTTCCGGTATCCATGGTCCATCTCCCCGGTATATTTTGACTCCATTATAGAAGCTGTGCGCCGGAATCCGCAAGACAAAACAACAGCGAAGGTCGCGTAGACATGATATAATCCAGATAAGTTGCCGGGAAGGTGGAGATGGGTATGCTGCCTCAGTTTGGTAAAGACTTCCTGTTCGGCACGGCCACCGCCGCATATCAGATAGAGGGCGGGTGGAACGAGGACGGCAAGGGGCTGTCCATTTGGGATGTATTCACCCATACGAAGGGTAAAATCCGCGACGGAAGCACCGGCGACGTCGCCTGCGACACGTATCACGACTTTCAGACCGATGTGGACCTGATGAGCAGCCTGAAGATGGACGCTTACCGGTTTTCCATCAGCTGGTCTCGGGTGCTGCCCCAGGGCCGGGGGGCTGTGAACCAAAAGGGGCTGGATTATTACGACCGCCTGGTGGACGCCCTGCTGGAAAAGGGCATCCGCCCCTTCGTCACGCTGTTCCATTGGGATACGCCCTATGCACTGTATCAGCGGTACAGGGGCTTTGCGGGCAGGGAAACCGCTCAGTATTTCGCCGACTATGCAAAGCTTGTCGCGGAGCAATTCGCAGATCGCGTCAAGGATTGGATCACGCTCAACGAGCCCTGGGAGCACGCGATGTTCGGGCATTTTCTTGGCGAGCACGCGCCGGGCCTCAAAAGCCCATGGACCTATTTCAAGGTGGCCCACCATGAGCTTCTGGGCCATGGCTTGGCGGTGCAGGCCATGCGCAGCGTGCGCGGCGGCTTGAACATCGGCGTCACGCTCAGCCAGTTCCCGATCTATCCGGCGCGATTTGAAGCCAATGAAAAGGATCTCGATTCGGTGGAGATGGCGGACTTGTTCGTCAACCGCTTCTTCCTGGATGGCGTGTTCAAAGGCAAGTACCCTGATAAGCTGTTTTCGCACCTGTGGCCCATTGTGCCCAAGGTATTGCCGGGGGATATGGAAACCATCCGTCAGCCCGTGGATTTTCTCGGCGTCAATTATTACAGCAGACTGTTCGCGGCAAGGAAATGGTACATTCCGTTTCTGAAGACCTGGGTTGACCGCAATGCCGCTGACCAACGCTATGCCCATCCGGTGCTTGGCCTGCATGGTTATCCCGAGGGCTTCACGGAGTTGGCGAAACGGTATCGCGAGGAGTATGGAAACCCCGTCGTCTACATCACGGAAAACGGCACCGCCGGAGAGGGCAGTGGGGAAGAGCGCACGCGCACCGACGACGAACACCGCATACAGTATCTGAGCTATTATCTGCAGGCGCTGAAAAAGGCCATCGACGAGGGCTCCGATATCCGGGGGTATTTCTATTGGTCGCTGATCGACAATTTCGAGTGGAACTCCGGGCTGTCGTGCCCCATGGGTGTGATCAAGGTTGACCATAAAACACAGCAGCGGACGATCCGTGACAGCGGGTATTGGCTACGAAGCCTGATCGAGGGGCAGCAGAGCAGGAGAGGATGACTGCGCTGGAGCGCAGCCGCCCGCATTTTTTAGCCGGCGTTATGTGCTTGAAACAGTGGAATGTTGGGCGCAGTGAAGGTGAAGACCGTGTACAGGATCACCATCACGATGAGCACAGCAAGAGAGGCAACAACACAGGCCAAGCCGCACCGGGCATGGTTATAGATGTGCAGCGCCAGGCATTGCGCCAGCAAAACGCCCAGAAAGAGTGCGAGGATGTTGAGGGCCAGGCTTTCGATGCCCAAAGAGCCGTTATACAAGTAATAGAAGCCGGCAATGACCAAAGGGCATATGAACTCCGCCACAGCACAGCCCGCAACCCAGTTTGCAGCGTTGAAGCCGGGCTTTTTCTTCCATAAAAGATAACCCGCAAGCCACCACAGCAGCACAGGCCAGAATGTCAGCTTCAGGTGCTCCCAGATGCTCTCGCTGACAGGCGCAATGGCGCCGACAATCGGCGAATTGCGGGACCATTCATATACAAAGTGCATTGGAAAACCGAGAAGAATGAGCACCGGGATTCCCAATAGAATCCATTTTTGAGCGGAACTCCAGGAGAGCAGGAAAGTCAGTTTTCTCATGGCGGTCACTACCTCTAAATGGCGGATGCTGTTATTGTGTCCCCGTTCCCGATCTGCTCATGCCTTGTACTTGTTTTCATAAAAAAATTGTTGAAATGTCTTGACTTAGAGCAGACTCTAAGGTTTATGTTATTAACGTTCATAGCATAAACAGGAGGATCGGTCATGAATCAGACAACCAAGGAAATCGGGAAGCTGGGCTTTGGGTTGATGCGCCTGCCCATGTTGGGCGAGGAAGTGGACCTGGAGCAGACCAAGCAGATGGTCGACCGCTTCATGGCGAAGGGCTTCACCTATTTTGATACGGCCTATGTCTATATCGGTGGCAAGTCCGAAGTGGCGGCGCGGGAAGCGCTGGTGAACCGGTACCCCCGGGAGAGCTTCCAATTGGCCACCAAGCTGCCCGTGTGGATGATCAAGGAACCAGCGGACATGCAAAAACTCTTCAACACCCATCTGGAGCGCACCGGCGCCGGCTACATCGACTACTATCTGCTGCACTCCCTGAGCAGAAATTCCATCGCCGGGCTGGATAAGCACGACGCCTGGGGCTTCATGCGGGACATGAAAGCCAAGGGGTTGGCCCGCAACATCGGCTTCTCCTTCCATGACACCGCCGACGTGCTGGAAGAGATCCTGGCGGCGCACCCGGAGATGGAATTCGTACAGTTGCAAATCAACTACGCTGACTGGGAGAACCCCAGAATACAGTCCCGCGCGTGCTATGAGGTTGCCCGCAAGTACAACAAGCCTGTCATCATCATGGAGCCCATCAAGGGCGGCTCACTGGCGGCGCTGCCCCCGACAGTGCAGGCCATTTTCAAGCAAGCCAAGCCGGACCTGTCTGTCGCTTCCTGGGCCATGCGCTACGCCGCATCGCTGCCCGGCGTCGTCACCGTGCTCAGCGGCATGTCCACCCTGGCCCAGATGGAGGACAACCTGAGCTACATGGCCGAGTTCCAGCCGCTGGTTGAAGACGAGCGCAAGGTCATCGACCGCGCTGTGGCAGAGCTGAACCGTATCCCCACGGTACCCTGCACCGAGTGCAAGTACTGCGTGGAGCACTGCCCCCAGACCATCAACATTCCTGAGGTCATCGGTTCGCTGAACACTTACCGGGTGTATGAAAACCTGGCCAGCAGCAAGGGACACTACAAGTGGGTCACCAATCAGGCTGGCCGAAACGGCAAGGCATCCGACTGTGTGGCTTGCGGCGCCTGCGAAGGCCACTGCCCGCAGCACATCACCATCAGCGAGATCATGACTGAGGCCGGCGAGCTGTTCGACAGATAACGTCGGTTGTTTCCGAAAGCGCAAATACCCGGCTGGCTTGAGCTGGCCGGGTATTTCTTTGCCCGCGTTGCGTTGCCGGATTGATCTCCATTGAGGACGGGAACCACTATAACTCCTATGAAAGAAGAGTTATAATAGAGGGAAAATATAGCGGGAGGGGAATACCCATGAAGACCGTCGTCATCACCGGAAGCTCCAGAGGGTTGGGGCTTTGTATGGCCCGTGAATTCCTGATGGCCGGCTGCAACGTGGCCGTTTCCGGCAGCTCCGAGGCGTCGCTGGCTTCAGCCGCAAAGGAGCTGGGCAAGTTCGGGGATAAGGTTCTATTCATCCCGTGCGACGTGCGCGTGTGGGCTGACGTGGAGAAGCTTTGGAATGCGGCGGCGGAGAAATGGGGCCGCGTGGATATCTGGATCAACAACGCCGGACGGAACGCGCCCTTTGAGCTGATCCACAATACGCAGCAGTCTTACATCCACGCTGTGGTGGACACCAACCTGAAGGGGATGATCTATGGTTCGCAGGTGGCTGCCGCGCGTATGCTGGCGCAGGGCGGGGGGCAAATCTGGAACATGGAGGGGCTCGGCTCCAACGGCATGATTGAGGCCCGCACGGTTCTCTATGGCACCACGAAGGCGGCGCTGACGTATTTTACAAAGGGGCTGGCCAAGGAGCTGGCGGGCACCGGTGTGCTGGCGGGCCGTTTATCCCCCGGCATGATGCTGACGGATTTTATCACGAAAGGGCCGGACGGTGAACCCTCGCCCGCGATTGAGCAGCAGCGGTTCCGGAAGGTCTTCAATATTCTGGCCGACCGTCCAGAGACCGTGGCGGCGTTCTTTATTCCAAGGATACTGGAGAATGAGAAAAATGGCGTTCATTTGGAATGGCTTACCGGGTGGAAAGCCGCTTGCCGGTTTACGGCTGCACCGTTTAGCAAGCGGAAGCTCATGTAGACCGCGCATATGGCCGGATTTGTTGATGTGTGAATGCAGCCCCTGCTCTTGAGAGCAGGGGCTGCGTTGTTCCTAGATCGGCTCCGTGGCGAGGACAACTCCGTTGATTTCCACGTCCTCCCCAACCTCGATGAGAAGGCACTTTACGCCTCTGCTGTCGGTCACCATCTTCAGCGCGTTCAGGTTCTGAGGGCTGATGGCGATATTCGCATTGGTTGTTTCGATTTTGAGCGATTTCGAGTTGTAATCCGGGATGATGTTGGAAGCCTTGAAATCCAAATTCCCACCGGTTATATCGGAGTAGATCGTTTCAAAGGACGACGTATCCACTCCATTGTCCTGCAGAATCGTCTCGATCGCCCTCATGTCGACGGTCGGGGTATCCTCTTCGCTGGCATAGGCAATGGCATCGTTGATTTGCTCATAGATGCCTTTGATCGTTTCGGCCTTTGCCTTCTCGCCCACGGCAACCTTTATGATTTCATCGAATTTCTCTTTTTCCTCGCTGGCGGACAGGGAATAGGAGCAGTCGAGTACCGTCTCGATGAAGGGGAAGTTCCGCTGGTTGGCCTTGGAGGTATAGTAGATGACGCTGTTTACATCCGAAAGGTTGTCCGTAAAAGCGGGGAACATGAACCCTTCCAAAGGCGCGTCCAGATTGACCACGATTTCCAATGCGGAGCTTGCGCTGAATACGCCGGCCGGAGGGTCGAACCGCAAAACGCGCTTCGGGGCAACGACCTTGTTGATGCTGCACATAATGAACTCATGGGCATACTGCGTGTCATCAAAGCCCATGCCGTCGTCGGACTCGCCCATCTGGTTCTGCTTTTTTCTGTAAGCCTTGCGATACTGAGCCTTGATGAAGGTGATCACGACATCGCTCT
>JAEZSC010000084.1 GCA_023422005.1 Bacillota bacterium | reverse complement strand
ATCCTTGGCGCGCATCTCGTCCACCGAGGGCGGCGTCATTGCATTTTCGTAAATCAATGGAGGAGGAGACACCAATGAAAATGAGAAAGACCCTTGCCATTGTGTCCGCCGTCGTCATGCTCATCGGTATGATGCTGGTCGGCACCGCCTGCGAGAGCAACGACCCCAAGGCCTTTAAAGTCGGCTTTGTCTACGTAGGGCCGGTCGGCGACATGGGCTACAGCTATGCCCAGGACCAAGGCCGTCTGTTCATGGAGAAGCAGCTGGGCGTCACCACGATGAAGGTTGAGAGCGTGCCCGAGAGCGCCGACTGCAAGACCGCTATGGAAAACCTGATCAAGCAGGGCTGCAAGGTCATCTTCGCCACCAGCTATGGCTACATGGACTATGTGGAAGAACTGGCTACCAAGTATCCCAACGTCGTGTTCGAGCATTGCTCGGGCTACAAGTTCAATGACAAGAACTTCGGCAACTATTTCGGCCGTGAGTACCAGGCCCGTTATCTGGCCGGTATCGCCGCCGGCAAGGCCACCAAGACCAACAAGATCGGCTATGTCGCCGCCATGAAGATTCCCGAGTGCATCCGCGGCATCAACGCCTTCACGCTGGGCGTGCGCTCTGTGAAGCCCGAGGCCGTCGTCAAGGTCGTGTGGACCAACACCTGGTATGACCCCACCGTGGAAAAGCAGTCTGCTGAAAGCCTGTTGGCCGATGGCTGCGATGTCATGGCCCAGCACCAGGACACCACTTCCCCCGTGGCAGCGGCCGAAGCTGCCGACGCCTTCTCCACCGGTTACAACTCCCCCATGGGTTCCGCCGCTCCCAAGGGCTATCTGACCTCCCCCATCTGGAACTGGGGCCCCTACTTCGAGAAGGTCGTCAAGTCCGTCATGGACAAGACCTATAAGCCCGAAGCCTACTGGGGCGGCCTGGAGACCGGCACCATCACGCTGGACGCCTATGGCCCCTCTGTAACCGACGAGACCAAGAGCCAGATCGACACCGTCGCCGCCAAGATCAAGGATAAGTCCTGGGACGTGTTCACCGGTCCCATCAAGGATCAGGAAGGCAACGTCAAGGTCGCTGAAGGCGCCAAGCTGACCGATGAGGAGATGCTGTCCATCGACTGGTTCGTGGAAGGCGTCGAAGGTTCAGCCAAGTAATTATTCGCAACACAACTTCTTTAATGGGCCTGCCACTGATATTGCTCGGTGGCAGGCTCTTTACTTGGGGCTGTCGCATAAAGTGCATAGTTCATGCAAAAGGGAAGGGTTTCGCGCCCTTCGTTGCACCTTGTGTAACTATCGGCTTGCTTTCACATCGGCAGAGCCGACGTTGCCGCAAGCCGGGGCAATGCCATCAGGCGCGACCAAAGGTCTCCGATCGCCCTTTGGGTACCTTCGGTCCCATCTTTTGAGTGATTATGTCAATACAAATGATCTATACAGCTTCGTATTTATTGAAGGATTCCTTTCAGCTTTATAGGAATTGTAGTTTTTACTTTCGGCAAAATACTACCGATTGTGCCGCGGGCGGTATTTATGGTAGAATGAATTTCATTGAATGAACTTCGGGTTTTTGGGGGAAACGTTCGGTTTTACCGGCCCGGAGGTGTGACAGAGGAGTAGGGGATGTCGCAACCGGTCATAGAAATGAGGGGCATCTGCAAGGCCTTCCCCGGCGTTGTCGCCAACGACAACGTGAGCCTGCGCGTGGGTGCGGGCGAAATCCACGCGCTGTTGGGTGAGAACGGCGCGGGCAAATCCACGCTGATGAACATCCTGTGCGGGTTATATCGCCCGGACAGCGGCGAGATGCTGATAAACGGCGCGAAGGTGGACTTCCGTTCGCCCAGCGACGCCATACGCGCCGGTGTGGGCATGATCCACCAGCATTTCAAGCTCGTGGAGGCCTTCACCGTGGCCGAGAACATCGCGTTGGGCGACCGCAAGACGCCGGCGCTGCTCAGCCGTCGGCAAATGTACGAGCGCATCAGCGCCGTGGCAAAGGAATATGACATTGAGGTGGACCCGGCGGCGCCGGTGTGGCAGCTCTCGGTGGGCGAGCAGCAGCGCGTGGAGATCTTGAAGGCGCTGTACCGCGACGCGAAGATACTGATACTGGACGAGCCTACGGCTGTGCTTACACCTCAGGAGAGCGCGCGGCTGTTCGACGCGCTGCGCGAGATGACGCGAAAGGGCTGCACTGTCATCATCATCACCCACAAGCTGGCCGAGGTGTGCGATGTTGCCCACCGCGTCACGGTGATGCGCCGCGGCCGCATGGCCGGCGAGGCCGAAGGTGAGGCCATCAACTACGCCAACCTGACCCGTATGATGGTGGGCGAGGACCTGCGGCTGGACGGTAAGGTGCAGCGCGGTCAGCCTGGAGCCGTGGTGTTGGCCGCCCGTTCCCTGCGTGTCAACGGTGAGAAGGGCGTTGTGGCCGTGGACAATGTGGATTTTGAGCTGCGCGCCGGGGAGATCCTGGGTGTAGCCGGCGTGGCCGGCAACGGCCAGCGGGAGCTGGCCGAGGCGCTGGCCGGCATCCGCGCCGTGCAGAGCGGCGTGATGGAGTTGGACGGCAAGTCCGTCAGCGCTGCCGACGTGCGCTCCATCATCAAGGACGGCCTGGCTTTTGTGCCCGAAGACCGCCTGGGCACCGGCCTCGTGGGCAATATGAACATGGCCGACAACCTGCTGCTGCGCAGCTACTGGAAGAAGTCCGCCGGAAAGGGCATCTTTTTGGATTACGCAGCCGTGCAGCCCGCTGTGGAGGAAGCCATCCGCAGCTATGATATTGCCGTGGCCGACAGCCGCGCTCCCGTGCGCCTGATGTCCGGCGGAAATTTGCAAAAGCTGCTGCTGGCCCGGGAAATCGCACTGCTGCCCAAGGCGCTCATCGCTGCATATCCGGTGCGCGGGCTGGACATCGGCGCCACGGAGATGATCTATAACCTGCTGGTGCATGAGCGGGACCGCGGCGCGGGCGTACTCTTCATCTCCGAGGACCTGGATGCGCTGCTCAAATACAGCGATCGAATCATGGTGCTCTACCGCGGGCGTGTAATGGGCATCGTCCCCCGGGAGGAGGCCAAGCTGGGCCGCATCGGCATGATGATGATGGGCACAACGCCCGAGGAGGTGAGCCGGTATGAAGCGCTTTCTCACTTTTGAAAAACGCATGGCCGGCACGACGGGCAACGTCGCGCTCAACCGGCTGCTGTCGGTGGCGGCGGCCATCGTCGTAACGATACTCTTCCTGTTTGCGGTGGGTAAGTCGCCGCTGGAGGTCGTAGAAATCCTGCGATCCATGTTCGTACAGACTTTCTTCAGTTATTACGGCATCCTGGACACGCTGACCAAGGCCATACCGCTGACGATCACCGCCATCGGTATCGCCTTTGCCTTCCGCATGAAGCTGTGGAACATCGGCGGTGAAGGACAGATCGCCATGGGTGCCTTCGCGGCTGCCGGTGTGGCAATGCTGTTCCCTGACCTGCCGGGTTGGGCCCTGCTGCCGCTGATGGCCGTGGCCGCCATGGCCATGGGCGCTGTGTGGGCCATGCTGGCCGGTCTGCCCAAGGCCTATCTGGGCGTTAACGAGACGATCACGACGCTGATGCTCAACTATGTGGCTCTCAAATGGCTGCAGCACCTGATCACCGGCCCTTGGCGCGACCCGGCGGCCAAAGGATTTCCCATGGCGCCGCCGCTACCGGCTGGCGGTGAGTTCCCGGCTTTCCCCGGCACGGACCTTCATCTGGGCTTGCTGCTGGCAGTGGCGCTTGTACTGGTCTATCACTACATGCTCAGCCGCAGCCGCTGGGGCTATGAGATCCGCGTGGTCGGCGAGAGCACCCGCGCCGCCGAATACGCCGGCATCCCTGTTAAGCGCAACATGCTGCTGGTCATGATGCTCTCCGGCGCTGTGGCGGCGTTGGCCGGCATGAACGAGGTTGCCGGCGTGTCCCATCGCCTGGAGACCGCTATTTCCGGCGGTTATGGTTACACAGCTATCATCATCGCATGGCTGGCACGGCTGAACCCCATTGGCATTGTAGCCATGGCGGTGTTCATGTCCGGCCTGCTGGTGGGCGGCTCCTATGCCCAATCGGCAGGCATTTCTTCGGCCATCGCCGTCATGATACAGGGCACCATCCTGTTCTTCGTGCTGGGCTTCGATCTGTTCACGCAATACAAGATCACGTTTCATTTCAAGAAAGGGAAGGGGGAGTAGCCATGGATATGCAGATGATCATCAGCACGCTGGCGGCCACTGTCGCCGCGGGCACCGTGCTGCTGCTGGCCTCCCTGGGTGAGATTCTGTCGGAGAAGGCCGGCGTACTGAATCTGGGCGTGGAGGGCATGATGCTGGTGGGCGCCATTACGGGCTTCATCGCCGTGCAAACAACCGGCAGCCTGCTGATGGCTGTGGTCGCTTCCATGCTGTGCGGCGGCCTTGTGGCCTTGATACACGCCTTTTTGACCGTTACCATGCGCGCCAATCAGGTCGTAAGCGGCCTGGCGCTCACGATCTTCGGCACCGGCATGTCGGCCTTTCTGGGCAAGGATTACATCGGCATGACGCCGGTCAACGGCTTTAAGGCCGTGAACGTGCCGGGCCTGAGCGACATCCCTTTCCTTGGAGACGTCCTCTTCAAGCAAAATGTGCTGGTGTACGTGAGCTTACTGCTGGTGCCGGCGATGTGGTTCCTGTTCAACCGCACCCATCTGGGCCTGAAGATCAAGAGCGCCGGCGAGAACCCTGCCGCCACCGATGCCGCCGGCCTCGACGTCTTCGCCATCCGCTATGGCTGCACCATCGGCGGCGGCATGCTGGCCGGGCTGTCAGGCGTCTATTTAGCCATTGGCTACAACAGCTCCTGGATGGAGAACATCACCGCCGGTCAGGGGTGGATTGCCGTTGCACTGGTTATTTTTGCCATGTGGAACCCCTGGAAGGCATTGCTGGGCAGTTACCTCTTCGGCTTTATCGGTATTATGGGGTTGCGCCTGCAGGCCATCGGCGTACAGATTCCTGTGTCGCTTTTCACGATGTTACCCTACGCGCTTACCATCGTGGTGCTTATCTTCATCTCCGGTCGGCTGCGCGGCCGCAAGGGGGATGGCTCACCGGCGGCGTTGTCGGTCAGTTACGACAGAGAAGCCAGATAACCGTTATAACCACAAAAGGCCGCATCGCTGCGGCCTTTTTGATTTGCTGATACCTTGAATGGTGCGTTGTAGGGCAGCAAGGCTTTTTGGGACACCAGCTCAGGGCTCCAACGCTTCCCTGACTCCCCTGGGATCATTCGTGATGATCGCGTCCACGCCCAGCGCGGCCAGCTCCCGAGCGCGCTCCGGGTCATCCACGGTCCACGGGCGCACAGCAATGCCCGCGGCTTTGGCCGACGCCATCATTGCCCCGTCCACATGGCTGTGGTGGGGGTGAAGGCCGTCGGCCGCGCACAGCGCCGCGTAATCGGCGGGGCGGTGGATGATCTCGGAATACAGCGGCGCCGTATGCGCCTTGGGCTCCAGCGCCTTCAAACGCGCCATGGAATCGTGGTTGAATGACGAGAACACGACCCGATCCAAAAGGTCGAAGCGCCGTACTTCCGAGAGCACCGCCTCCTCCAGGCCGTCGTACAGGATCACGCTGTTCTTCAATTCGATGTTGAGCCAGATGCCCGAGGATCGGGTCAGATCCAGCAGCTCCCACAGCTCAGGCACGGGTTCAACGAAGGCATCATCAAACCAACCGCCGGCGTTCATCGCCCGCAGCTCCTCCATTGTGCGTTCGGCCAGCAGGCCGTCCTCACCGGTGGTGCGCAGCAGACGCTCGTCGTGCATCAGTGCCACGCGTCCGTCGCAGGTCATGTGGGCGTCGGTTTCTATACCATCGCAGCCGTGCTCCACCGCCAGGCGGAAGGCGGCCATCGTATTTTCCGGCGCATGGGCCGAAGCGCCCCGGTGGGCGAAGATCAAGGGTTTGGACATCATCAATCCCTCCTGTTTTGCCTTGTATTCGACAGGTAGGGCCGGAAACCCTGCGCCGTCGGCAGGAAAACCGATCCGGTTGTGGAATTCCTTTTGCATCATCGATCTTGGAGGACAACACGATGCCGCTCATCGATATGCCATTGGAGCAATTGAAGACCTATATGGGCACCAACCCCTGTCCGCCGGACATCGACCGTTTTTGGGATGACGCCGTGGCGGAAATGAAGGCCGTGGAAGCCAATGTGGAGTTGATGCCAGCTGATTTTCAGGCGCCCTTTGCCGAATGCTTCGACTTGTATTTTACAGGCGTAGGCGGGGCCCGGGTGCACGCCAAATATCTGCGCCCCAAAAACGCCCCCGAACCCCATCCGGCGGTGCTGATGTTCCATGGTTACTCGGGCAACTGCGGCGACTGGGCCGACAAACTCAATTACGTTGCGGCTGGATTTTCCGTAGCGGCCCTGGACGCCCGCGGCCAAGGCGGCAAGTCTCAGGATGTGGGAGGCGTCGTCGGCAACACGCTCAACGGGCACATCATCCGCGGTTTGGACGACGCACCGGAAAAGATGCTTTTCCGCAGCATTTTTCTGGACACGGCGCAGCTGGCCCGCATCGTGATGGCCATGCCTGAAGTGGATGCCTCCCGCGTGGGTGCCACCGGCGGGTCTCAGGGCGGCGCGCTGACACTGGCATGCATCAGCTTGGAGCCAGGCATCCGCCGCGCCGCACCGGTGTTTCCCTTCCTGAGCGACTACCGCCGCGTGTGGGACATGGATCTGGCCAAGGGAGCTTACAACGAGCTGAGCCAGTATTTCCGCCTGTTCGACCCGCTGCACAAGCGCGAGGAGGAGATCTTCCTGAGACTGGGCTACATCGATCTGCAGCACATGGCACACCGCATCGGCAGCGATGTGCTGATGATCACCGGCCTGATGGATACGATCTGCCCACCCTCCACGCAGTTTGCCGTGTACAACAAGATCACCAGCTCCAAGAAGATGGTGATCTATCCGGATTTCGGCCACGAGGGACTGCCCGAGTCCGGTGATATCATATTCAAGTATATGATGGGTTTGTAGCCTGAACCGATAGCGAACGAATAGAGAGAATAAAGCTGGGTCAGACCATAGATGGGGTCTGGCCCAGCTCTTATACCACTATATGTGCATCGAGGTTGAAAAACCATTGGATTCATGGTAATGTATTGCAGTGCGCTTTGGATTCGCGAGGGTCTTCTGAATGGCTTCGATTTCGGTCATCATACCGGTTTATAAAACGGAACTGTATCTGGAACGCTGTATCCAGTCGGTTCTTGCGCAAACCCTGACGGACATCGAAGTGATACTGGTCGATGACGGATCGCCGGACCGTTGCGGGGAAATCTGTGAGAGCTACGCACAAAGGGATTGCCGCATCCGGGTCATCCATCAGGAGAATCAGGGGCTTTCCGTGGCCAGAAACACAGGAATTGCCAATGCCCGCAGCCCATACATTGGGTTGGTCGATAGCGACGACTGGATTCATCCAGATATGTATCGGGTCTTGTATGAAGCGTTGAGGGAAGGTGATGCCCAGATAGCCGTTTGCGATACGCAGCGGATATTGGAAGGACAAGATGCCAAACCGGTTATGATTGGTCAAGCGCCGCTGCTCCTGTCGGGCATACAGGCGCTGGAGAATATGCTGGTCGGGAATTCCACCGGCGGACATACGGCGTGGAACAAACTGTATGACATCCGCCTGTTTGATAAAGTGCGTTATCCGGCGGGCAAGCTCTATGAAGATGCTTACACGACCTATCAGTTGATGTTCTTCTCACAGACGGTAGTCTATTGCCCCGCGCGGCTCTATTATTACCAGCAGCGCAAAGGCAGCATCATGGCCCGTGGGTTTGATCACCGCTCCATGGACAAGATGGAAGCAGCCGAGCAGGTGCTGAACTTTGTTCGCAGGAACATTCCGGAGCTTCTAGCGCAGGCAGAAGCTTTTCAGATCGTGTCCGCCTTGCGCGTCATGGTGGATATTCTGGATGATGGTAAATGCCGGCATCCGCAGGAATTTAAGCTCATACAGGAGATACTATTGCGCAGGGAGAGCCGTAGCAACCGTTATCTTGCGCGAAGGCACAGGCTTCTGCTGATATTGTTTTGGTTAAGCCCAGGGCTGTACAGAGCGGTGTGGCATGTACGGTTCCGAACAGGATAACAATGGATGGGGGTCAGCGATGGACGAACAGCCTCTGATAAGCATAGTCGTCCCCGTTTATCGTGTGGAGGAACTGCTGCCAAGATGCATTGAGAGCCTTCTCATGCAGACATACCGGAATATTGAGATTGTTCTGATAGATGACGGCTCGCCGGACCGTTGCGGCGAGATTTGTGACCAATATGCGCAGAAAGATCCCCGTATTCGTGTAATCCACCAGCAAAACCGTGGGGTAGCTGGTGCTCGCAATGCCGGGCTGGATGCGGCCACGGGTGAGTATATAGGCTTCGTAGACTCTGACGACTGGGTTGAGCCCAGGCATTGTGAAGCGCTCTATCAAAGCCTGATAGAGAACCAGGCTCAAATATCGATCTGCGGGCATCGCATATACCATGGGCCGGATTGGGTGGAAATCCGATCCTTCCCGGAGATTCGGGGAATAATTCCGAAGGAAAAAGCGCTGGAGTATTTGCTTCGCATCACGATGTTCGAAGGGTATCTATGGAACAAGCTGTTCACGAGAGCGATACTGGAACATGCCAAAGATGGGGATCCTTTGCGATTTGATCCTCAGGTGCATATAGCTGAGGATCTGCTGTTTGTGTGCCAGTACATGATCCATATCGAAGCGATTGCTTATACGCCTGATGTGCTGTATAACTATGTGGAACGGGAAGGGAGTGCGTTGAAGTCCTATGGAGAGGAACGTCGCTCCGAACTGATTGCAAGCCAGAAGATCATTGATATGTTCCGGACGTACAACCGTGTCTTGCACGACATGGCCAAGGCCCGCTATGTGGAAACTTCCGTGAACCTGATGCGCTACGCGGTGCGCGGGTATCGGAGGGAGAAGCTTCCGGAGCTCCGCGAGGAAGTAAAGCGATATCTCGACGACTATCTCAACGACAGAGCGGTGGAGTTTAGAGCGAAGTTTCGTGTACTGCTGATTTTGAGATTCCCCGTGCTGAGCGACCGTATATGGATTTTTCTGAAGAAGACATTCCGCTTGATATGGGAACCTGCAAAGTTGCGATCCATATCAGTTATATGTTAACAATTTGGAGTGAGATTGAAATGTTATTGAGAATAAAGAAATACCGCTTCTTATTCGAAGAGCTGGTGAAGCGGGATTTTAAGAAGAAATACAAAGGTACAGTCCTGGGAATGATGTGGAGCCTGTTGGGGCCGCTGTTGCAGCTATTGGTCATGAGCCTGGTTTTCACCCAGTTTTTTGGCCGCAATACCCCGCATTTCACGATTTACTTGTTCTCCGGTATGCTGGTGTTCTCTTACTTTAAGGAGTCCACAAGCGGAGGCATGCAATCGCTGATATCCAATGCTGGCATTATTACCAAAGTGAATGTGCCAAAGTACTTGTTCTTATTGTCAAAAAACGTATCATCATTGATCAATTTCGTCCTGACGCTGGTCATCTACTTTGTGTTCGTAGCACTGGACGGCATTGTTTTCCAGGTGAAGTTTTTGCTGCTGATATATCCGGTCATATGTCTGCTGATATTCAATATCGGAATCGGATTGGTCCTTTCCGCGATGTATGTCTTTTTTAAAGATATTCAGTATTTGTATGATATATTCACAATGATGTTGATGTATCTGTCCGCAATTTTCTACACTGTTGGTTCCTATCCGGACTATATCCAGAATTTGTTTTACTTGAACCCGATTTTTAACTATATTCTATATTTTAGAACTATTGTGATACAAAATGCCGTTCCGTCACTCTTGCTGCATGCATTGTGCGGTTTATACGCATTTCTCGCCATCATCATTGGGGCAATGTGCTATAAGAGATATAACTATAGGTTTCTCTATTACATGTAAGGTGAAATTGAATGAGTATGATACTGGAAATGCGCAATGTTTCAATTAGATATATCACAGGGGACTTCAAGGATATTGGTCTGAAAGACCTCATCGTACAGAAGCTGAGGCACAATTACAAAGTGAAGGCATTCTGGGCGGTAAATGGTATAAACT
The DNA here is from genome assembly GCA_023422005.1 of Bacillota bacterium. GTDB lineage: Bacteria > Bacillota > Clostridia > Christensenellales > UMGS416 > JAEYRA01. The sequence continues at coordinate 4,030 of JAEZSC010000084.1, read as the reverse complement.
GCAAGCTGGATAGAGGTGATTTTCTCGGAATCATTGGGAGCAATGGAGCTGGAAAGTCTACCCTGTTGAAAGCGGTAACGGGAATTATGCGCCCGACAAGAGGCAGCATTAAGGTTTATGGGAATGTGGCAGCTCTGCTGGAGCTCGCTTCTGGTTTCGATGGGGACCTGACCGTGCGCGAAAACACGTTTTTGCGAGGAGCAATGCTGGGGTATACCAAAGATTTTATGAACGAGATGTATCCCCAGATCATTGAGTTTGCGGAGTTGGATGAGTTTCAGTTTCGGCCGTTCAAGCAGCTGTCCTCAGGAATGAAGTCGCGTCTTGCGTTTTCCATCGCATGCCTTGTGAAGCCGGATATCCTGATTCTGGACGAAGTATTGTCTGTTGGTGACGGCGCTTTTCGCAAGAAGAGCGAGCAAAAGATGATGGAAATCATAAAAGGAGGAGCGACTACGATTTTGGTCTCCCACTCCATGACGCAGATACGGCAATTGTGCAACAAGGTGCTGTGGCTGGACAAAGGGAAGCAAATGGCTTTCGGAAAGGCAGACGAAGTTTGCGATCTATATGAAGAGTTTTTAAGCAAAAAGTAGCTTAAGTAGACAACAAGGATTAGGCGATGGTGAGGAATGTTAATGAGTGACTTAAGTCAGCATAATCTCGAAATAAATGGCATGACTTTAAATGTAGAACCACCTTTTGTCAGCGTTATCGTACCTGTTTACAATGCGTCGCCTTATCTCAAAGAGTGTGTGGATTCGATCCTTGCCCAGACTCTAACGAATTTCGAGTTAATGGTGATCAACGATGGTTCAAGCGATCAGAGTCCGCAAATCTGTGACGAATATGCAAAGCTGGATCATAGAATAATTGTCATCCACAAGAAAAACGAAGGCCCTTCTGCCACGCGCAATCTTGGCTTGCAAAAGGCGGTAGGGAAGTACATCGTTTTTTGTGACGCAGACGATGTGCTGTCACCTAGAGCTTTGGAACAAATGTACTCTGTTATGGAAAAGTATAATACTGATTTAGCACTGTGCGGCTTTTCAAGGTTCATCGGTTCTATCAAAAACTCGCAGGAGATGAGAACGCTCAGCAAGTATTCGCTTACAATCTTTCAAACAACGCAGGAGCTGGCCAGCGTGTACTTTCAGCCTGTTACCAACATGTTCGGCATTTCGATCTGGGCCAAGATGTACAGGGCGGATATCATACGTAGGAACTCTCTGAAGTTTCCCGAAGACGTTAATTATGAGGAGGATTGCTGCTTTAATGTGGCATACTTCCGCCATGTAACGACTGCGGGAGCTTTAAGGGACATCCTATATCATTATCGCCAGCAAAACGTTTCACTGTCAAAGGGCTATCGGGCCAATGCTTTTGATGGCATTGTTAATGGGTATCGTAATCGCCAGCGGTTCCTCGCTGACATTGGGCTGGCGGAGACGGTTAAGCGTTTGGATGTTACCTTTCTGGTTGCGACCAATAACAACTATAAGAAAATACATTATTCTTCATTGAGCAAGGCTGAGCGCCTGGAAGCTTACCAGAAGATGCTCGATATCCCGGATGTTATCCAGATGGCGCAGAACATCGGCCTTTCCCCCAACCGATTGACCCGGAGCCTAACCTTGGCCACTCGCGCGAAGGATCCGAAGCGGATTGACCGGATTTTGAGCCTTTGGGAAATATGGTCAAGAATAGCCGGTAGAGTAAAGTGGATTTTAGCGAAAGCGAAAAGGGTTGCCAGACGGCTCTTCTAGAGTGTAGGTTGCTTGGTGAATCAAATGAGAATCGGAATTATCACATTTCATTTCCCTTATAATTGCGGCGCGACTTTGCAGTGCGCTGCGCTGCAAACCTGCCTGGAAAAGATGAATCAGGATGTATGTGTCATCAACTACCGTCCCTGGTATCATCAGAACAGATATATACCGCTGAAAAACCCCTTTTACTATGCGTTCAAGTGCATGAGGAAAAGGCGGGGTAGTGACAAGATACTTCGCCGCTTGGCCCGTGGTGTGTATGGATTTATTCAGGTTGTCTATTCCTGGAGGCACTATCGCAACACGGCCGCGCAGCACAGAAGATTCGAAACCTTTATAGAGAACAACCTACGGCAAACCCGTGTCTACCGAACATTGAAGCGTTTGCAGGTCAGCCCTCCGCCCTGTGATCTTTACATCAGCGGCAGCGACCAGCTGTGGAACGCGCACCTGACCGAGGGCGAATTTGATCCCGCATATTTTTTGGATTTCGGCAGCAAGGAAACTGTGCGTGTTTCTTATGCGGTGGGTACGAATTTTGATGGCATGGAGCAGATCTCAGAGTCGTTGACCGGCTTGCTGAGCCGCCTGGATGCGATTTCCCTTCGTGAGACCAAGTTCCAGGATGCCATTCGCTCCGCTGCGCCTAACACGCCCATTCATATCGATCTGGATCCGACATTCCTCTTGGAGGCGCGGGACTATGAACCGATGATCTGCCAGCGCCCCCTGGAGTCGGAGCCGTTTATCCTGACCTACACGATGCCGGACGATTCGCAGCACAAGGTTTACAACGCGGCAAAGATATTCGGCGAAAAGATGAAAATGAAGATCATCGATGTATCCGGCAACCCGTCCAAGGTCAATGCCAAGATTGCGGACCACAGAATCTGCGGGCCGGACGAATTTTTGTGGTATATTAAAAATGCAAGCTACGTGATGACCAACTCTTTCCACGGCACGGCGTTTTCGGTAAATTTCCGCAAACAGTTCATCGTTATTCCGCATATGAAAACGGGCAACCGCGTGGAAGAGCTGCTGGACAAGATGATGCTTTCCTCCCGCGTGAAAAGAACCGGCACGGATGCGGCCATGGCCATCGCCGAACCCATCGACTATACCGAAACTGAACAACAGTTGGCACAGCTTAGAAAAGAATCGATTCACTATCTGCAAGAATGCCTGTCCATATCAAAAGGCAAACTAGGCTAGAACACACCAAGGACTAACGAATATAGACTTCAACATTGGGGGCCCCGTATGTATACCAAAATCATGAACGTTCAAATTCTTGTCTCCTTGCTCAAGCAGCATGGCATTCGGCATCTGGTGCTTTCTGCCGGAACCCGCCATGTTCCGCTCGCTCATTCCGTTGAGAATGATCCCTTTTTTCACTGCTACTCCGTTGTGGATGAGCGCAGCGCCGGTTATTATGCAATCGGCCTGGCCAAGGAACTGGGAGAGCCGGTAGCCATAGCTTGCACCTCCTCCACGGCCACCTGCAACTATACGCCGCCGGTTGCCGAGGCTTTTTATCAGAAGGTTCCCCTGCTGGTGCTCACCGGAGATCGGGACCCCTATCGCCTGGGACAGCTGGAAGATCAGATGATCAACCAGGTGGACATGTACAAGAATTTTTGCCGCAAGTGCGTCAACCTACCCCTCGTCAACAACGATTATGACGTTTGGTATTGCCAGCGACTGATCAATGAAGCACTTCTGGAACTTCGCCATCAGGGCGGCGGCCCTGTGCAGATCAATTTCCCGATCAATCAGACGATTGAGGACATCGCCGACGCAAGCATTCCCGAGCTTCCCGTCTATAACATGATTCGACGTTATGAGCTTTCTTCACCCGATGAACAGTGGAAAGCAAAAGTAGCGGAACTTAAAAATTATCGGCGGATTATGGTCATTTGCGGAAGCGGTGCGCCGCTCAGCGCGCAGGATGAGAAAGCCATGAGCGATTTTGCGGCCAAATACAACTGCGTTTTTGCGACCGAGCCGCTTTCCAATATCCATTGCGAAGGTTCGCTCAACACATATCTGATGGCGGAGTCGATCACAGGGAAGGTGCTCAAGCAGATTGCACCGGACCTGATGATTTTCTTTGGAGGCAATTTCATTTCCCGCCTGAAAAACATGATGCGTGGCACACAGGAATGCAAAAGCTGGGTTATTTCGGAAGACGGCGATATCCGCGACCCGTTCCAGAATCTGTCCACGGTGTTTGAGTGCTCGCCCGGGCATTTCTTCCGTTA
>JAEZSC010000024.1 GCA_023422005.1 Bacillota bacterium | reverse complement strand
CATTCGACGCCTCAGCCGGCTGCAAGCGGCACGTTCCAAGCGCGCTTAAGCCATCAGGCACTCTTAGGCTCCCAGGGGGATGTTACTTCTTCGGACGCTTGGCGCCGTAAAGCGAGCGGCTCTGCCGGCGGCCGTCCACACCCGACGCGTCAAGCGCGCCGCGGATGATGTGGTAGCGGGTACCGGGAAGATCCCTGACCCTGCCGCCCCTGACCAGAACAACCGAGTGCTCCTGCAGATTGTGGCCGATGCCGGGGATATAAATCGTACCCTCGTTGCCGTTGACCAGGCGCACCCTGGCGATCTTACGCAGCGCCGAGTTCGGCTTCTTGGGGGTCATCGTTTTCACAGCCAGGCACACGCCGCGCTTCTGGGGATTCCCCTCCAAAATCGGCGACTTGCTCTTATATGTGACACGCTCCCTGCCCTGACGGACGATCTGATTAATTGTTGGCATGCCTTTGTGGCACCTCCTCCCTGAATTGATCTATTCAAAACCTCACAACCCTTGAGGACTGAATACAAATATTACTTCAAAATCGCGGCTACCGCCGCGCCCACCTGAAGCTTGCACGCCGCGCCCAGCGCGGCCTTGCCTGGCCCCATAATACACGGGGCCACGTGTTCGGTGCAAAGCGACCTTACTTCCCTGGCGATGGACTCGTCGGCGTCTTGCGCCAGCACCACGGCTTGCACAAGACCGGCCAATATGGCCCGCTGCACCTGCTTGAGACCCGCCACGCGGCAGCGAGGCTGTGCTAATATTTTAGCAATTTCATAGTATTCCATCGTTCAAACACGCCCGATAATTATAGCGCCCGCAAGAAGCTGTGTCAACAACAAAGCGCTTTATTCGTTGTAAAATCCGACTTTCCTGGCTTCTGTTCACTTCGCACAGCAATTCATTTAGAAGTTCATCGAAATATACCTTGTGACCGACGGTCTCATCTGCTAAAATTCATTTCGAAGAACGTCTAAATGACCGCGCGGCTGTTGAAGGAGGAGCACCATGGGATATCACGAATCGTTCAAGGCGCTCTCCGACAAGACGCGGCGGGAGATTCTAATGCTGCTGCGCGACCGGGACCGCACCGCCGGGGATATTTCCGCGCAGTTCGACATGACCCAGGCCACAGTGAGCCACCACCTATCGGTACTCAAAGATGCGGGCCTAGTCAGCGACCGGCGTGAAGGCAAGACCATCGTCTATGAGCTGAACACCTCCGTTTTGGAAGAGGTGATGGTTTGGCTCATCCATCTGAAAGGAGACTCCATGCATGAAGAACAATAGACTGCTGCCCTGGCCGCTGTGGTTCGTGCTGCTGCTGCCGCTGCTCATCACGGTGGTCGTGTTTGCCCGGCTGCCCGAGCAATTCCCCGTTCACTGGAATTCCGCCGGTCAGGTGGATTGGACGCTTCCAAAATTCCCCGGCGCATTCCTGCTTCCTCTCGTCTGCATAGCGTTCCTGTTTTTCTATCTTCCCTCGATACCGCGGGAGCAATACGAGCGCTCGCCGGATACCTACCGGTGGATCGGCGGCGCGCTGGCAATCGTGTTCCTGCTGGTGCACATCGCTTCGGTGCTCATAAGCCTAGGCATGGGGCTGCCGATGGATTTTCTGGCCAAGCTGATCACTGGTTTCTTGTTCCTGATCATCGGCAACCTGCTGCCCAAGCTGCGTGTCCGGAGCTCCCGGCTGCAGCGTTGGCCGTGGCTGGTCAAGTCCCGCCGCTTTGGCGGGTATCTGTGGATGGCGTCGGGCGTCATCATGCTGACGTTGGCTTTCGTACCCGGCACCACAAGCGCGCTGATCGGCATAGGGCTGTGCCTGGCGCTGATCATCGGGCCGATGCTCTATGCCCGTCTTACATGGCGTAAGGAGCAGTAACCCCTCGACTTATCCCAGAAATCTGTTATGAAATTGCCCGCCGGCAAATCCGCCGGCGGGCTTTCGTCACTGATTAGGTTGTCTTTGGGCCTTTCAAACTTCCTCGTCGTCGATGAGGGCGGCTTCCAGGTCCAAAGGCTCATCGGCGTTGGCGGCCGCGTCGTCATAGGCAGCGCCGGCGCCGTAGTCGGCCACAGTGTCAGCGGCGTAGTCAGAGACTTCCGCACCGACATACTCGGCCCCGGTGCCGGACACATAGTCCGCGCCGGAGGCGAAGCTCTCGTCGCCGTCGTCGGAATCCATGCCGGTGAAGGCGCCTTCCAGCGGCAGATAGTCGGTGTTGATCTGTATGTTCTTGTAGCGGCGCATGCCGGTGCCCGCGGGGATCAGCTTGCCGATGATGATGTTCTCCTTGAGGCCCACCAGCGGGTCGATCTTGCCCTTGATGGCAGCATCGGTCAGCACACGGGTGGTCTCCTGGAACGCCGCGGCGGACAGGAAGCTGTCGGTGGCCAGCGACGCCTTGGTGATGCCCATGAGCACGCGCCGGGCGGTGGCCGGACGGGCGCCGCGCAGGATGGTCTCCTCGTTGACCTTCTCAAAGACAAAGATGTCCACCAGCGCCCCGGGCAGAAGCTCGGTATCGCCGGCGTCCTCGATGCGCACCTTGCGCAGCATCTGGCGCAGGATCACCTCAATGTGCTTGTCACTGGTGTCGATACCGGACAGGCGGTACACGACCTGCACTTCCTTGAGCAGGTATTCCTGCACGCCCTTGATGCCCTTGATCTTGAGGATGTCGTGGGGGTTGATGGAACCCTCGGTCAGGCTGTCGCCGGCTTCGATGTTCTGCTCGTCACGCACGCTGATGCGGCTGGTGTAGGGAATCGCGTAGCTCTTGGTCTCCTCATCATTGGTCACGGTGATCTCACGCTTGTTGGAGTCGTCGTGGCGGATGATGGCGACCTTGCCGGAGATTTCGGAGATGACCGCCTGGCCCTTGGGCTTGCGGGCCTCGAAAAGCTCCTCGACGCGGGGCAGACCCTGGGTGATGTCGTCGCCGGCCACGCCGCCGGTGTGGAATGTACGCATCGTCAGCTGCGTGCCGGGCTCGCCGATGGACTGGGCGGCGATGGTGCCTACGGATTCTCCGACGGACACCTTCAAGCCGTTGGCCATGTCCAGGCCGTAGCACTTGGCGCACACGCCGTGCTCATTGCGGCACGTCAACACGCTGCGCACATGGGCTTCGGTGACGCCGGCGTCCTGTACGCGGCGGCTGGTCTGGCGATCAATCAGCTCACCGGCAGGGGCCAGCACTTCCTTGGTCTCCGGGTGCACGATGTCGTCCACCGGCACGCGGCCCCAGATGCGATCGCGCAGCGGCTCGATGACACGGTTGCCGTCCATGACGGCCTTGACGATGATGCCGCGCACGCGCTCGCCGCGGCTGACAAAGCAGTCATCCTCACGTACGACGACGTCCTGGGAAATGTCCACCAGGCGGCGGGTCAGATAGCCCGAGTCGGCGGTACGCAGAGCCGTGTCCGCCAGGCCTTTGCGGGTGCCGTGGGTGGAGATAAAGAACTCCAACACGGTCAGGCCTTCACGGAAGTTGGCGCGGATGGGCATCTCGATGATGCGGCCGGAGGGGTTGGCCATCAGGCCGCGCATGCCGGCCAGCTGGCGGATCTGGTTGGGGTTGCCGCGGGCGCCGGAGTGACTCATCATGTACACCGGGTTGAAGCGGCCCAAGTTGTCCATGAGTGCCTTGGAGACGGCGGTGGTCGTGTCCTTCCAGATCGTGACCACGTGGCCGTAGCGCTCCTCCTCAGAGATCAGACCATCACGGAAGGCCTGCTCGACTTCGGCGACCTTCTCCTCGGCGGCAGCCAGCAGCGCCGGCTTGTCCTTGGGGATCTCGATGTCGCTCACGGAGATCGTCACCGCGCCGCGGGTGGAGTACTTAAAGCCCATGCGCTTGATTTGATCCAGCACCACGGCGCACTGTGCGTTGCCATGGATGCGGAACGTGCGGTCCACGATTTCCTTGAGCATGCCGCTGGTCACCAGCTCGTTGATCTCAAGGTTGAGCAGGCTTTCGGTCGTGGAGCGGTCGGTAAAACCCAGGTCCTGGGGAATGCCCTCGTTAAAGAGCCACCGGCCCACGGTGGTGTCCAGCAGTTTGGTGTATTTCTGGCCTTCGATCTCGCGGGTCACGCGGATCTTGACCTTGGCCTGTATGCTGATTTCCTTGAGCTCGTAGGCCATGATGGCCTCGTCGGGATCGGCAAAGATGCGGCCCTCGCCCTTGGCGCCGGGACGCTCGATGGTCATATAGTAGATGCCGATGACCATGTCCTGGGTGGGGCTGGCCACCGGGCGGCCGTCCTGGGGCTTGAGCATGTTGTTGGTGGAGAGCATCAGGAACCGGGCCTCGGCCTGGGCCTCCACGCTCAGCGGCACGTGCACTGCCATCTGGTCGCCGTCGAAGTCGGCGTTGTAGGCGGTACACACCAGCGGGTGAATCTTCAGGGCGCGGCCCTCCACCAGCACCGGCTCAAAGGCCTGGATGCCCAGGCGGTGCAGCGTGGGCGCGCGGTTCAGGAGAACCGGGTGCTCCTTGATGACGCCTTCGAGGATGTCCCACACCTCGGGCTTGACGCGCTCCACCATTCGCTTGGCGGACTTGATGTTGTGGGCATAGCCTTCTTCCACGAGCTTCTTCATGACGAAGGGCTTGAAGAGCTCCAGCGCCATCTCCTTGGGCAGGCCGCACTGGTACATCTTGAGCTCCGGGCCTACCACGATGACCGAGCGGCCGGAGTAGTCCACGCGCTTGCCCAGCAGGTTCTGGCGGAAGCGGCCCTGCTTGCCGCGCAGCATGTCGGAAAGCGAGCGCAGCGGGCGGTTGCCGGGGCCGGTCACGGGGCGGCCGCGGCGGCCGTTGTCGATCAGAGCGTCCACGGCCTCCTGCAGCATGCGCTTCTCGTTGCGCACGATGATCTCAGGGGCGTTGAGCTCCAGCAGGCGCTTCAAGCGGTTGTTGCGGTTGATGACCCGGCGGTACAGGTCGTTGAGGTCGGACGTCGCGAAGCGGCCGCCGTCCAGCTGCACCATGGGGCGGATTTCCGGCGGGATCACCGGAACCACGTCCAGTATCATCCACTCGGGCTTGTTGCCGCTCTGGCGGAAGGCCTCCACGACCTCCAGGCGCTTGATGGCGCGGCTGCGCTTTTGGCCGGCGAAGTTGTTGATGTCGGCGCGCAGCTCGTCGGCCAGCTTGTCCAGGTTCAGCTGCCGGAGCAGTTCCTTGACGGCCTCTGCGCCCATGCCGGCCTTGAAAGACTCGCCAAAGGTGTCGCGGGCTTCGCGGTATTCCTTGTCGTTGAGCAGGCCCTTGTAGTTCAGGTTGGTATGGCCGGGGTCGGTCACGACGTAGGCGGCGAAATAGAGCACGCGCTCCAAAAGCCTGGGCGACATGTCCAGCAGCAGGCCCATGCGGCTGGGAATGGCGCGGAAATACCAGATGTGGCTGACCGGCGCGGCCAGCTTGATGTGGCCCATGCGCTCGCGGCGCACCTTTTGGCGGGTGACTTCCACGCCGCACTTGTCGCAGATGATGCCCTTGTAGCGGATGCGCTTGTATTTGCCGCAATGGCACTCCCAATCGCGGGTGGGCCCGAAGATCTTCTCGCAAAACAGGCCGTCGCGTTCAGGCTTGAGCGTGCGGTAATTGATGGTTTCGGGCTTGCGCACCTCGCCATGGCTCCACTGCAGGATGCGCTCCGGCGAAGCCAGGCCTATTTTCATGGCGTCGAAGTTGTTCAGGTCGAAGAGAACCTTCTCCTTCTTGGCCTGGGGTTCCTTGTTGAAATCCTGGAGTTCTGCCATTCTACACTACCCTCATTCTTCGTCGATATCTTCGGAGGCCTCGTCGTCCAGGCCGTGGAGCACCGGGCTTTCGCTCATGATGCCGCCGATGCCGGCCAGGTCCTCCAGCTCGTCGATGTCCGGGAAGGACTGATCGTCGCTGTCCTCGGCATCGCGGGCAGTGCCCACACCGTACTCGCCCACCTCGTCGTCGGCGCGGCGCCGGGGCACCGGCACGTGGCTGACAAAGCCGGGCTCGTCGTCCAGCTCGCGGATCTCCAGCTCCTCATGGTCCTCGGAAAGCACTTTCACGTCCAAAGAAAGGCTTTGCATTTCCTTGATGAGAACCTTGAAGCTCTCGGGGATGCCGGGCTCGGGGATGTTTTCGCCCTTGACGATGGCCTCATAGGTCTTCACGCGGCCCACGACATCGTCGGACTTCACGGTCAGGATCTCCTGCAGCGTGTGCGCCGCGCCATAGGCTTCCAGCGCCCACACTTCCATTTCGCCGAAGCGCTGGCCGCCGAACTGGGCCTTGCCGCCCAGAGGCTGCTGCG
>JAEZSC010000021.1 GCA_023422005.1 Bacillota bacterium | reverse complement strand
TCAACCAGGCGTCGGCCAGCATCTCGCGCATCATCAAGGTCATCGACGACATCGCCTTCCAGACCAACCTGCTGGCGCTGAACGCCGCGGTGGAGGCCGCCCGGGCCGGGCAGCACGGCAAGGGCTTCGCCGTGGTGGCAGAGGAAGTGCGCAACCTGGCCGCCCGCAGCGCCAACGCCGCCAAGGAGACCACGGCGATGATCGAGGGCTCCATGCAGAAGGCCGCCGAGGGCACGAAGATCGCCAACGAGACCGCGCAGGCGCTGGGCAAGATCGTGGAGGGCGTGGAGAAGGCCAATGAGCTGGTGGGCGCCATCACCCGCGCCAGCAACGAGCAGGCCACGGCGGTGGCCCAGGTGAACCGTGGCATCGAGCAGGTGAGCCAGGTGGTGCAGACCAACAGCGCCACCGCCGAGCAGAGCGCCGCCACCAGCGAGGAGCTCTCCGGGCAGGCCGAGCTGCTCAAGGAGATGGTGAGCCGCTTCCGTCTCAAGGGCCAGGTGCAGGCCAAGCGTGCCCGCGCGCTGCCCCAGGGCAGCGGCGACGCCAAGCCCGCAAGGCCGAGGATCTCGCTCAACGACCGGGAGTTCGGGAAGTACTAAGCAAAGATAGGGACTATACACAGAGGGCGCGCCATGCGGCGCGCCCTCTGTGCTGCATAAGCACCATTTTCTGTCCGTATTCGTAGGGCCGTATTGCATACGGCCCCTGGCCGTCTCTCGTGTAGGGCAAGGCCAGCCGCACCCGCGGTGCTGCTCGCTCATGCGGCCTGGAGCTTGCCCCGAACCCAACGCGGCAAGGGCAAGCCCTTGCCCTACATATGCGAGGGACGTGGCGAGTCCCTCAAGGCGGCTGTATAATACGGCCCTGCGAACAAGCACAGTACATGGCATATACTATTTGATCGGAATCCTTGACATTGAAAAAAACATTTTATAAAATTCGATTGGCGTAAATATATTAAACAGACACGAAAAAGATTGAGGAATACCATGAAAGAAACCATTGATCCTCTGGCCCTGAAAAGCCAGCTGTGCTTTCCGCTGTATGCCTGCGCCAAGGAGGTCGTGCGCCGATACACGCCGCTGCTGGACGCGCTGGGCCTGACTTATACCCAGTACATCGCGATGATGGTGCTGTGGGAAAGCCAACAGGTCACCGTGAAAGAGTTGGGTGAGCGGCTGTATCTGGATTCCGGCACGCTAACCCCGTTGCTCAAGAAGATGGAGCGCCAGGGACTGGTGTCCCGCGCCCGCTCCGCAGCCGACGAGCGCAGCGTCATCATAACGCTGACCGAACAGGGCGCTGCCCTGCGGGCCCGGGCGCTGGAGGTGCCCGCCCATATGGCCTCCTGCATCAGCCTGAGCCCGGAGGAAGCCCGCACGCTTTACGGGCTGCTGCATAAGGTGTTGGGGCAAGTTACCCAAAAGGAGGATCATGCAACAGAGCTTTGATCTGGAACAATATCTGACCGCCGGTGTGCAGGATTTGCTGGCCGACGCGGCGCGCGCCGCACTGGGCAACCCCCGGGAAACGGCATTTCTGGCCCGTTATGCGCTGTCCGCCCGGCGGGCGGCGGCACGGCGCGCCCGGGCCGCCAAGAGCGGCGACCATGTGCCCAGCTTTCTGATCGCCAGCATCACCGAGCGGTGCAATTTGGCCTGCGCCGGCTGCTACGCCCGGGCCAACGGTGCCTGCCACTCCCAGCCAGCCTCCGAGGGCATGACCGCCGGGCAGTGGGGCCGCATCTTCCGCGAGGCGCAGGACCTGGGGGTAAGCCTGGTGCTGCTGGCCGGTGGCGAGCCTCTGCTGCGCGCCGATGTGTTGGATGAGGCAGCCAAGCGGCCCGGTCTGCTGTTCCCGGTGTTCACCAACGGCACGCTGCTGACGCCGCAGGCGGTGGCGCTCTTTGACCGCCACCGCAACCTGGTGCCCATACTGAGCGTGGAAGGCAGCCAAGCCCGCACCGATGCCCGCCGGGGCGAAGGCGTGCACGAGCAGCTTCAAAGCGCCATGGCGGCGCTTTCTCAACACCGAGTGCTCTTCGGCGCGTCGGTCACCGTAACCCGCGACAATCTGCAGGAGATCACCTCCGCCGACTTCTTGGATGCCATGGAGACCCAGGGCTGCAAAGTCATTCTATATGTGGAATATGTGCCGGCCGACGGGCAATCGCAGGCGCTGGCCCCCAATGAAAAGGACCGGGCGCTGCTGGATGAGCGCTTGCTGGCGCTGCGGCAGGCCCGGCCCGGCGTAGTGTTTGTGAGCTTCCCCGGCGACGAACGGCAGACCAGCGGCTGCCTGGCCGCGGGGCGGGGGTTCTTCCACATCAACGCCCACGGCGGCGCCGAACCCTGCCCGTTTTCGCCGTTCTCCGATACGAACCTGAAGGACAAGCCGCTGCGGGAAGCGTTGCGCTCACCGTTGTTCCGGCGGCTGCGGGAAGCGGACCTGCTGCAGATGGGGCATGACGGCGGCTGCGCGCTGTTCTCCCATGAGCAAGCGGTCCGCACCTTGATTGATGAGCCGCCGGCTAGCTAGGGCTTACAGCCTCTGATAATTGCTGATGCCGTATTTGCTGATGAGCTTGCGCAGCGTAGCCGGACCGACGATGCCGTCCGCGACCAGGCCGTGGGCTTTCTGGAAGGCCAGCACGGCTTTCTTGGTTTCCATGCCGAAATAGCCATCCACCGTCAGCTTATAGCCCACACCGCGCAGCATGGCCTGCACTTTGCGCACGCGGGCTGCGGGCTTGCAGCCGTATTGGGGCCACCGGGTCACCCGTTGATACAGCCGCGCAGGCACGGCGCTGCTGTTGCTGCGCCCCGCATAGCTGTGGCGATAGAAGGCCGTACGGCCCAGCCGGGTTGCATAGTCGTGGCTTCCCCAGTCGGAGCGGCTGCTGCTGGCGCGGAAAAAGTAGGTGTTCTGCGGCACTGCCCATGCCTCGTATTTCAGCACGTCGCGGGCGGCCTTCAGGCATTCGGAGTTGGGCTTCACAGCGGAGTTGTAACAGAACTGGTTGGGCCGTTTGACGACCTGGGCGATGGTGTCGCCGGGGTAACCGCTGGCCAGCACGCGGTTCATCACGACGTTGCCCACGGCCAGCTTGCAGGCATAGGGCTCGCCGCGGGCCTCCAGATGGATGACCACTGCCAGCATGCGCAGTTCGGATTCGGTATACGCGTAGTGGTTGGACGAGAAGCCATAATCGGTGTAGTACTTGTCGGCCTTGACCTCGAAGGGCTGGACCAGCGCGCGCCAATCGGCAGCCTGGGCGTTGCCGGAAAGCGCCGACACGACCATCACCACCGCCGCCAGCACACCGCACGCGGCCTTGATCGCTCTAGGCAAGATTGCACCTCCCATGTGTTTCAACGGCGCTCGCCGTTGGTATATATGGTAATGTTTCCCACAATCGCCTTTTTTTATACAGGCTGTGTCGTCCGCTCTAGCGCTTTCGCAGCGATTTCATCACTTTTTCTTGTCTGACAGGCCATTGACGGTATATAATACACAATGGGGAAAAATGGTGCATGGCACCTGAAGATAACCAGAAAGGATGCAGCATGAGAACCATTCACATGACCGAAACCGTGCTACGGGACGCCAACCAATCGTTGATCGCCACCCGCTTGCCCATCAAGGACTTTGAGGGCATACTGGATCGCATCAACGCCGCGGGTTATTACTCAGTGGAGTGCTGGGGCGGAGCAACCTTCGATTCCTGCCTTCGCTATCTGGGTGAGGACCCATGGGAGCGCCTGCGCCGCATTAAGGCAAAGGTTACCAATTCCAAGCTGCAGATGCTGTTGCGCGGACAGAATCTGCTAGGCTACAAGCATTATTCCGACGATGTCGTGCGCGCCTTCGTGCGCCATTCGGTTGACAATGGCATGGACATCATCCGCATCTTCGATGCGCTCAACGATCTTCGCAACATCGAAGTGGCCGTGGATGAAACCATCAAGGCCGGCGGCCATGCACAGGGCACCATCGTCTATACGATCAGCCCCATTCACAATCTGGAGAGCATGGTCAAGATGGGCGTGGATCTGCAGAGCATGGGCGTGCATTCCATCTGCATCAAGGATATGGCCGGTATCATGGGCCCCGGCGAGGCCTTCGATCTGGTATCGGCGCTTAAGAAGGCCGTGACATTGCCCGTGTTTGTACACACGCACTCCACGACCGGCTTGGGGCCCATGACTTATATGAAGGCTGCCGAAGCTGGCGCCGACGGCATCGACACCGCCATTTCCTCCTTCTCCGGCGGCACATCGCAGCCGGCCACCGAGTCGCTGCACTTCGCCCTCAAGCAGTTGGGCATCAGCACCGGCTTGGATGAGAAGGCTCTCAAGGACATCAATGATTACTTCAAGGGCCTCAAGGACAAGTTCATCGCTTCGGGCCAGCTGGATCCCTATGTGCTGGGCACCGAAACCGACGCTCTGGTGTATCAGATCCCCGGCGGCATGCTCAGCAACCTGATCTCCCAGCTCAAGGCGCAGAACGCGCTGAACCGCCTGGAGGAAGTGTTGCAGGAAACCCCGCGGGTACGCGAAGACCTGGGCTATCCGCCGCTGGTGACGCCCATGAGCCAGATGGTCGGCGTGCAGGCCGCAACCAATGTGTTGAGCGGCGAGCGCTACAAGAACATCTCCAAGGAAATCAAGAGCTACGTGCGCGGCGAATACGGCCAGGCTCCCGCGCCGGTGAAGCCGGAACTCGTGCACAAGGTGCTGGGCAGCGAGCAGCCCATCACCGAGCGCTTCGCCAACACGCTGGCCCCGGAGATGGATCGCTCCCGCGAATCCCTCAAGGGCGTGGCGCAGAACGATGAAGATGTGTTAAGCTACATTCTCTTCCCGCAGATCGCCGAAAAGTTCTTTGAGGCCCGCGAGGAAGCCAAGACCAACCGTGCCCGCTACACGATCAGGAAGGTGTGAGCCAAATGACGACTGCATTGGTATTAGCCGCGCTGGCCCCCACGAACCTGTTGGTCGGCCTTCTGGGCATTGCACTCGTGTTCGTCGTGCTGGCGATACTCAGCATCGCGCTGCGCTTGGCGCGCCCCAAGGTTGCAGACAAGCCCGCCGCTGCGCCCGTCGCAGCGCCCCCGGCTCCGGCCTCCGCTGTGGCAGCCGCACCAAGCCCCGATGTAAAGCTCATCGGCGTGGAAGAAAAAGAAGCGGCCATGATCATGGCCATCGTGTGCGACGAGTTGCAGACGCCGCCGGAGGAGCTGTATTTCCGGTCCATCCGGCGCATTGACGCCAACGCACAGTGAGAAGGGAGAGCCAAAGATGAAATACATCGTAACCCTGAATGATAAGAGCTACGAAGTGGAAGTGGAGCGTGGCGAAGCCCGCGTGCTGAGCGTTGCCGCAGCCGCGCCCGCCCCCGTTGCCCCAGCCCCCGTTGCCCCGGCCGCTGCGCCGGCCGCTGCGCCGGCCGCGACCCCGGCAGTGGCCGCCGACGGTGAAGCCGTGCCCGCGCCGATGCCCGGCACCGTCGTCAATGTCATCAAGAACGCTGGCGACGCCGTGAAGCGCGGCGACGTTGTTTTGATCCTTGAGGCGATGAAGATGGAAAACGAGATCGTCTCCCCCCGCGACGGCGTCGTGGCGCAGGTGGTCGTTTCCCGCGGCTCCAACGTGTCCACCGGTGCGCCGCTCTTTGTGGTGAAGTAGAACCATTTTTTCAAAGGGGCCTCCGCCATGGAGGCTCCTTTGTTATATTAGGAGACTTGAACAATTTGCGCATCCTTGCGTGATCTTGTCGTGTTTCGCAGTTACATTGACAATATGGTCGTTCCACGATACAATCATGTCAACGTCGTCATGAAGGCGGCATGGCAGCCCTTTCTACCAGGCAGCATCGCAACCACGAAGGTTGTTCGTCGCGGCAAGCGACCCCTTCGCGGTTGTATTTTTTTGTCAGGAGGAATCATACGTCATGCATATGTCCGATGCGTTAATATCCCCGGTTGTCGGTGCGGTGATGTGGGCGGGCGCCGCTGGCGTCGCCGCCTATTCCGTGCGCAAGATCTCCAAAGAAGACCTGATAGAGGGCAAAAAGGTGCCGCTGATGGGCGTCATGGGCGCCTTTGTGTTCGCGGCGCAGATGCTCAATTTCACGATCCCCGGTACCGGTTCGAGCGGCCACATTGGCGGCGGCCTGATGCTGGCAGCCATGCTGGGCCCACAGGCGGCATTCCTCACGTTGATCGCGATACTGGGCATACAATCCCTGTTCTTCGCCGACGGCGGCCTGCTGGCCCTGGGCGCCAACATCATCAACATGGGCCTCTTCAGCTGCTTCCTGGCCTATCCGCTGATCTTCAAGCCTCTGGTTGGCAAGCGGGCCACACCGGGCCGCATCGTCAGCGCTTCAGTGCTGGCATCTGTCGTGGGGTTGCAGCTGGGCGCCTTCGGCGTGGTGCTGGAGACGCTGCTCTCCGGCAAGACCGAGCTGCCCTTTGGCGCCTTCGTGCTGCTGATGCAGCCCATCCACCTTGCCATCGGCATCGGCGAAGGCCTGATCACGGCGGCGGTGTTGGTGTTCCTGAACAGCATGGAGCCCCAAAGCGTTGCGGCCCTGCAGCCGCAGGCGGCCTCGCCCACAGCCGGATTCCCCAAGCGCGCCATCGCCGCTGTGGCCGCTCTGGCGGTGCTGTGCGGCGGCGTACTGTCCTGGTTCGCTTCCACCCACCCCGACGGTCTGGAATGGTCTATATTGAACGTGACCGGCTCCGCTGAACTGGAAGCCCCCAAAGGCTTGCATGAGACGCTGGCCGACGTGCAGAGTAAGACGGCCTTTATGCCCGATTACGCGCCAATAACCCCGGAAGACGCCACCGCAGGTGAAGTGGAAGCTACCAACTGGCCGGCGGTGGACGCCGGCACGTCGGTGGCGGGCATCGTGGGCAGCGCGATCACCCTTGCGCTGGCCGGCGTTGTTGGGTTATTATTGTACCTGCCAAAGAGAAGGAAAACCCGGTCCGTCTGACATCGTACATGGCTTTGGCAGAAGGCGTAAGCCTTCTGCCTTTTTTCACGGAGGTCTATCAGTTTGAGCAACGCCGCCGGCGCCGCCGCGCACATCCGGCTCATAGAGGAGCTGGCCCAAAAGGACACCGCCGTGCACCGCAGGCACCCGGTGTCGCATCTGCTGGTAACTGCGCTCTATGTATTAACCGTGGCGTCCTACGGCAAATATGCGCTGACCGGACTGCTGCCTTTGATCCTCTATCCAGTCTTCGTGCTGTCCGCCGGGGATATCCCGCCGGGTGTCATCGCCCGGCGGCTGTTGCCCGCGGCGCCATTTTTGGCGTTCATCGGCCTGTTCAACCCCATCTTCGATCAGAGGACATGGCTGCTGCTGGGCTGTCCCGTCAGCGCCGGGTGGTTATCGCTGCTGTCCATCCTGCTGCGCGGTGTGCTGGCATTGAGCGCGGCTCTGCTTCTGCTGGCGTTGGTGGGCATGGGGGGCTTAAGCGCGGCGCTGCGCAGCCTGCGGGTGCCCCGGGTGCTGGTGATGCAGCTGCTGCTGACTTTTCGCTATATCCACGTGCTGGCCGATGAAGCCCAACGCATGATGCTGGCCTACCGGCTGCGCGCGCCGAGGCAGCGGGGCATCGCCCGAGGGCAATGGGGTTCCCTGGCCGGGCAATGGCTGCTGCGCACATTGCACCGCGCCGAGCGGCTGCACCAAGCCATGCTGTGCCGGGGCTTCCGCGGCGACCTGCCACAGGCCGGACCGGCCCGGTTCCTGCCGGCGGACGGGCTCTATCTGATTGCCTGGGCGGCCTTTTTCCTCCTGGCCCGGCTGGTGGATCTGCCCATGCTGCTGGGGTCCCTTTTCACTTGACGACCACAAAGATTTCTGGGAGGCACGATGCCACACCTTTATGTCAATGATATAACCTTCGCCTATCCTGACGGCCATAAGGCCATCGATGGTCTGAGCTTCGCCATAGAGCCCGGTGAGAGCGTGGGCCTGGTAGGCGCCAACGGCGCGGGCAAATCCACGCTTCTACTTCTGCTGCTGGGTATCCTGCTGCCCCAGAGCGGCCATGTGGAGGTGCTAGGCCAGAAGCTGGACAAGCGCACCGTAAAGACCCTCCGACAGCGGATGGGCCTGGTGTTTCAGGATTCTGACGACCAGCTGTTCTGCGCCACCGTGGGCGAGGACGTGGCCTTTGGCCCGTGCAACGCTGGGCTGGATGCCACCGCCGTGGAAGCCGCCGTATCCTCCGCGCTGGATGTCACAGGCATCACTGCGCTGCGCGAGCGTGCGCCCTATAAGCTCTCCGGCGGCGAGAAGCGCCTGGCAGCCATCGCATCGGTGCTGTCGATGAACCCGTCCGTTCTCATCATGGACGAGCCTTCCTCCTCGCTGGACCCGCGGGCCCGGCGCAACCTGATCGGCCTGCTGCGCCGCCTGCCGCAGACAAAACTCGTCACCTCCCACGACCTGGACCTTGTGTGGGACACTTGCAGCCGCGTGCTCGTGCTGCAGGAAGGCAAAATTGTAGCCGACGGCCCCGCCAAGGTTGTGCTTTCCGATGAGGATCTGATGCAGGCCGCCGGGCTGGAGTTGCCGCTAAGGCTCCAGAGTGTAGAGAGCTAACCACATCTCTTATAAGCTCTGTTTGTTTAGTGCCCCACTGCCCTTGTAAGAGCGGTGGGGTTTCCTATTCTTTCATTGTCATCAGAAGATTCATATCGAAAAACTTACAACCTCGCTACGCTCTGGGGATACCGGAAAATAAAGGTCTCCTCCGGCAGAGTTGATGGTAGTCTTTTGAGTATAGCAAAACACCCTGCATTGCTGCAGGGTGTTTCATTTGGAGTTCGGCGGCGACCTGCGCATTCTCTCGCCCGCATCCATGCGGGCTGATGCACGCATGCGCTTGCATCCGGGAATACTAGGCGAAACGGCATCCATGCCGAAGGGCTTATCTTCCCAGGCCCCCTTCGCTGCGCCATGCGCAGCGATCGGCCCGCTCTCACATCGGCCAAGGCCGACGTTGCCGCAGGCTGGGGCAGTCTGCTCACCACTGCGTGGCGACCGGCAATGCTCTTACAGCGGCCTGGTCGGAACCTTCGGTTCCTGCTCGGCCAAGCATCCCGGCATAGCCGCTATCCCGTATTGCCTGCGAGGATTGCCAGCCAAGTGTTGCAGCGTACAGTGGCTTAACTTCTGTGTTCGGAACGGGAACAGATACTCACTGAATATAGCAAAACACCCTGCATTGCTGCAGGGTGCTTCATTTGGAGTTCGGCGGCGACTTATCTTCCCGGGCCGTTGCCAGCCAAGTATTGTCAGCGTGCAGAGGCTTAACTTCTGTGTTCGGAATGGGAACAGGTGGATCCCTCTGGCTATAACCACCGGACA
>JAEZSC010000005.1 GCA_023422005.1 Bacillota bacterium | reverse complement strand
CGCTTGAACCAATCGGTGGTGCGGGTTGCCAAGGAGACCGCCATCGTGCGGGACATCGAGCGCAGCCAGTTCGCCGAGGTCACCCATTACCGCGAGACCTCCGGCGGCTCCTACAACACCGACTGGTTCGTGGCCGAGAAGCTCTATGTCATCACGTGCCAGAAGCTCAAGGACCTGGAGCACGCCGCAGACAATCCCTACTTCGCCCGCGTGGACTTCCGGCGGGATGGCCTGGAGGAAATCGAGCGCTGCTACATCGGCAAATGGGGCGTCACCGACGCCCAGACCCGCAAGCCCTACATCTACGACTGGCGCAGCCCGCTGGCCAACCTGTATTACGGCGGCCAGGTGGGGCCCGCCGAATACATGGCCCCCGGCGGCGTCATGACCGGCGAGATCAGCCTCAAGCGCATCTTCCAGATCGCGGGAGGGCGGCTTAACAGCATCGTGGACGCCGATGTTGTGACCCAAGACCAATACCTGCACGACGTGCTCAGCGACCACGCCGACGCCCGCCTGCGCGACATCGTCACAACGATACAGCAGGAGCAGAACGACATCATCCGCCACAACTACCAGCGGGCCATGGTCGTGCAGGGTGTGGCCGGCGCGGGCAAGACGACGGTGGCGCTGCACCGCATCACGTGGCTGCTGTACACCTACCAGCAGACCATGGCGCCGGAGAACCTGATGGTCATCGCGCCGTCGCCGCTGTTCCTAAACTATATTTCTGCGGTGCTGCCGGAGCTGGGTGCGGAAAACGTGCTGCAGACGACGTTCCTGGGCCTGGGAGAGCTGCTGACCGGCAAGAAATTCCCCAAACTGGACGATTCCGGCACGCTGCTGGCGCTGCTGGAGCTGCCCCAGGAGCAGCGCGACGCGCTGACCCGCGCGGCAAGGCTCAAGGGCAGCCTGCTCTTCAAGGAGTGTGTGAACCGCTTCGCAAGAGCGTTGGCCGAAGGACTGGCGCCGGGGGATTTTACGCTGGGACCGGCGGTGATCCTGAGCCGCGCCGAAGTCACGCGGCTGCTGACGGCGGACCTTTCGCCCTTCCCGGTGGCCCGGCGGCTGCCCCAGCTCAAGCGCATGTTGGCCGCCCGCCTCAAGGAGGCGCTGGAGCGCCTGCGGGCCGAACTGGAGGCCGACGCCGCCAAGCGCGCCAACTATCTGCGGGAGCGCGAGCCCGAGGATTCGCCGGCCCGCCGGGAGCGCATGGCCGCGCTGTACGCCGCGCGCAACGCCAAGCTTGCCGAGCTGGAAGCCCAGGCCGCCACGGCGGTGGATGCCTACATGAAGCGCTTCCCCAAGATCGACCTGATGGAGCAATACCGCGCGTTGTTACAACCGCAGCCCGGTTTCGAGCTGCCCGCGGCGGTGGACCGGGGCGATTGGGAGCGGCTGTGTGCCGACAGCGTGGCCCGGCTGGATTCCAAACGCATCGAGACCGCCGACATCGCGCCGCTGACCCATCTGTGCGCTCTGCTGCTGGGCCACACCGGCCGCCTGGACATCCACCACACGGTGCTGGATGAGGCCCAGGACTTCTCGCCTTTCCAGTTCGACCTGCTCAAGGGGCTCACCCAGAACGCCAGCTTCACCATCGTCGGCGATCTGGCCCAGGGCATCCACGGCTACCGCGGCGTCACCGATTGGCGGGGCTTCCTGGACGACGTGTTCGGCCCCGGCAACGCCGACTATCAGGAGCTGGTCACGAGTTACCGCAACACTGTGGAGATCATGACCTTCGCCGGCCGCGTGGCCGCGCACCACCCGTTCCCCGGTCAGCGGGGCGCCCAGCCGGTGCTGCGCCACGGCCGCGAACCCGAGGTGCTGGCGCTGCCGGACACCCGGCCCGAGGACACCATCGCCGAGAAGCTCAAGGAGCTGCTGGCAGCGGGCATGAAGACCGTGGCCGTGGTGCACAAGCGCCCGGCGGATTGCGAAGCCCTTTATAAGAAGCTCAAAGGAAAGTTGGACGCGCCGCTGTCCCTGTATCGCGACGGCGACAGCGAATACCGCGGCGGGGCCATGGTGCTGCCCGCCCACATGGTCAAGGGTCTGGAGTTCGACGCGATCATCGTGGCCGATTGCTCCGAGGCCGTCTTCCCCGACGACCCGCTGCACTGCCGCTTGCTGTACGTGTGCCTGACCCGCCCTCTGCACCGGCTGGTGTGCTATTACAGAGGGGAGCCTTCGCCGCTGCTGCGGGGGGCCATGGAAGAGGAATCGCTGTAATAAGGAAACCAACTGGCGTGGTATCTATAACAAGGTGCGGGAACCCATCGGTTCCCGCACCTTGTACAATAGGATAACACTTCGGAGATTATAAGTCTAGTATTTTTTCTGGCTTCCCCTATACTGAACCCATCTGGGATGGAAGGGGTATGAAGCGATGCGCGACGTCGTGAATGGTACGGTTTATGGGTTTCCTAAAAAGGCCGGGGCGGAAGAGGACCCGAAGAATATGCAACATGGGTGGTCCTTGCACATCAAGGATCAATCATGGGTGGAAGACACGGAAAACCAGGTGGACTTCGTGATCCGTACACTGGGCCTGCGTGGGGATGAGCGGATACTGGACATGGCCTGCGGGTTTGGCAGGCACGCGCTGTCTCTGGCGCGTCGGGGGTTTTCCGTCGTGGGTGTGGACATCACCGAGGCCTATATCGAGGATGCCAGAAAGGAAGCGGCAAAGGCCTCGCTGAACGCGGCGTTCCACCTGTGCGACGTTCGGGACATCGATTTCCGCGAGGAATTCGATGTTGTGCTGAACATGGCCGACGGCGCCATCGGGTATTTCGCCACCGATGAGGAGAACCTTGTCACGTTTGATAAGATAGCGCAGGCGCTTCGCCCCGGCGGCAAGCACTTTATGGACGTCTGCAACGCCGAGCACGCGGAACAGTACTTCCCCAAGCGGCATTGGCAGATCGGCTCCAAAATACTCTCCCTGCCGGAATTCGACTGGGACAGAGACCGGCGCAGGATGATCTACGGCGGATGGGAGATCACGTTTGGAGAGGTGGCGCAAAGGCCGGTGCCGATGGGCAGAGGCGACGGGGCCAGGCTGTACTCGCTGGGGGAACTGGAAGCGATCCTGCGGGAGCGTCAAATGCACGTCGTGCGGTCATTCTCGGATTACTACGGCAAAGAGGCAACGGCAAAGGAGCTGCAGCTGCTCGTATACGCGAGGAAGAATGAGCGGGGCGATGCCCAGACGTGCTTCTGACACTCTGGCCTTGGCAGCCATTGGCGCTGTTGCCGTCAGTATATCAGATTGTTATAGCTCGGTCCCGGAGCAAATCCAAGCTTCCGATACAAATGCTCCGCCGGATTCCCAATCAAAACCCCCAGAGTAATCACAGGGGAGACTCGATGGGCGGCGCTGATCGAATACCCCATCATCGCCGCCGCGATGCCCCGGCGTTGGTATTGCGGCAATACCGATACCTGGTGAATCGTGGAGAAGTTGTCCGCTGAGTCCGGATAGATGCCGGCGATGCACACGCCGACGATCTCATGGGTATCTGTGCACTTGGCGACGACGCTCATATCCCATGTGCTGGTCT
Source organism: Bacillota bacterium (assembly GCA_023422005.1). GTDB lineage: Bacteria > Bacillota > Clostridia > Christensenellales > UMGS416 > JAEYRA01. The sequence continues at coordinate 3,931 of JAEZSC010000005.1, read as the reverse complement.
GGGAGAATGCCTCAAATCGCCGGGCAATCTCCCTTTGCGTCACGGCGATATCGGGAGCGCCCCACACCGCGGCTGCATAGCCGGCGCAATGGGCCTGATGGGCCACCGACGCGATCTCGGGCAGATCCTCCTCGGCCGGCGACACCAAGACGATGCCGTCGTCCGTCTTTATATCGAGCACCTGGGTTGGGCGGCACATTCTTCGTTGGGACCATCTCACCTGGGCGCCCAGCGAGAACAGCGCGTCGGCGTCGGTCTGCGGTATTTCATCCAGTTCGATTTTGCCCTCGCCGCGTGTCTCCCGAGCATGAGCCAAGACGCCCATCCAAAACGCGACTCTGTCGTCGAAGGGCGGAACCAGGAACGGGCATCTGATGCGGTTGTCCAGCATCGCGATTCCGCCGATCAGTTGGTCCCGTCGGTAAACAAAGAATCCATTTTCCTGCACAGTGTTTTGGGTACCGGCTATGCGTTCACCCCAGTCGAAGCGCAGGAAAATGTTCGCGTCGGTATAGGTGGTGTGGTAGATTGCAAAGAGGTCTTTCCCAACGGGTTTGAATGTCAACTCTGCCATACCGATGATCCTCTCGCGCAGAAAGTCCTGTGTCAGCACCGCACATGCCGGCGTTTGAAACCTAGCTTGCCCTTGGCCGCCATCGCCTCGATCTCCTGCACCGCCACGGGGACGCTCAGTTTTGTCTTGCCCCGGTAAAGGTCCACAGGCCCAATCGCGCGGGCGGCGGATAGGGCTTCTTCATGCAGCGGGAGATAGGAGACGCCCACGGTCGTGACGAAGTTGTTCATGGCGTATCTGGCGCGGTCCGGGCTGCCGTGAATTGTTTTCTGTACCGTTTCCAGCATGGCGGCCAGCTTGCCTTTGTCAAACTCCGCGTCCTTGCGGCTGCCCAGCAGCCAGCAGTAGCAGCTGTACCCCGCGGACATATACAGTTCCTTGCCGGTGGCGATCCATTTGTCCGCGACGGCCTGTGCAATGTCCGCTTCCGCCAGCGTGACGGCCACGATGAAATCCGAGATCATGTAGAAATAGGCGCTTTCCATCCACCGGTCGAAGTCTGCCCCGGTCATGGCCTTGGGGTCGGCGATGATGCCGGCGAAGTACATGGCGTCGTAGTTTCCGGTCGCGTACAGCTGCTCGGCCAGCGCCTGGTCGATGCCGGTTCTTTTGTAGATCGGCTTCATCGCGCCGGTGGCCACGCCCCAAAGGGGCTCATGGGCGCCGTTCTGCATGTAGGTTTTTTTGGTGCGCTCGCTGCCCAGTGATTCAAGTTCCTGTAGAACCGTCTGAACGTCCATGAAGTCCTCCTTCAGAAGGGATGTGCTGCCTGATGGCATCGATAGCTGCTGCATTGTCTGTTGTGTTTTTATAGGAAAAATAAAACTCAAAGCCGCTCGCGAATTTTGTCATGCAAAGCATGCGTTTTTTGATCAAATTCGGTATACCTCTGGATATTGAGAGGCCGGCCATATTTTGTAAAAGGTACCTTGTCTTACCTTTACCCTCTCTGTGATCTTGCTTCACGAGCTCAAGAAAAATGCTTTCATGATACTCTGATGTATCCAAGGAGCGCATGGCAGAAAGTTCTTGCTTATACTGAAATGCCTCGTCACCAAAGCGGTGTTCGAAAATCCACTCATTGGAATTAAGCCCCATCAAACCAGAAAGCAGCACGACTGTGTTTTGATCTTCCTCCCCGTGGAATATTCCATAACCCCTCGCATGGAAGGACAGGTTATTTTTCCGTATGGTTTTTCTGCATTTGAATTTCCAATCGATCCACAAAAGAAAGGATACAAAGAATATTCCTGAAATGAAAAACAGCAAGATAATCATCCACGATTCCATATAGGTATCACGCTCCCCTTCTGACCGGATGCCGGATAATCGTCTTGAGCTTCTCCGGTGCGGTCTTGCGCGGGTCCGAAAGGTAGATCTCGTGGTGCCTGCGCTGGCCCGAGAAGTCAGGCACATGGCCGGAATCGGCGATGAACGCGTCCAGCGCGGCGATTGTCGCGGGCTCGTCGTCATAGGGGCCGGAGTGCAGCACCTGGGCGCACAGCCCCTCGGTAAGCGTTTCCAGCCGCGCGATGCCCGTGTCCAGGCCCGGCTTCTTTTTTGCGAGGACGTCCTTTGCCGTTTCCAGCACATCCGGCGTGACGAAGTCCGGCTGGCGGATCATCATCGTCCAGCGGAATTTGCCCTTGTCGGCGATGGGCGCGCCACCTCCGGTAAAGGTGCTGTCCTCCACGCTCCACAGCCCCTCCAGCGGCGGCACGACAAAATCGAAGTATCCCGCGGGCTGGCTGCCGCCCATCTTGCTCATCTTAATTGCGTAGGAAAGGCCATACAGCACCTCCACGGCCACCTGGTAAGCCGGGCTGCTGTTCGGGTCGCCGTGACCGTCCGCCAGCAGGAACACCATCGGCGGCACGTCCACGATGGCCGGCTTTGCCCCCGGTTGGTACAGATCCTTCTGCGCCTTCTTAAAATCCACCGCGCCTGCCATCGTCGCTCGCATCCTTTCGCCTTAATGGGTGTACCGCCCTAATCCACGTATTTCCCGCCGAATACCGTGCCGCCCAGCGTCTGGTAGGATTTCATGTGCTTCGCGGACTCCTGCCAATAGGCATGGTTCGTGAACTTCTCGTGATAGTAATTCTCGATACGCTGCAGGTCTTCGGCGTACTTGGGGACGCTCCTGGCCAGCACGCGGGTCAGCAGCAGCCGGTCCAGCGAGAGCACCAGCGCGATGCCCTCGTCGATGGCGTCCTTGGCGTAGAAGTCATAATCAAGCAGCGCGATGCACCGCCAGATCTCAAAGGGGCCTATGACGACGCCCAGATCGCCCCAGATATCCTTGCGGTTGTCCGGGTATTGCCGTGCCAGCGCCTGATAATCCTCGTCGCAGATCACCAGATCGATGTCCGCGCCAGACTTGCGCATGCCGTAGTACTCCATGGCCATGCCGCCGATCAGGATGGGCTTTTTCGTGAAGTGCAGATTGTGCTGCTCCAGCCGCTCTTCCAGCAAACGTATCACGTCCGACATGGTGCCCTCCTTGAGTCCTGTATCAATCTGCTTCAATGCAGGGTGAACGCCCGGAAGTCCATCGCCCCTTCGCCCTCATAGAGGAAGAACAGGGCGGATACCCCGTCGGGGCTATCAAGGCCGGCGCTGAAAACGCCATATTCCTCCCCGGCGCAGATCGGTATGCGAGCCAGCACATCCCCGGCCGGGCCGCTGAGCACGGTCAAGGTTCCCTGGGCTGTGCCGTGCGCTTCCACCGAGATGCCCGTTGTGCCGCGGAGGTCGAAGTATTTAAAGCCCGCCACCGCGCTGTGGCGCATGTTGGCGATGTGCTGGTCGGGGCTATCCTCCCGGTCCTCGCCGGTTTGGGTTAGGTAAGGGTGCTCGCCGTAGGCTGTGCTGCCGTAGAAGCCGGCGCTGCCCTTGTAGTACAGGTTGCAGGCGATGTAGGCTTCATAGCGCCCATGGCCTGCCAGCGGGCCGCCGTTCAGGCCGCAGCTGGTCATCTCCACCTGGCGGATACGGCCCTCGGCGTCTATTACAATGGGCTCCGCGCACCCCTGGCGGGAGAAGCCATGGCGGTTGGTCTGCCGGTGGTAGAATACGTACCATTGCCCGCCCACCTGCACCAGGCTTCCGTGGTTGTTGCCCATATAGCCCACAGCCTGCTCCACTGTTCTGCCGTCCAGGAACACGTCGCCGTTGCTGATCAGCGTACCGCCAAAGACAAACGGGCCTTCGGGCCGGTCTCCGGTGGCGTAGCACAGCTCATGGGAGTTGATGGAGGAATAGATGAGGTAGTACCTGCCTCCGATCTTACGCAGAGAGCTGGCCTCGAAGAAGGCGTGGCTGTCGAACCCAACGCCTTGAGCCAGTTCCGGCCCC
>JAEZSC010000202.1 GCA_023422005.1 Bacillota bacterium | reverse complement strand
CGTCGGCTTCCATCTTCTTCATCAAATTCTGCGAATCCATGATATAGTTGCGGGCATCCACGAGCTTTTTGCGGGTGGCGGATGCGCGCAGTTTCTTTTCGATGTTCGCTACCTGGAGATCGATCTGCTGATACTTCCAAAGCAGCTGGGTTTGTTGATCCATGCGTGGCCCTCCTTGAAAAATAAGGCTGCGCGCGCAGCCTTTTGGCAGTAATCAAATCGTCGGCGAGCGTGTCGACTATGGGGTTACATACCAAAACGGACAGCTAGCAGGTACAAAAACCTCTGTCCGCATAGAATATTGTAACCGTTCGGCCTGTTTTTGTAAATATCTTTTGATCTCCCACAGAACAGGGCGCTCAGAGAAGTCGTGACCGGCCTCCATCGTCGCCAGCCCCATTTGGCCTGCAGTCAGTGCCGTGTGGTAGTCCAGCTCGCCGGTCAGCAGCGCGTCGCAGCCGGCCAACACAGCGGATGCCACATAGTCGCGGCCCGAACCGCCCACGACATATATGCGCTTTACCATGCGCCCTGCCCCGCCGCTCACGCGGAGCGCCGGCGCCTGCAGCGCCGCACGCGCATGGTCAGCCAGTGCCCCCAGCGTCATCGGTGAAGGCATATCCACAAGCCTTTCTATGGATCCCTCTCCAACAGGCTGGCCGGCGAACCCCATTGCGGCGCACAATGCGTCGTTGACGCCGCCCAGTGCACGGTCCAAGTTCGTATGGGCTGCGTAGAGCGCCACGCCGCAGCGTATGGCATCCAGCGCCAGCGCACCCACGGGGCTGTCGTCTGTGATGGCAGCAAGGGACCTGTATAGCAGTGGATGATGTGTAACGAGAATCTGCGCGCCGATGCGCCGGGCGTGTTCCAGCGCCTCGGCGGTGACATCCAAGGCGATGAGCGCCGTGTCCACGGGGTCGGTGCGCCGGCCAGCGTGCAGACCCACGGAATCCTTTGGCTCCGCGCTGACCTCAGGAGCCCAGCTTTGCATCCATAAGGCGATGTCGCCTACCGTGCAAGCCATGAAAGCACCTCCATGCAGCGGGTGCGCAGCGCCAGCAGCTCGATGCGTCGGCTCTCCGCCCTGCTGGTTTGCGATCCGCTGATCTCCGAGAGTATGGTGTCTATCGTGGCAACCCGCTCCTGCAGCAGCCGGGGCAGCAGCGGATGGCGATCGCGCACGAGCATAGAGCCGATCTCCTGGTCAAACAATGTCTCGATCCGCGTGTCGTCGATGCCGGGCACCGCGCACAGAACCTGGTAGAGACGGCCTTCGTCTTCGACGATGCTCTCGCGCTCCAGGCGGAAGCCATTCCCCAGCAGCCAGGCGCGCACGGTACCCACGGCATTCTGCGGTTGGAGCACCAGGCGGCTGATGTTGCCCACGACCGACAGGTTGCCATCCAACATGGCGCAGATCGTCGGCCCGCCCATGCCCGCCATAACGACGACATCCACCTCACCCGGTCGGATGCGCTGCAGACCGTCGCCGCTGCGGGTTTTTACGATGTTCTGCAACCGGTGTTCGCGCACGAGTTTCTTGGCCTTGCCCAGAGACTTGGCGCTGATATCCGTGGCGATGACCAGCGGGGATCCCCTTTCGGCCAGATACACCGCCAGCTTGCCGTGGTCGCAGCCCACGTCGGCCACGCTGGCCCACCGTGGTATCATTGCGGCGATCTCCAACAGGCGAGGGGGCAGTTCCATGGGTTGCGCCGCCTCGCCTTGTGCCGCTGGCACAGGCGCGGCCATCGTGAGCGGCGGTTCGTCATGGGGCTGGCCGGGCGCTGCCTGCTGAACAGGCGGCGGTACAAGATCATCGGGTTCCGGCTCCGGCACAGGCGTAGGCACAGGAACAACCGGTTCTGGTTCCTGTGACGGTTCCAAAGGCAGTGCAGATAATTCGGCGGTTTCCAACGGCTCATTCGGCATCTCTGCCATAACCCATTGGTCCACGGTGGGTTGTTCGTCTATCGCCGGGGTACCGGTGTGTGGGGCCGGTTCAGCAACCGGTGCGGTCATATGCTCCATTACATCCTCTGTCGACTGCATTGGGCCGGAATCCAGCGGCTCTTCTGCCCGCCGGCGGCGCACATAAGGCTCTGTGGCCAGGCTGCCACGCACGTGGCGGCCATGGGCATAGCGTGCCATGCCGTTCTGCACCGCCAGCAGAGTGCCGATGCCCAGCACCACATCGCCGGCGCTGGCAAAACCGATCACCGGGAAGGGCACGATCAGGATATCTGCCAAAAACCAAAGCGGCGCCAGTGTACGAGCGTCCATCAGCACGTATTCCGGCACCGCACCCTGCAGCACCCGCTGCACCTGGGCATTCAACTGCGGATACTCCAACGCCTGAGAACTGATGGGCATCTGGGCGCCGTTGGCGAGTATGACGGCAAAATTCATCGCGACGCCCAGACCCACGACGGCGATTCGCCAATTTCGCAGGTTCAGCAGCGCGAAGAGCAGCAAGGGGATAAACCGCAGACATTGCATCACGTACAGTCCGTAGGGTATGCGCTCCAACACAACCGGTGGCAGAAAACGGAAGCTGAACTCCACAAGAAAGGGCAGAAGCACCAGCCATGGCGCCCGAAGGCCCATGCGAACCAAGCCGCTGAGGCCTCCTCCTCGCAGTTGTCCAATCAACAGGCCGGCCAAGAGAAATATGAGCAGCAGCATGGTGTCGGCTCCGTTACGGTCCCGTCAGTGTCTGGGTTCGTATTCCTTCATCTCCAAAAAAACATCAACAACATCAGGGTGGAACTGGGTTCCCCTGCCCTGAACGATGTTTTCCAGCGCGTCTTGCTCAGGCATCGCCGAGCGGTATGGCCGGTCGCTGGTCATGGCGTCATAAGCGTCAGCCAGTGTGATGATGTGTACCTCAAGGGGGATCGTGCGCTCCGTACGCTTGGGAGGATAGCCCTTACCGTCGTAACGCAAATGGTGATATTCGATGATGTCCTTGACAACCTGGGGCATATCCACCTCTTCGAGGATGTGGATGCCGATGCTCGGATGCTGCATGATGCGTGCCCACTCATCGTCGTTTAGCTTTCCGGGCTTGCGCAGGATCTCATCGTCAATGCCAATCTTCCCGATGTCGTGCAGCACCGCAGCGACTTTGATGTTCTCAATGCGAACGCCTTTGATGTTCATCCGAGTGGCGATCTCCACGGCATACTGCCCCACACGCCGGGAATGGCCTTCTGTGTATTCATCCTTGGCTTCTATGGCGGTCGTCAGCGTGCTGATCGTTTTCATAAACTGTGTGCGTGAATCCAGATAAAGCTTAAACGCGTAGCGGGCGAACAACAGCGGAATGAAAAATATCAGAGCGATGTACGGACTGACAAAGAAGAAATACGCCATCAGAAAGCCCAACGGTGCCAGCATCATCAGCGTCGGAAGCATGGAGAAGAATCCATACCGCAGGTTCTGCAGAAACGGGACCCCACTGAGGATACGGAACAGCAAGGCCATCAGCGCGCTGTTGAACAAAAGGAAGATGAGCAGATACAAAAACGACGGAAGAAGGATATCCGGCAGCACCGGGGTTCCCTGAGTCGGGTTGAAGGCTTGAAAACACAGCCAGCCCAGATAAAGCGGTATGATCAGGCTCGCGCAGTTGAAAATGGACTTGGAAGGCTGCGTGTTGAAAACATGGCTGAGTTTCTTGCCATCCCACCGGGAAAAGGTAAAAAAGGAACTCAGCAGCACGATCAGCACGGTTGCGCTGATGCCCTTATACAGCACGGATGTGAAAATGATGATCGTGGAAATGTTGAATTCTTCGTCCTTACGGTCGGTCGGTAAAGGCAGCGATCGGCAGATGGAGAGTATGGCAAGCAGAAAGACAAAGTCCACGAGCTCATTGACATCGCCGCTTAGCAGCAAACGCACATAATCGGGTACGTAGAAATATGTGATAACCGCAGTCGCCAAGGCGAACAACGCTATCAGGCCGTTAAGCGCATACCTGTTTGGTTTGAATTCATTTGTTCTTGACATTTCAACCCCAGTACCAGAGATGAAAGACCCGACCCCAACAAAAGCAAAAGTTATCTCCAGACCCAGGCAGCGCCGCCAGCCAGCAGCAAAGAAGCCAAAGAGATCAGAGCAAGCGCGATCTTAGCCTTCATTTAAATAGCCTCCTATCACGTACTCTGTCATCCGCTAACAGACAGGCTATTTATTCGCTACGCTATCCTATGATGTAAGACCGTCGGGGTCGGGTCACCGGAATTACGCCAACGACACCAGCCGCCGGTTCAGGGCGTCCAACGTCGCTTTGACGACACAAAGGTTCTCATCCTCTTTGATGAGCGCCGCTCCCAGCAACACATCCTCCCGCCCGCGGGAGGCGTGGAAAAGGGCGACGGCATAGGCGTTCTGGCCGTTTACGCTAAATTTCTGCACGTCCATCACATTGATCGTGCATTTGTTGCTGTAGCACATCATTGCAGCGTTGACGACAGCCTGCGCCAAAGTGCGCCCGCGGCCAGCCAGGCTGCCGCTGCCCACGGCTTCGCCCATAAAGGTCTGACCGCTCAACAGCAGCGATACCGCCGCCTTGATCTCGGTCCCCTCGTATCCCATCAGGAAGGACTTCAGTTGCACACGGCTGGATTCCGCCGGCGACTCGTGTGCAGGCACATCGTTGTGCGCAGTCAGGATATCGTCCAAATTGTCGATCTGAGCCACGCTGATGAGCTTGTAGTCGATGTCCACATCAAACTTGGCCATCAGTGCCGACTGCACATCTCGCACCAATTGCTTGACGTTGCGGGACTTATCGGCCAGGACATGGCATTCCACCACGTCGAAGCTGCTCTCATCCAGCTTTACCTTGGCGGAGTAGACGCCCTGTATTCTGCAGATAAGGTCCTCGTATTTTACTGCGAGATCATCGGTCCTTTCCAATCTAACACCATCCATTCGGCGAATAATGGCAAAATATCCAGCGGTATCACAACATGGACATAATTATACACGCTGTAAAGGAAACATACAATCGTTCAGAATAACGAAATAATAGCTATATCCCCATTTTCCTCGACAAAGCACCGCCCTCCGGTGCGAATTTTGCCGTGTTCAAGGGCACAACATGGAAATACCACAAAACCAAACAACCAAACGCCCGCCGTCATGTGACAGCGGGCGTCAGAATGGGTTACATCAATCGAGAAAATCTTTCAGCTTTTTGCTGCGGCTGGGGTGGCGCAGCTTGCGCAGAGCCTTGGCTTCTATCTGGCGGATGCGCTCACGGGTAACCTGAAACTCCCTGCCCACCTCTTCCAACGTACGGGCCCGGCCATCGTCCAGACCGAAGCGCAGGCGCAGTACCTTTTCCTCGCGGGGAGTCAGCGTGTCCAGCACATCGGTCAGCTGCTCCTTGAGCATCGTGTAGGCTGCCACTTCCGCCGGCGCGGGCACGTCCTCATCGGGGATAAAGTCGCCCAAATGGCTGTCCTCCTCCTCGCCGATGGGGGTTTCCAGAGACACAGGCTCCTGGGCAATCTTCATAATCTCGCGTACCTTGTCCTCGGTGACGCCCATTTCCCGGGCAATTTCGTCGGGTTGAGGGTCGCGGCCATGCTCCTGGATCAACTGGCGGGTCACGCGGATGAGCTTGTTGATCGTCTCCACCATGTGTACGGGGATGCGGATGGTGCGGGCCTGGTCCGCGATGGCGCGGGTGATGGCCTGGCGAATCCACCACGTGGCATAGGTGGAAAACTTATATCCCTTGCGGTAATCGAACTTCTCGACAGCCTTGATAAGGCCCAGATTGCCCTCCTGGATCAGGTCCAGGAACAGCATACCGCGGCCCACATAGCGCTTGGCGATGCTCACGACCAAGCGCAGATTTGCTTCCGCCAGCTTGCGTCGGGCGTTTTGGTCTCCCTCTTCCATGCGGCGGGCATAAACGATCTCCTCATCGGCTGAAAGAAGCGGCACCTTGCCGATTTCCTTGAGATACATGCGCACAGGGTCGTCCAGGCTGACGCCCTCCAACAGCGCACGGTCATCCTGCTGGTCGGCCTCGCTCTGGCCCTCTTTGCCCAGCGAGTATTCGATACCCAGCTTCTCCAGCGCCTCGTAGATCTGCTCGACCTCATCGGGTTCCAGCTCGATGCCTTCCAGCATCGTGCCGATTTCACGTTCCGTGAGCACACCCTTGCTCTTGCCCAACTCGATAAGCTTGCGGATACGCTTCTGCTTGAACGCCGGAATCTCCATGAGCTTGAGCAGAGAAATCTCCACAAGGTCTTCACCGGAGACGCTCAGCTCGCTGCTGTCGTCAATCTCGGCGTCGCCGGAATTCTCATGGTGTTCCAAGCCCTCTTCCTCAAATGCGTTCAACTCCGATGCATCGGAATCCACGCGGGCATTGCGATAAGCCTTGGCCTTTTTTTTGAACGCGCCAGCGGCGTGCTCGGCCTTCTCGGTGGGTTCCGCAGACAGCGCGCCTTCCGTCGTGTTGATGTCGTTATTCTTGT
>JAEZSC010000181.1 GCA_023422005.1 Bacillota bacterium | reverse complement strand
GCGGTGGTGGCCGCAGCGGACGAGGCCGGGTTGGCAGGGGTTCCGCAGGCGGTCAATGATGCAATCATCATGCCGACCACCAGCAGAACGAGCAACTTGCTCTTCATGGGGGGTCCTCCTTTTTATTATTCTCCTTTGTATCTCAACCAAGGATCATTCCTTGATGGAGCCGATCATGACACCCTTGACGAAGTATTTCTGCAAGAACGGATAAATGCAGATGATCGGAAGGGTCAGTATGACGAGGAAAGCCATCTTCAGCGATTCCGGCGTCGTGTTGCGGGCGTTGGCGCCCATGAGAACCTCGTTGATCTGGCCTTTGCCGCCGGTGGAGGTCGTGGAGTTCTCAAATACGGCCTGGCTCAGCAGATCGTTGAGCAGCGTGGCGGCAGGGTAAAGCTCACGCCTGCGCGGCACGAAGTATGCGCCGGTGAACCAGTCGTTCCAGTTGCCCACGCCGACGAACAGCGCCACGGTGGCCAAGGCCGGCAGCGAAAGCGGGAATATGATCTTGAAGAAGATGCCCAGCTCGCTGCAACCATCCAAACGGGCAGATTCCTGCAAGCTTTCGGGAATCGTGTAGAAGAACGTGCGCAGGATGATGGCGTTGAAGAAGCTGTAGATGCCGGGAAGCACATACACCCAGAAGTTGTTGAGCAGCCCCAACTGGCGGTACATGATGTAGGTCGGTATGATGCCGCCGGAGAACAGCGTCGTGAAGTAGAAATAGAAGATCAGCGCAGAACGCCCCGGCAGGTCGCGTTTGGTCAGCGCATAAGCCATCAACGACGTAAAGAAGCAGGACAGCACAATGGACAGCACCGTACGGCCGATGGAGACGGAGAACGCCGAAAAGATATACGGGTTCGTGAAGGCCTTGGCATAATTCTCCGTGGAAAACACGCGCGGTACGAAGTATATGCCGCCCTTCAGCGCGTCCAGGCCCGAGTTGAACGATAGTATCAGACAATACCAGAACGGATACAGCGTCACCAGAGCCAGCAGGATCAGCACAGTATAGTTGATGCTCTGACCCACTTTATAGGCTGCGGATGTCTTGATTCTCGTAGGCTTGCTTCGAATGTTGGTCGTCTCGACCCGGTCGGTGGTCATATCAGTTCTCCTTTTCACCAAAGCGAGACTTCGGTCAGCTTCTTGGATGTATAGTTGGCACCAATCACAAGGGCCAGGCTGATCACGCTGCGGAAGAGGCCCATGGCGGTGGCATAGTCGAACTGGTTCATGTTGATGCCGCGTTTGAGCACATAGGTATCGATAACCTCGGATACATCAAACGTAGGCGGCGTCTGCAGCAATAGAATCTGTTCCATGTTGGAGCCGAACAGCCCGCCCACGCTCAGCAGGAACATGATGCCTACGGTGGGCTTGATGCCGGTCAGCGTGATGTGCCACAGCTTCTGCGCGCCGTTGGCGCCATCGATGTTTGCGGCTTCGTAGAGCGTCGGGTCTATGCCCGTAAGCGCCGCCAGATAGATGATGGAGCCGTAGCCGATGCCCTTCCACATGTCTGACAGCACGATGAACGGCAGGAACAGGCTTTTCTCACCCAGGTAGTAAATGGGGTCCAGCCCCATGGAAAGGCGAATGTCGTTGACCATGCCCGTGGTCGGAGAGAACAGCTTCTGTATCAGCGCGGCCACGACGACCCAGGAAACGAAGTACGGCAGATAAGAGATGGTCTGGATGGGCCGCTTGAAACGGTCGCTGCGTACGGCGTTGAGCATCAGCGCCAGGATGATAGGCGCGGGGAAGTTGATGGCCAGCTTGGCCAGGCTGATGACGACGGTGTTCTTGAGCACCTTATAGAAGTACGGGTCACTCAGGAAGTCCTGGAAGTACCGCAGACCAACCCAAGGGCTGAAATACAAGCCCAGGTTGTACTGAAACTTCTTGAACGCGATGACGACGCCGGTCATCGGATAGTAGCAGAACAGCGCAAACCACAACACTGCCGGCAACAGGAACAGGTAGAAGGCGGCGTACTTCTTCAGGTTCTTTTGCAGGTTTGACCGGCGCTTGCTTTGGCCGGTGGCGCCCCCCAGGGTCTTTACACTCATCTTGTGCCCACCTTATGAATTAGTTGATGCCACCGGCCTATTTGGCCGAGGGAGAATTTTCGCCCGCTCTGACGCAGCCAATTAGAGATTAACCACGAAATTGGGGCAACCAATTTGTATCTATTCACAGTATAAAAATGCATGCATGATTTGTCAAGAAGAATCTTTACATGTAACTTAAAAGTATATGTATGATCAAAAACGGCCATAAAACATGGATTTCCTTGCAAAAAAACCGCCGGCGCGTGTAAAAGAGCCAAAAAACCAGGGCGACAGAAGCGGCTGACAGGCAGCGGCTGTAACCCCGGAAGTTGTAAAAAACATATACTTCCACCTATGCATTGGGTGGAGCGGAAACGTTAATCTGGAAATGTTGGTTTCAAAACCCGGTCTAGACCGGGGGCAGCGTTTTGACGGTGTGGCGCTTCTCCAGCCAAACTTCGTGGTCGATGCTTCGCAGCGGCCGCTTCTCCAGCAGAGCGGCGCTGATCTCGTCCACTGCGCTCTTACCCATCTGGGCGCTGGGCACATCGATGGCCGTGAAGGGAACGCCGTATACCGGCGAATAGGGATAATCGCCGTACCCCATGATGGATACGTCCTCATAGATACGCAGGCCGTTCTGGAACAGCCATTTGCTCACGGCCATGATGGCAAGACTTGTGTGGCTGCAGATGGCGGTGACACGGCCGGACAAGATATCCTGCACGGTGAACCGCTGCAAAAACCCCGAGAGATAGTCATCGCTGCGGGTGAGCAGCGTGGTGTCGTACTCAATGCCGGCATCCTTGAGGGCCTTCAAAAAACCTTTTTCCCGCCGCTCGATGGTTAGCACAGGGCGGGCACTGGAGACGTTGGCGATGTATCTGTGGCCCTTTTTGGCCAAATAAGCGCCCATCTGATAGCCGCCGTCATAGTCATCGCAGGTGATGCACGGCAAACTCAACTTTTTGGCGGGGTTGTCTATGAGTAGAATGGGCAGGCCGGCGTCCTGCAGGCAGGCCATGGCGCGGTAATCCTCTTCGGTTTCGTATCCACAGGTGATGGCAGCGATATAGTCGCTGAGCTTCTCGCGGGAGATCTGCTCGTAGCGCTGCTGCGAGGCGGTGGTGTTGAGTATTTTATAATCGAAGCCCAGCAGATTGGCCTGCTCCACGCACCCCATGGTGACGCGGAACAGAAAGCCGTCGCCCATCTCATGGGGCAGCGCGATGAGCAGCTTACCCCGATATGGCGTTTCATCCTGTGTGGCCATAACCAGGCCCTTGCCCGCCACGCGGCGAATCAGGCCTATGCGAATCAGGTCTTCCACAGCCTTACGGGCGGTTGGGCGGCTGACGCCAAAGCGGCGGGCATAGCCCACCTCCGTGTCCAGCTCCTCGCCGGGCTTCCTGTCGCGGGCGTCAGCCTCGATGAGTTCCCGCACCTGCTCATAAATTTTCTTCGTAAAAACGTCTGCCATACCAACGACCAACTTTATATAATAATTTTAATGCCGAATGACGGAGTATTCAAAAAAACGCGACAAAAACCATATATGGAAACCTTATCCTATAAGCAAATCCACAACATCAATACACGAATTATTATATATCCTGTCATGCAAAATGACAACAATCCGGAAATAAAAACATGTAATATTATTTACAAGTCGGACTGTTTACATGTAAAAAATTATGGTATGATGGTGCCGATGTGCGAGCCTTGGCGGAATCCAGCCGCCGCATGGCCGCGAAAAAAGGATGGAGAGCCTATGCAAAGCCTTGTACAGAAGTTCACCGCCGTGAAGACCAGCGTTGGAGGAAACCGCGAAAAGCGGCATTATGAAGATACGTTCGGCATGCCCCGGGAAGAAGCCAACCGAATCACGATGCCCAACCACTGGCAGCGCCGGCTGCTGGGCCAATTGGAGTTCGCCCTGAAGCTTTCAGAATCGCTGAACGGCCGATTCGACGACTGTCTCCACAAGACGCTGGACGCCTTGCTGGTTCAGGTTGCCGATCAGGGCGCGCTGACCCGCGACGCCGTGGAGCGCGCCGAGGCATCGCTTCTGCCACTGCAGGCCGCTGCCAAAGAATACCGCCTGATTCTGGCTGGCCATGCCCACATCGACATGAACTGGATGTGGTCCTATCACGAGACCGTGGCCGCCACGCTGGAAACCTTCCGTACCATGCTGACCATCATGGACGAATATCCGGATTTTTACTTCTCCCAGTCTCAGGCGGCGGTGTATAAGATCGTCGAGGAACACGACCCGGCGTTGATGGAGCGCATCAAGGCCCGTATCGCCGAGGGCCGTTGGGAGGTCACAGCGTCTGCCTGGGTGGAGACGGACAAGAACATGCCGTCAACCGAATCCCTGGTGCGCCATATACTCTATACCAAAAAATATCTTCAAGAGGTCTGGGGCGTTCCCGCCGACAGCCTGGAAGTGGATTTTTCCCCGGACACCTTTGGCCACAGCGCCCATCTGAGCGAGCTGGACGGCCACGGCGGCGTCAAGTACTACTACCATTGCCGCGGCCTGGACGGCGACAACGTGCTGTATCGTTGGCGCGCACCCAGCGGCGCGGAACTGCTTGCCTACCGTGAGCCCTATTGGTACAACAGCGCCATCACGCCGGTGATTGGCGCCGGCCTCATCGATGTGGCCCGCCGAAGCGGCGGCCTGAAAACCGGCCTGGTGGTCTACGGCGTGGGCGACCACGGCGGCGGCCCCACCCGCCGCGACATCGAGCGCGCCCGGGAGATGCAGTCCTGGCCCATCTTCCCGGTCGTGGAGTTCGGCACCTTCCGCAAATATTTCCAGGCCGCCGAGAGCGTTCGCGACAATCTGGAAATTGTGGACCACGAGCTGAACTTCATCTTCCCCGGCTGTTACACGACCCAGAGCCGCATTAAGATGGGCAACCGCCGCAGCGAAGCCGCTTTGGGAGATGCCGAAGCCATCAATGCCCTGGCGGCATCGTTCACCGGCGCCCCCTATCGCCACAGCGCCTATGAGCAGGCCTGGCAGAAGGTACTTTTCACCCACTTCCATGACATCCTGACCGGCTCCTGCGTGCAGGACAGCCGCGAGCACGCCATGGGCCTGTTCAGTGAAGCGCAAGCCTCCGCCCAGTCCGCCCGCCTAATCGCCCTGCGCGCCATCACTGCCCGCATCGACTCCTCGTCGCTGCTCAGCGATGAGGATGTGTCTGCCAGCCAATCCGAAGGAGCCGGCGTAGGGTACGGCATAGGGTATCCTACCCCAGGCGGCTATGGCACCGCAGGCCTTTCCGGCGCGGGGCTGCTGGCTGCCGAGCGCGGCGCCGGCCTGGCCCGGATTCTGCACATCTTCAACCCCAGCGCCCACCGACGCGACGCCGTCGTCGAGGTCACAATTTGGGACTGGGTGGGCGATATGACGCGCATACGTCTGCGCGACGGAAGCGGCGCCGACACCGCCTTCCAGTTGCTGGACAGCGATCTGCGCACCTATTGGGATCACAAGTATTTCCGGCTGCTGCTGCGGGTGGATTTGCCGGCAATGGGATATGCGACATATGTTCTGGATGAGGCGCAGATGACCAGCTATCCCGTCTACTACCAGCCGCCGATCCGTACCACCGGCGCTTTCGATCCCTATGTGCTGGAAAACGAGTTCCTCCGGGTGCAGTTGGACGCCGCCACCGCCGAGGTTGTATCCATGGTGGATAAGAAAACCGGCCGCGAGCTGATCCGCGGCGGTGACACCGCCGGCCTGCGCCTGGTGGACACCGAGGCAAAAACGTCCAACGCCTGGCTCATTGGCCGCTATATACACACAGAGAAGGTCAATCGCAACATCAAGATCAACGCCCTGCCTGCTGGCCCTGTGCGCCAGGGTGTGGAAGTGGAAATCCCATTCCGCAGCTCCACGGCCAAGCTCAGCCTGTGGCTGGACCAGGGCTGCCCGGCCCTGCAGGCCGACCTCAAGGTGGACTGGCACGAGATTGCCAAGGGCGACTCCCCTGTGCCGGTGCTGACCTATGCGGTTCCGCTGCAGGACGCGCCGGAGCAGTATCTGTTCGATGTGCCCGCGGGCGTACAGAGCCGGGGCCCCATCAACCAGGATGTTCCCGGTCTGCAATACGGCGCCGCCGTAGCCGCCGGCCGAGCGCTGGCGCTGGTTTGCGACAGCAAGTACGGCTACCGTGCCGATGGGCAATCGCTGATTCTGACGCTGATCAATGCCGCCAACAGCCCCGACCCGTATCCGGAACGAGGCATTCACACCGTGCGTTTTGCTGTGGCGGTGGCCGACGCGTGCCCCAAGGCGCTGGAGGAGCTGGCTTTTGACCTGAACCGTCTGCCGGCTGCGATTTCCGAACGTCCCCACAGCGGCGATCTGCCGCTGGCCGCCTCTCTGCTGGAGCTTGCCGAGGGCAGCTCCGCCGTGATCAGCGGCATCAAGGCCGCCGAGGATGGCAATGGCATCATCGCGCGGCTGTACAACCCCACCGGCGCAGCCACAACAGCCCGGCTGGCGCTGATGAAGGCTCCCCGCGCCGCCCGCACGGTGGACGCAATGGAGCAGCCCACCGACGGCAACGCCACCGTGGACGGCAAATCCGTCACCCTGCAATTGGGCCCCAACCGCCTGCAGGCGGTCCGGATAGAGTTCTAACCGGAAACAGGAAAAAGGAAAAGGAGACTTACCCATGGACAGAAAGCTGCGTATTGGTTTCATCGGTACCGGTGGAATCGCCCATGCCCACATGGCCGCTTACTCCAAGTTTGACGATGTGGAGATCGTCGGCGGCGCCGACATCGTGCCCGGCAAAGCTCGGGATTTCCTGGACAAGTGGAACCTCCCCAATGCTCAGGCCTTTGAGAGCGCCAAAGAGCTCATCGAGAATGTCGAGATGGATGGCGTTACCGTATGTACCTATAACAAGACCCATGCCGAGTGCGTCGTAGCCGCTTTCGAGGCCGGCCTGCACGTGCAGTGCGAGAAACCCATGAGCTTTACGCTGCAGGAAGCAGTCGATATGGTGCGCGCCTCCCGTAAGGCCAACAAAATGTTGACCATCGGCTTCCAGCCCCGCTATGACCGTATGCGCCAGAAGGTCGACGAAATCATCAACTCCGGCGCACTGGGCAAGGTGTATTACATTCAGAGCGGCGGCGGCCGCCGCCGGGGCATCCCGGGCAGCACCTTTGTGCAGGAAGAAAAGGCGGGCTTCGGCTGCCTGGGCGACATCGGCTGCTATTCCATCGACGAATGCCTGCATGCTGTGCATTATCCCAAGCCGTTGACGGTCTCCGCTGTGGCGACGGACTACTTTGGCACGAACCCCAAGTATTGGCCCGACGCCGAGAACTTCCACGTGGACGACTTCTCCGTGGCCTTTGTGCGCTGCGAGGACGACTTGACCTTCGTGTTCAAGCAGAGCTGGGCCATGCACGCCGACAGCCTGGGCGACACGCTGTGGCTGGGCACCGAAGGCGCCATCAAGGTCTGCAACGGCTTTGACTATGCCAACAAGCCCTCCCGCGTCATGTATTTCACCGACGTCAACGGTATGCAGGTGGACAGCTTTGTGTTGCCCAGCCATGCCTTTGACGCATACTCCGGCCCCGGCGGCATCGATATCTTCGCCGCCAAGGTGCGCGCCTACTGCGACGCCATCATCAACGGCGATCCCGCGCCGATTCCCGGCGAGGAGATCCTGATGAACCAGGCCATCTGCGACGGCATTTACCGTTCTGCCAAGCTCAAGAAGGAAGTTGAGATCATCATCCCGAAGATTTAACGTGACTGGATACTACCAATTGTCAATCTAAAAGGAGGCTTTCCCCATGATCCAAGTAGCGATGCTCTCCAAGTGGCACGTGCATGCCGGCGACTACGCCCGCGGCGTGCAGAACTCCGGCGTGGCCAAGATCACCTGCGTTTGGGATGAGGACGCTCAGCGCGGCCAGACCTGGGCCGATGAGTTGGGAGTGCCCTTTGTGGCCGATCTGGACACTCTGCTGGCCCGCAAGGATGTGGACGCCGTCGTCGTGGACACGCCCACCAGCGACCACTGCCGCGTGATGGTGGCCGCCGCCAACGCCGGCAAGCACATCTTCACCGAGAAGGCCCTGGCCCCCACGG
>JAEZSC010000050.1 GCA_023422005.1 Bacillota bacterium | reverse complement strand
TGTCGCCGTGCAGGTTGGGCAGCGGCTCGGGCCGCACCACCGTGCCGCCCTCCTCGAAGGACTTGATGGCGGCGAAGGTGTATTCCAGCGTGGCCAGGGCGTCTCTGCCCGAGGCGCGCAGCAATTCGTGGGGCACCTTGTTGGTCACATCCTCCAGATAGGCATGGATGCGGGCCGGGAAGGTGGCGTTGAAATCGGTGATGCCGGTGTTGAGCGTCTCGTTGGGCTCGGGCGAGGCCATGGAGCTCTTGGGCTGCTCGGCATCCCAGAAGGAGAGCTTCTCCACGCAGTTTTCGATCACGAAGGTGCCTTTGGTGCCTGCCATCTCGAAGCTCCACCAGCCGCCCAGACCAAACATCGCGTCACCGCGCTGGCTCAGCAGATACCCGGTGCTGCCGTTTTCAAAGCGCACATGCACGCTGTTGATGGAATACATCAGGTCGTCGGCTGTCTTGCGCACGCCGGGCTTGTTGAGGTAGGCCTGCACATGGGTGATGTCGCCGCCGAAGTGGCGCATCACGGAGAAAGGATGGGCCAGGAAGGCCTTGAGGTGCGAATAAGGGCGCTGCCAGCGGGCCGACCCGGGGCCGCCATAACCGGCCTGGCCGCCGTTGAAGCCCATCTTGTGCACGATGTACACCGGCTCGCCGATCTTGCCCTGGCCGATCAGCTCATCAGCCCGCGCGGCGGGCTGGGTGAAGAAATGGTTCAGGTTGCAGCCCAGGTAGACGCCCTTCTCGGCGGCGAAACGCACCATCTCTCTGGCTTCGCGCACATCGTTGCTGATGGGCTTCTCCACCAGCACGTTTTTGCCCGCGGCGATGGCCTCCATGGCGGGGATGTAGTGCCAACTGCCGTTTTCATAGCCGGAGGTCGTGACATCCACGATGTCCAGGTCCGGTTCGGCTTGCAGCATTTCCTTAAGGGAATAGTAGGCCTTCACGCCATACTTCGCCGCGGCAGCATCCGCAATCTCGCGCTTCACATCGCATACCGCGACCAGCTGAGCCAGTTCGTCGTTTTTGTACACATTGGCGTGGGTGTTGCCGATGCCCCCCATGCCTACCAATCCGATTTTGAGCGCCATGTGTTTTCCCTCCAATTATTTGTTTTGCCGAAACCCTGTGGGAGAAATGCCGGTGACCTGCTTGAACTGCCTGGAAAAAAGAGAGATGTCCGAGAATCCCAGCGCAGACGCCACATCCGTGACCGAGTTGGTCTCCACGCGCAGCAGCTCCGCCGCCTTGGCCATGCGGAAATTCCTGGCATATTCCGCGGGCGAAGTGCCCAGCAGGTTCTTGAACTGCTTGGTCATGTACCCCAGCGACAGCCCGGCCGCCCGCGCCACGTCCTCCAGCGCGATGTCATGGCGATAGTTGTCCTCGATAAAAGCCACCGCCTGGCGAATGTGGCCGAAGTTGGAATTGGAGCCCCCGCTGGACAGGGCGCTGTTGCTGCACAGCCGCGCGTAGGTGACCAGCAGGCCGTAGAGCAGCGACTTGAGCTTCAGCTCCCAGCCCGCCGGGCGGTTGAGCCGTTCCCACATCATCTTTTCCAGCGTTAGCATCATTTCCTGCATCTCGGCCAGCCCCGCGTGCACCCTCTGGAAGCCAGTGCGCCCGGTCAGCAGCCATTTGAGCTCCTGCATGGCGCCGATCTCCCGTTGAATTTCGCCGAAGGCCTCCGAGGTGAACAGGCAATTGTAGAGCGCCGTGTTGTTGGTGCTGATATAGCTGTGCACCTCGCCGGGCAGGATGATGAACACGTCGCCGGTGGTCAGTATCTGCGTGCTGTCCTGATGGCTGTGCAGCGACACCCCGCGCTCGATGAAGACGAATTCGTAGAACTCGTGGCTGTGCAGGCCAACCTTGCCGTGGTGCTTGGTGTTGGCCACATACACCGGCGGCAGGCCGGGCTCAAAGTATTCACTGCAGGAAATAAGGTCGCTGGTCACGACTTCTCCTTTCGCCCGAGGCGCCTGCGCGCTGGTGATCGCGGTTGCCTGCCCTATTCGACGATCTCCGCCACCTTGACCGGCTGGCCGCCGCGCTTGATGGATTCGATGGCCGCATGGATGACCCGGCTGGCCTCCAGACCGGCCTGGCCGCTGCCGTCGATGTTGCAGGGTTCCACGCCCGCCTGTACCTCCCGCGCAAACGACGCGATGCGGTCGACGAAAGTGTCATAGAACTGGCCGTAGCCGCCGAACACCGGGTTGGTATATTGCTGCTTGATCCAACTGTCGGCCGGGTAGAGCGTGGCCTCCCGCCACATGTCCTCCACGACCATGCGACCGGCCACACCGGCGATGTCACAGCGCTCCATCGGGTGGCCGCGCTTGATATCGTAGGAACTGGTGATGTGCCCCACCGCGCCGTTGCGGAACTTGAGGTTCATGCTCTGGGTGGAATAGATGAACCTCCCGCTGGCCTTCATGGCGAAGCATTGCACCTCGTCCACATCGCCGCCGAAATAACGCACGATGTCCACGCTGTGGGGGTTTAAGGCCTTCATGTGATAAAACTCAGTCTCGAACTGCTCAAAGCGTCCGATCCAAAGGTTCATGTTGATGAAGAGCAGTTCCCCGATCCTGCCCTCGTCCTGCCACTGCTTGGCGGCCCGGGCCGCGGGGGTGAAGCGGTGGTTGAGGTCCACGGCGAAACGGCGGTTCAGCCGTCTCGCCGTGTCCACCATTTCCTGGGCTTTTCGCAAATCATTGCAGATGGGCTTCTCGCAAAGCACATCCGCTCCGGCTTGCAGCGCCTGCATGGTCGGCTCATAGTGGTCACTGGAATATTCATACCCGCCGGTGGCCACGCTGACAAGGTCGGGCTGGACTTCATCCAGCATCCTCTGGGCGCTTTCGTAATACGGCACGCCGTACTTCGATCCCCCCGCCTTGGCGCGGTCCAATTGCCGGTCGCACACGGCGGCCAGTTCCACCTCGGGCAAGGATTTGTAGACAGCGGCATGGGTGTTGCCGATGGGGCCCATGCCGATGACGCATACCTTTAACATCTTGCTGCTTTCCTCCGTGAACGGGCGAATCCCTTCGCCCCTACTTCTTGAGCCCCTGCGCCTGCAACCGCTTTGCCGTCTCGGGGTCGCCGATGTGCATGGAGTTGTACGCCTGGTCAGAGGAAGTGAACGGCCCGCAGCCCATGCCGTGCCAGTTGAGGTTGGTATACATGGGGTTGGTGCGGCCGGTGGCGGCCTCGCGCGCGGCGATGTGCGCCAGCATCTTTGCGTTCAGGGCCTCCACGACGTCCGGACGCGAGGCCGCTAAGTTGTTCAGCTCTCCAGGGTCGTCGATGAGGTTGTAAAGCTCCACCTCCGGCTTATAATGGAAGTCCGGCTCCAGCGCCGTGAAGTACTTCCACTCCGGCGTGCGCCAGCCGTGCTTGCGCTGCCAGGTGCATTCTGTGATGTAGAACTCCCGCTCCTCGGGGATGGGTTCGCCGCGCACCAGCTTCATCAGGTTGCGCCCGTCGAAGGGTTCGCCGCATTCGATGCCCATCACGTCCAGCAGCGTGGGCACCAGATCCTTGTGCTGGCACACCTCGGCGATGCGCTGCCCCTTTGTCTTGCCCTTGAAGCGGATTGCGAAGGGCACAGTCAGCGTGCACTCATACAGGCCGTGATGGTCATACCAGCATTCATGGTCATGCAGCGTCTCGCCGTGGTCGGACGTGAACACCACGACGGTCTCCTCGGTGATGCCCAGGTCGTCCAGCTTCTGCAGCAGAATCTGCACACAGGCGTCCATGTAGGCAATCTCCGCGTCATACTGGGCGATGATGTAATCCTTATCGGTGCATCCCGGAGGGAACCACGAGTAGAAGTAGTCACAGAACGGCTTGAAGGCATAGACAGGGTCCAGCGAATGGTTCTCAGGATCGAATGCGTCGCCCTGATAGAACATGCTGGCGAAGGGTTCCGGCGCCAGATAGGGCGAGTGGGGGTCCATGTGGCGCAGGAACAGGAAGAAGGGCTTCTCCCCCGCCGCAAGACGCTCCAGTTCCGGGATCGTGACGGCGTTGAGCTTCTCCGCCTTGGGGGAGCGGCCATTCTCCCAGCTGCCCCAGCCCTCAAAATCCAGATAGGTGTCAAACCCCTGGGCGGCTGCGTTGCCGGTGAAGCCGACGCAGGTGGTGTCATAGCCCTGCTCGCGCAGAATCTCCGCCAGCGTCTTCACGCCCGAAGCGATGCCGCCCTGGTGCCTGAGCGCCACCACATCGGTGCCGAAGCAGTCGCGGCCGGTGAGCATGGAGGAATAGCCCGGGGTCGTGGGGATACTGGGGCTGAAAAAGCGGTCAAACACGATGCCGCCGTCGGCCAGGTACTTGTCCATGTGGGGCGTGGTCAGCCGGTGGTATCCGTAGAGGCTCATGTGGTCGCTGCGCAGGCTTTCCAGGCCGAAGAACAGCAGGTTCGGTTTTTTCATGGCCATACTCCTTGCGATATTTATCTGGCGCCGAGTTTCTTAAGGCAGGCATTCATATAGCCGTAGCTTTCGGATGCGATGGCGGTGGCGTGCACCATGTCCAGCTCCGGGCCGATCACTTCCAGGCAGACCGGGCCGTCATAGCCGCCGCTCACCATGGCGGCGAAGTAGCCGTAAAGATCAATGTCGCCTCTGCCGCAGGCCTGCAGGGCGGGCTCGCCCGGCGCGGGGCCGCGGCCGCGGCAATCGCGGATGTGCACGTGACGGGTGCGGCTGAGCACCGCGGGCAGCGCTTCCTCGGGGTTTTCCCCGGCGCGGAAGATGTGGCTGGGGTCCATATCGATGCCAAAACCGCTGGATGAGATCTGCGCCATGGCGGCCAGCGTGGTGGGGGTGTTGTAGATGGCAGCGCCCACATGGGCCTTGCAGCACAGCGTCACGCCAAAGCTCTCGGCCAGTTCGGACAGCTTGATCAGCGTGGCGATGCTCTCCTTGAGCGTGGCTTCGTCGCCGGATTTGCCGCCGGGGCCCACGTTGATCACCGGGATGCCGATCTCCGCCGCTGCCTCGAAGGCCCATTTGAGCCGCTCTTCGTCCAGCGAAGCCACCTCGGTGGACAGCATCTTGAGGCCGGTCTCCTCCAACGCGTCCAGGATGCCTTGCTTCTGACCCTTGTACGCCAAGGGGTCCAGATGCTCGCACATGCCCTTGATGGCGGAAATCTCCAGCCCGTCATACCCGGCCAGCTTGATGGCTCGTGCCGCCTCGGCGAAGGAATACGCCTTGAAAAGTACGGTGTTGACGCCCAGTGAAATCATGATCGTCCTCCTATATCCGTTGTGATTGCCCGTCATATTCGCGCACCCGCCGCAGGATCTCGGCACAATTGGTGGCGTTGGGGTATTCGATGATGAATGGCGTGCCCTCATTGCGTTCATGGTACAAGCGCAGGAAGAGCGGCCAATCGATATCGCCGTCGCCGATGTTTCGGCCATAGGTGTCATTGATCTTGCGATCCTTGCCGTGGAAATAGGCCACATGGGGGCTCAGGTAGTCGAACATGTCCTGTTCGGACGAATTGGCGATGAGGTTGGCAGGATCCAGCAGCACCTTGAGCCTGGAGGAGCCCACCTGCCGGATGGTGTCGGCCATGCGCTTGGCGCTGGGCACAACATCGATCACACAGGGTTCCAGCGCGACGTTTACACCATAACGGTCCGCCATCTGGCACAGCCTGGATAGCGAATCCAGCAGCAGCGAATACCGCGTTTCATAGACATCCGCCCGCACGCCCCTGCTCTGGGGGTCAAAGCCGCATTCGGTGGACACCACGGGGATGCCGCAGAACTGTGCATACTGCATGTGCCGTTCAAAATAAGCCAGGTTGGAAAGCCGCTTGTCCTCGTCCGGCTCAATCAAGTTGGTGAACACGCCCAGCGCGGCCACCTCGATGCCCTGGGCGCGATAGGTGTCGGCGATTTCCAGCATGCGGGCGTCGGTCAGGGCGGAGATGTCCGAGGTACCGTTGTACACCCAGTATTTGCTGTCGGTCTGCACCAGGCAGATTTCGGTGGATTCAAAGCCGGTCTCGGCCATGAAGGCCGCAGCGCGGGCGTTGTCCATCTCGGGGAAGCTCCTTGTCACGATGCCTACCTTCATGGTCCCACTTCCATTCCAACGAATTGCCGAACCCGGTTGATTTCGGCTACGGTATGACTATAGGTTCCTCGGCACAACAATACAATCACGGAAATGAGATTTGTCATATATGCGAACATAAAACGCAAAGTGAAAGATATGAAATGCAAACCCATGGAGCAACGGTGTGTCCAACGGCAATGGCTGACACAGAGTCCGCAAATGAACATCCGCATCCGAATGCTCATGGTGCGAACTATGAAAGGTTACGCGCTGTTCACCTCTTCTTTTTGATGCTGACGACCGCGCTGCCGTGTTCTTGAACCGGTACAACGGCGCACCTGCCGCCCACGCACTGGTCCCACGGCGTGTCAAGGTTCGAGCGGTGCTCGGCCAGTAGCTTCACATCGGCGGGGAAGTCCGTCGGGTTTGTGATGAGCAGCCGCCACGCATCGCCCTCATCCGTCACGGATACTTCCACATGATCGATTGCCACCGCTTCCCCCGAGTCGGTCAGGAACCAGATACCCGGAATTTCAGCGTATGTCAAGAGACAGGAAACCTCGCACCAGCAGGATCCGCAGAAAACGCCGCCGATGTTTTGCTTGCCCTCCCAGTCGCACAGATTCACGCGCTCGCACATCCATCCCGGCGGCAGTTCCTTGCCGTCCCAGGATGGGATCGGCCGGTCTGCCCGGGACAAGTATTGCGTGATGTTGTGCGCCGTCTCGCGGCACAGCTCCAGATAATGCCGGTCGCCGGTGGCGCGGTAGAGCCGCAGCAGCGAAGCGCCGGACAGCGTGCAAAAGCCCGGCGCCGAGTGCTTGTTCTGCACGTTGGCATACACGCTGCCCAGCGTGCGCATGCCCAGCCGCCCAAAGACGGATTCCGCCGGGAAGGTGAAGTCGTAGGATACGCACCACGAGGCGCATTGCCTGGCGGTGTCCTCCGCCATTGGCAGCCATTCCCGGCTGCCGGTGAGGTCATACAGCGCCATGAAGGATTCCAGCATGTTTGACGCCGACTCGCTGTCGGGATTCTGCAGAATCTCGCCGGGACCGCCGTTCATAAGGCCGTTGCGCACAAAGTCCCGGTGGAAATACCGAGCCGATTCCTCTGCCACGCGAAGGTATTCTCTGTCTCCCAAAACCTTCCATGCCAGCGCCAGCCCGCCGGGGGCCATTGACCCAGCGGCGGTGCCGCCGATCAGCATCTCCTCCGTATCGATGTCGATGAATTGACCGAACTGGCCGTGCCTGGCCCACAGGCGCACAAAGGCGTCGGCCAGCGCTTTCAGGCCGATGAGCCAGCGCTGCGGCGCAGCCTCACCGCGCTGCTGCGTGAGCAGGATGTGACGCGCCGCAAAGACGAGTACGTCGGCGTCCTTGCGGATCAGCAGCACACCCTTGCTGTCCTGGTGGCAGAAATCGTCGCCAAGCTCCTTACCGCCAGACAGGATCGGCAGGATGAAGCCGTTCTCGTTTTGCAGCGTGCCGAATACCGCGTCCATCGTGCGGTTGGCCCGCTCCCTGGATTGTGCGTTGCCGTCATAGAGCAGCGCCAGCGAGCTCAACCCGCCGCCGCACCACCCGGCCTGCCAGTCACCAAAGGTCCAGCTTTGCCCGCCCGGCGAAAGCATGTAGTAGCCGTAGTCCTCATTGAACTGGCTTTCGTTGAATTTGCGCTCGATAATACGGTACGCCGCCGACAGCGGCAGGCCGTGAACCAGACGGTGGGAACCGCAAACGTCCTTACGGTGATGCAGGAAGGCTTTGTAGAGCGCGGGGATGTCGGCGCAGCCGAACAGCACGATGCGGAACCGCAGCGTGACCGTGTCGCCGCAGGCGAAGGCCGCGCCGGTATCGTCGCTGGGGCCCATGGCGTTGGGCGTATATTTCCGCTGGCGGACCGCCGGGGCTTCCAGTTGCAGCGTGGCCGATGCCCGGTCTTCGGATTCCGTCAGCTTGATACCGGTATACCCAAAGGATGTGATATGCTCGCACAGCAGCAGGAAACCCCGGTTTGCAGCGGGCGCCCATACGCCTACGGCAGGCGTGGCCATGTCGCCGGAACGCAGATGGATTTCGGAAGGCCCGCAGCCGTCGTTTAGCCGCGGTACATCGGTGATCGTGACGGGCATATTCGGCCCGATGCCGTCCTCGTCGTGCAAAAAAGGCGGATATGGAGCCGGTACTGACCGGAAGCGGTTGCCGTTGTAGGCCGCCGCGGGCATCAGCACATAGTTATTCTCAGACCATCGGGAGAAGGACAGCGCAATCGCGATGTTGCCGCAGGGTTCGCTGCCCTCCGCCAGAGAGAAAGCCGCCTCGCCATCCAGAACGCCGCAGCCCGACTGCCGCAGCCGCAGCGAGCAGCGCCACACCGCGCTGCCGTTGACGATCCGATATTCGCCGTCGCAATCAGCTTGGGTCTCGCTGCAGTTCTCCGGCGCATTTGTATTGAAATGTGTAACTTTCAACGCAAAAGAGATCCCGTCACAGGCCAAACCCCGCCAGCCGTCCATCATTGTCTTTCTCCTAATCCTTTTGCCGTATCGTCTGGATGCTCTGCTCGAGCTCCCGGCAGGTCATCGCCCTGATTTTTACATGAACGCAGGTGCCGCTTTCGCTGCTCTCCAGCGACAGGCCGCTTTCCTCGCCGAACACCAGCTTGATGCGCTCGTGCACATTGGCGATGCCATAGGTCGTGTGGCTGGTATCCAGCGAATCCAGCCTCGATTGCAGATCGGCCAGCCGCTCCGGCTCGATGCCCTTGCCGTTGTCCTCTACGGTAAAGAGGATAAAACCATCCTGTACCCTTCCGTCGATTCTGAGGAAATTATCGGCACTGTCCTCTCGGATGCCGTGCACAAAGTAGTTTTCCAGAACCGGCTGCAGGATGCCCTTGGGTACTCCGTATTCCAAAGCGTCGGGATCTACCCGGGCTTCATATTCGAACCGGTCGGTATACCGGAGCGTGAACATGCTCAGATACATCCGGCTGAAGTCCATCTCCTGCCTGAGGGAGATGAACATCTGGCTACGCACGAGGTTCCTCAAGAGGCTGGCCATCAGCACGATGAACTCCGCCACTTCGTCGTTGCCGTCCTCATGGGCCTTGCTGCGGATCGCTTCCAGCGTGTTGTAGAGGAAGTGGGGGTTGATGCCGGATTGCAGCGCGTTGAGCTCCGCAGTCTTCTGGCGGATCTGATGCACGTAGAGCTTGTTGATGTTGTCTTGCAGCTCGCCGCACATCTGGTTAAAGCCAATGGCGATGTGCTCAAACTCGTCACCCCTGCCCCGCACTGGCAGCCGGTAGTTCAGGTTGTTGGAACCCACGTGCTCCATGGCCCGCTCCAGCTCCGTCACGCGGCGGGTGGACAGGATGCCGGCGATCAGGTAGAGCAGCGCAGACAGGAAGGATATGCCGGTGCCGATGCCGTAGATCATCAGCCTGCTTTGAGAGATCCGGGAGCTGACGGAGGCGTCCGATTCGATGCTGATGCCATAAAAGCTGCGGTTGGAGCGATCGACTGTCTGCACGATGACCTTGACGCCGTTGTATACGGCGGTCTTGCCGTTCATTCCTACTAGTTCCATACCGTCGAACGGCTTGCCATACAGCTCCTTGGCCGAGTCGAAGATGACTTCCCCGTCTCTGGATACGATCAGATAACGGCCGGACAAGGCGGCTGCATACTGCTGGAAGGACCGCATGAGCCCAATCACGTCGTAGGCCACCATGATGCTGCCGGCGTCGTTGTAGATGTTGCGGGAGCCCACGGTGCCGGCAATGCCATAGGCATACTGCGGCTGGTTGGCCACGGTGAGCTCGCGCACGCCGAAGATGGACCGGCCGGGGGGCTTGGCTTTCAGCGCATCGAAGAACGGGAAGCCCGAAGACGCCGGGGCGAAGGACCGGCCCCGTTCGTAGTACACAAAATCGGCGCCGTCGCTCTTGCGATGAAGGAGCACCGCCAGGATGTCCTTGTCCTGCACGGTGAGCCACTGCATGGCTTTCACGATCCTCTGCTTGAAAAACGCGTCGTTGGCCTGCCCGGCGTCGCCACTTCCTTCCAGCAGGGCGGACAGCGCGTTGTAGTTTTCCATCGAGGTGTAGAGCGGAAGGATGATGTTGTAGAAATTGTTGTGCTTGCGGTCGTACTCGTCGCATACGGCGGTGAGCGCTTCGCGGTTGCGCTGCAGATGGCTGCTCATCTCCAGGTTGGCCACGAGCACCGCGGCGAACGTGCAAAAGGAATATACGACCACGATGAAGATGGCGGCGCTCAGCAAAAACAGCCGGTTGTAGAACCGCCGCTTGAGCCACCGGGCGTACAGCTCCCTGAACCGTCCCTTCCTGGGCATCTATGGTCACCTCGGAGATGTGATGATGGGAATACGCACATCATACCATGATGAACACGTGTTTCAAACTCTGCCCCTCCCCCGGCGCTCCGGGGGAGGGGTAGGAGGTGCGGTTTACCGGGAAGCGGGGCAGCTCACGAGGGATGTCCGCTTACTTATACTTTGCCGCGGTTTCCTGCGCCGTCTGCCAGGCCTGCTTGTCCCATTCGATCACCTGGTCCAGGCCGAGGCCCTTGGCCGATTCGGTCATTTCAGCCAGCAGGCTGTCGAACTCGGCTTGGTCCTTGGCGAATACCATCTTCCAGGAATTCGTCTTCACAACGTCGCCGATCTGCGTGCACAGCGTCTGGATGTCGTCGGTGACCGAGGGCACCAGCCGCATGGCCAACGGCGTGATCGTATACATCTTCTTGTCCCACAGCATCGCCGAGGTGGATTTGTAGCCCGTAGTGGTCTGCCAATCCTGCAGCAGCTTGGTGGGGTTGTGGCCCTTGGAAGACTGCCAGAATGCGCCGTTGATCGTGGCATTCACTTCCGGCGAGAGGAACATTCCGGACAAGCCTGCGGAATTCACCACGGCCGTGCCGTCGCTCATCTTGCCGCCGCCGGGCAGCTCGGTCTGGTTCTCGATGTAGCCCCAGCCCGCTTCGGTATAGGCCGGCTGGCCGTCGGCGCCGATGTCCCACGTCACGCCTTTGGGGCCGTTCATCAGCGTCATAAGGCCATCTGTGGAATACATAAAGTCCACGTATTTCAGGCACGCATCGGGATTCTTGGTCGAAGCGCCGATGGCGTAAGGCCACGCCGCGCCCACCACATTGTCGCCCCACCAGAACGCCTTGTAATCCTGTGTCAGCACCGGGCGGAACCCTTTGAAGGGTTCGGCATTGGTAACCTCGGGTTTGTTGTAGCCGCCCACGAACCAGGGCCACCAACCGAAGAGCACACGCCCCTGGTCGGTCTTGGTGAGGGCCGTGTCAAAACGCTGCGTCAGCGAGTCTGGGTCCACCAGGCCCATCTGGTTGGCCGTGAAATAGAATTTGAGCGCGCGGACGTACTGGCTTTTGGGGTCCAGTATGCTCATTGATTCGTTGGTGTTGAAGTCCACCTGGAGGAACGGCAGCGATGCGCCCAACTGGTCGCCGCAGTCGATGCCCGACAGCACCGATGGCTGCGTGGCCTGTTGCATCGCATAGTTGTCCCAGTCCTTCCACAGCGTGATGCCGTATACCTTCTGGCCGTCGGCGGTGGTGGGTTCCAGCTCCTGCATCTTCTTCAAGAGCGGCAGGTAGTCCTCCACTGTGTTCACCGCCGGCATGCCCAGCTTCTTGTAGAGATCCCAGCGCAGGAAGGGGCCCCAGTTGATCTCGTCACCCACGGCGCCGGGTCCGACGTCATTGGGGATCGCATAGGCCTTGCCGGTGCCGGCGCTGGCACTGTCACGGTAGAACTGCAGCGCCTTGGGCACGTTCTTGGCCACGTTGGGCAGCTTGTCCAGGTGGTCATCCAGGCACAGCAGCATGTTGCCGCGGATGGCATCCTCCACCTGCTTCTTGTCCTTAAACACCACGATGTCCGGCAGCTCACCGCTGGCCATCAGCGCCTGCAGCTTCTGCTCGCCCTGGTCGCCGGATGGCAGAATCTCCAGCTGGATGTTCAGCTGTTCCTTGAGGGCGGTGGCCCACCAGCCCTCTTGCAGTCCGGACTTGTTGGACGGCATCGAGAACATCTGCAGCACCACGGGCGGGCCCTGGGTGGGCTCCGTCGTTGTGGTGGGTTCCGGAGCGGTGGTGGGCTCCGCAGTGGCGCTGGCTTGCGGCGCCTTTGTGGGAGATTCCGCCGTGGTGGGAGCCTCAGTGGCTGCGGGCGGCGTCTGGCATGCGCCAAACGACGCGGCCAGCAGCACAGCCAGCGCCAGTGTCAACAGCTTTTTGATCATCTGGTCTTCCTCCTTTTTTATGAAAAACAGCGGCCGCTATTTTTTTCTTATCCCTTTACCGCGCCGATCATAATCCCCTTGACGAAGAACCGTTGGAAGAACGGATAGACGAAAAGGATCGGCAGCACGACGATCATCGAAATCGTCATACGGATGGATGTGGGCGTAAGCAGCTTTGAAGGATCCATGTTCGCGGCCATCGGCGATTGCCGCAGCGCCGATGCCAGCGCGTTGACCTCGTTGAGGTATTGGTACAGCAGGAACTGCAGCGTATACAGGCTGGATCTGCGCATCAGGAACAGCGTGTCGATGAAGGAGTTCCACTGGCCCACGCTGGCGAAGATCGCGATCGTGGCCAGGATCGGCGTGGAGAGCGGCACAATGATCCGGACATAGCGCACGAGGTACCCAGCGCCGTCCACCTGGGCGCTCTCCTCCAGCGAAGCCGGGATTTGCTCCACATAGGTCTTAAACAGGATCAGGTAGAACGGTATCACGAGGGCGGGCAGCACATAGGCCCAGAAGTTGTCCACCATGCCCAGCATTTTCATCGTGACGAACCACGGGATGATGCCGGCGTTAAAATACATCGTTATGACGACAAACCGGTACCAGAACCGGCGCCGCCACATCTCGCGGCGGCACAGAGCGTAGCCCAGAAAGGATGAGCCCAACAGCGTAAACAGCGTGCCGATGACGGTGCGGCCAAACGACACCAGCGCCGACTGCCCCAGCCCGCGGATGCCGAACACCTGCACGTAATTCTGAAAATGAACGCCGATGGGCAGAAGCAGCACCTTGCCCTTGGCCACCAGGTCGTTGTCGCTGATCGTGTTGATCAGGATGTAGTAAAACGGGAAGACGCATACAAACGTGAAGAAGGCCAGGATGAAATAATTGAACACACTGAATGCCACATTTCCGACCGTTAACCGCACTTTCACTGTCCTGCCCCTCCCCTCAGATAATCGTCTCGCCGCGTACGGACCGCGACAAACCATTGGCCGCAAACAGCAGTACCACGCTGACCAGAGATTTGAGCATGCTCACCGCCGTGGCGAAGGGGATGTTGTTGCCCACCATGCCCTTGTTGTACACATACAGATCCAACACCTCGATCGTGTCCTTGTTCATCGGGTTCTGAAAAATGAAATACTGCTCCATACCGTTGTTGATGAAATTGGCGATCGTCAAGAGCAGCAGCACAAAAAACGTGGGAAGGATACCGGGTATCGTGATGTGCCAGATCAGCCGGAACCGGCCGGCGCCATCCACGATGGCGGCCTCATACTGCTCCTGATCGATGGCGGCGATGGCGGCCAGATACATGATGGCGCTCCAGCCAAGGCTCTTCCAGATCGAATAGGATAGCATCGTGAGCCACACATTGTCGGTGGAGGCCAGAAAGTTGATCTCGGTATCCACGAGCTTCAGTTGCAGCAGCAACCGGTTGACGAAGCCGTCGCCCACCGAAAACATCGCCCAGATCACCGAATATACCATGATCCAGGATATGAAGTTGGGCAGCGTGGAAAGCGTCTGCACGATACGCCGGAACACCTTTGCCCGCGCTTCGGTGAGCATCACCGCAAAGATCACCGGCAGCGGCGAAACCAGCAGCCCCAAAAAGCTCATCGCAAAGGTGTTGCGCAGCACGCGCACAAGCTCACGGAAAAGCACGGCGTTGTTCACAAGCTGCTCGAAATACTTGAACCCAACAAACTTGCAGCTGAACAGCTGCAGCCCAGCCCGGTAGTCAAAAAAGGCATACAGCCACCCATACAGCGGAAAATAAGAGAATACGAAAACAGCCGCCAAGAATGGCGACGCCATTAAAAAAAGCCTGAAACCCGCACTCGTCCGGTGTCCGGTCCTCCGGGCCTCCAGCGTGGTCTTTTTGATCCCAGCGATGGCCAAATGCGCTTCCCCCTCATTCTTCCTGCTTAAATTATAGCCAGGAACCACACTTGCGTATATGATAATGATTCAAGGTTTTAGTACAAACTGAAGACGAAACGCCGGTTTATTTGGTTAATGTGCATTGCCATCATGCCAAAAGATGGTACAATGCACGTAGCTAACTGTTGGAGGAGCGCAATGTACGGGATCATGCTGGTGGACGACGAACCATCTGTGCTCAAAGGCTTATCGGAGCTAATGGATTGGTCTCAGATGGACGCCGGCATCCTGGCTACAGCCTCCGGCGCGCAGGAAGCGCTCTCCATGCTCAGAAAGGTCCCCGTGCATATCCTCATTACCGACATCTGCATGCCCGTGATGGACGGCCTTATGTTGATCGCCGAGGCAAAGGCGCTGAACCCTTCGCTGCGCTGCATCGTAATCAGCGCCCACGACGAGTTCGAATATGTGCGCAGCGCTCTGAAGCTGGGTGTGGAGAATTACCTGTTGAAGCCAATCAACGCCAGTGAGCTTGCGGAGACACTCACCAAGACGATCGGCAACATTGAGCGGTCCGGCGATTCGGCGGCGCTGTCCAAGGGGGCGATGGCGTTCCGGAGCAACATCCTGGACCGATGGGTCAACAGCTCCATACAGGACTTCGAGCTGGCCGAGCGGGCAGCTTTGCTGCAAATCGGCTTGAACGCCAGTGAATACCAGGCACTGGTAATTGTCCCATCCAATTGCTGCAACATCGACGAGCGGCTGCCGATGTGTGCGGCGGCGATGGAGACGGTGCGGCACAGCCTGGCGGACGCCGGTTTCGAAGCGGAGGTCTTCATCGACAGACACGCGAATCTCGCAGCCATCCTGTGCGGCGCCAATCTTTCGGCACGCCGTGCTGCGTTGGAGGCCGCGCTGATTGCGTCAGGCGAGATCTCCGCAGGGAAATATTTCGCCTGCGTGGGGCATCCGGTGCAGAGCGCCTATGCGCTGGACGGGAGCTACAAATGCGCGTATGCACTGCTATCCCTTCGCCATCTGGACGCGGGGGTGCGGGTTGCTTGGTGCGGCGATTTTGACCTGGCAGCGGCGTTCTCCTCCTCCGAGATGCTGTTGTTTGAGCAGGCGCTGGAAGCCAGCGATCCGACTGGGGCTGCGCAGGCTGCGGAATACGCCATGACCCGGCGGCCGCAGAAGAGCTTCGCCTTGAGCCTGAAACAGCTAATGCCCTACCAATTGAGGCTTATGAGCCTTTTTGATGATTCCAAGCTCAATGTCGCCAGTGTGCCGGAGTCGGTCATACGGCAATTGCACGCGCTTTCAAAGTGTGCGGACAGCGCTGCGCTGCTCTGCGGCTTTGCCGCGGCGGCGGCGGCAGCCGTGCAGGAGCTTCGGAACAGACGGAACGCCCTGCACCCTGTGGTGAAACGGGCGATGGACATCATCAGCGCTTCCTATGGCAGGGACATCAGCCTAAAAGCCATCGCCGACCAACTGAATATGCATCCATCCTACTTCGGGCAGCTGTTCAAAGAGGAGACGCGGCAGCTGTTCAACGATTACCTGACCAGCCTGAGGCTGAAAAAAGCCAGAGGCCTCCTGGCCCGCTCGGACAGGCGGATCGGAGACATCTGCTGTGAAGTGGGAATCTCCCAGCAGAGTTATTTCAATCGCCTGTTCAAAAAGGAGTATGGCGTGACGCCTGTGGAGTACCGGCGGGCGATGGGAGAAAAGAAGCTCTGACCATCCTATCGTACACCTGGGACAACCGATATCTTTCTGTGTCTGATCCTATACCCCAAGGAGAGCAACTTCCATGTCGCACCACACCGCCAGAGAAGCCTACGAACAGTTTGAGCAGCGCCTAAACCGCTTCCCCCAAGGAGCTCCGCCATCTGAGACGCTCTATCAAATACTCGGTGTGCTGGTGAACGAGCAAGAGGCAGCGTTTTTGGCTCAGTTGCCGATCCGCCCGTTTACAGCCAAGCGGGCAGCCAGGGCGCTGCGCATGACCGTGCCGGAAGCAAAAAAGACACTGGATGAACTTGCCAGCCGCGCCATGCTCCTGGATACGGTGAAGGAAGGCGAGGAGACCCGCTACGCAATGCCGCCACCCATGGCCGGCTTTATTGAGTTTGCGCTGATGCGTGTGCGAACGGACATCGACCAGACCCTGCTCAGCGAGCTGTATCACCAATATCTCAACGTCGAAGGCGAGTTCATGCACGATCTTTTCTACGGCGTGGAAACGAAACTGGGCCGCGTGTTCGTGCAGGAACCCATGGTGTCCGAAAGGGATGCGATCCACATACTTGATTATGAGCGGGCTTCCCATGTCATAGAAACGGCGAAGCATATCGCCGTGGGCATGTGTTACTGCCGCCACAAAGCGCAGCATGTGGGCATGGCTTGCAATGCGCCCATGGACGTATGTCTGACCTTCGGCGGCGTCGCGGGTTCGCTGACGCGCCACGGATTCAGCCGGGCAATCGACAAATCGGAAGCGCTGGATGTCTTGACGCGTTCCTATGAGGCCAATCTGGTGCAATGCGGTGAGAATGTCCGCGAAGGCGTCAGTTTTATCTGCAACTGCTGCGGTTGCTGCTGTGAAGCGATGCTGGCAGCCAAGCGATACGGCTTGCGCCAGCCGGTATATACGACAGGGTTTTTACCCCAGGTGGTGTCGGATGCATGCATAGGCTGCGGCAAATGCGCCAACGTCTGTCCCGTGGATGCGATCAAGATGGATACGATGAAAACAGGCGAGCGTGAGCGCCGCACGGCACAGATCGACTATGACATATGTTTGGGCTGCGGCGTATGTGTCCGCAACTGCCCAAAAC
This sequence comes from Bacillota bacterium, assembly GCA_023422005.1. Classification (GTDB taxonomy): domain Bacteria; phylum Bacillota; class Clostridia; order Christensenellales; family UMGS416; genus JAEYRA01. Next base: position 25,635 of record JAEZSC010000050.1, on the reverse strand, counting down.
AATGCATTGTCTTAAGAGCGCGGGACAAGAAGCTGCTGACCCCGGCCAACTCCGCCCATCGTATCGTCATGGCCGCGATCGAAAAGGGGCAACTTGCGAATTTGGTGTTTGACACGCCCGCTTTTGCCAGCCATCGCGCCATGGGTGCTCTGCTCACGGCCATCTTGCGCTTGCCGCCAATCAAGCGGGCGATGGCGTCCAGCCAAATGAAATCCAAGTATCTGGAGCGTCTCCTGGCGGGCAAGTAACCCCACAGATATGCGCAGAACGTACTGCGCACACTTAGGCGTCTTGATTTATGACACCGGCAAAGCGGCCCGGGCACCGAATGCTGACGCCTTGCAAATCCCCTCCATACAGTTCGATGCGGTTGATCCCGTCCTGGCAAACGAACACACCCCAAGCCTGGCCGCAGGCAAAGAAGTAGCGCCCGTCGGCGGTGGGTTCAAAGCGCAGTTCCTTGCCGGGCAAATCGCACTGAAAACCGGAGCAGGCGTCCAACAACGCCCAACTGGCCATGGAGCGGGCATAATGATGGCCGCACTCCGCCTCGTTGAAAGGGTTGCGGCGAATGCCGTCGTGGCGGTCATTCACTGCCTGCACCAATCGCAGAGCCTGGTCTTTCATGCCATGCCGGGCCAGCAGCGCCGCCACTTCATACTCCACGCCGGACCATACCTCATCAGAATAGGCCATAGGCATGGCGGGCCTCTCGCCCAAGGGCCAGGTGCACAGCACAAGCCCCTGTTCGCCGGGCAGCGCATAGCTGCGGTGCAGGGCCGGGAAGGTCTGGAAGTCCTCGATGAAGTTATACCGCACGATGCTCCTGAGGGCGGCTCGCATCTGCTCTGGCGGCAGGATATCGCCCAAGCCCGCGCAATCGGCCAGAAACTGCCCCATCAGCTGGTCGCTCAGGCAACCGGCGCCCGGCTGATATTTGTACCGGTCTGGCTCCTCCAGAGGCTGCATGTAATAGCTGCCGTTGAACAGTTCTCTGCTCATAGCCGCAGCGCCCAATTCCAGGCGGGCCTGCCAGCGCTGCGCGGCACCCTCGTCGCCCATGGCCCGGGCCATGGCGATGCCCGCCCGCAGGCCGGCCAGCATCATGGAGGCGCCCAGCGGGTTGGGGCCATGGAACTCGATGTCGTAGGTATTGTGCTGTTCCGCCTCGGGCAAGCCGTCGCCGTCGGGGTCCCAGTGGCTGATGCCGAAGTCCAGCGCTCGCCTGACACCCGGCCACAACCCGGCCAACCAGCCATCGTCTGTGCTTCGGCGCCATTCCCTGCACAGCCGCACGATGGCGCCGAACTGCCCATCGATGGCCGGTGCGAAGCCGAAGCGCGGCCAGCCGAAGCCCGTCTGGCTGCGAAAGGCCATGGCTCCCGCACCATCCAGTTCCTCGGTGAACTCTGCCTGCCGGGCGGACCGCTCCAGCTCCGGGAACAGCGCGGCCATGCTCTGGGCGTAGTTGTACACATGGGTGCAGGTGCCGTGGCAGCTGCCCACACGGTCCATGCAGCCTTCCCAGCCCATCAGGCGACCGCCCTCCATCACGAACACCGTAGGGCTGCGCAGCGTGGCCAGGTTGCGCATGGCTGCGTTGCGGAAGGCTTCCGGCATCGTGGCAGAGGCAAAGGCAGAGGCAAATTGGCGGCTTTGCCGGCGCAACCGGTCCAAGTGCTCCAACGCGTAGCCCGCGGCATCTGCGGCATCGGCGAAGTATGTGGCATACTGGTTGCGTATCACAGGCATGGGCTGCCGGTTGGCCCACCATCCCCGCATGCGGTTGGGGAAGTGCCATGCCAGCGCCAGGGTAAAGTCCTCGGACGCCCCCGGTGCGATGGTCTTGTCCACCGCCAGCGACCCGATGACCAGCGGCGGCGCCTGCATGCGGCTGCCAATGCCGGCATCGGCGGGCTCCTGCAACCGTCCATCGCCCAGCAGGTCGTCCCAGAACTCCTGCACTCCGTCCCACCACTGGCCCTTTACCCATTCGGTCTTGGCCGTAGCGGTCTGCATAGCGGACAGCGCCAACGTGCCATATTCCGGGCAGGTCTCATCCTGTCCGGGTTTTTCCATCAGCAAAATGGTCCGCTCACCATCATAAACCAGGCGGTTGCGGTTGCCGAAAATGGTCTCCATCCGGGGTTCTCCGCCGTCATGGCCCACGCAGTTGATCAGCGTGGCCGCCACCGTGGCCTGCACCGCCTGTTCGGAGGTGTTGGTCACCCGATAGGAGAACAACGCGCATGGGATCGAGGAATCCTTGAGGTTCAAGGGCACAAAGGGCGTGAAAGCCTCCAGCTCCACCCGCAGCGGCACATCGTCATCCCACAGCGAAAGTTGAGCGAAGGGATATTCCACCTGCATCCGGCTGTGGGCGAAGCGGGGCACGCCGCCCAGCTCGCCGGGAATCTCGTTGCGGCCGGTGCGCCAGCCGTTGGGGCCGCCGTAGGGCGGCAGCAGCTTGCTCTCCAGCATGCGGATTTGCGGCGGCCGGCCTTGCGCCTGATACCGCAGGCAGTTAAACGTGCAGGGCAAGGTGTTGCCTTTACCCGGCCGGTTGAAGAGTTCCCAATCCCTCAACTCTCCCCGGGCGCCCAACGACACGTTGCCCGTGCCGACGCCGCCCAGCGGAAAGGCGACCTCCCGATGCTCCGGCGTATAGCTCAGCATGAAGGCTCCTCATCGCGGCGAAGCGCCTGCTGCTGGTGGCTCAGCACCCGAACCACGGCGTCCAGCGCGGCCCGCAGACCCTGCAGTTCCTCCAGGGTCAGCGCCTCCAATCGGGGGATGTATTGCTTGAGCATGGTGACCTGTGGGTTGACGTCCGGCACGTTGTCCAACTCCTCTACAGCAAAATCGGGGATGGACCTGACCCGCTCCCGAAGCTCCGGCAGCACAGGCAGGTCGTTGGTCGGGGAATCCAGATAAAAATAGCAGCAGCTGCTCCAGTTGTCCTCCCGCTCGAACAGGTCGAAGGGCGGCAGCCAGGGGTCGTTCAAATCTACCGGCTCAGCGGGTTCCTGGGCAGCAGCCCCCGCCCGCCAGATGGTGATGTTGTTGCGGCGGAAGAAATCCAACAGCGCCGGGTTCCAGCTGCCGATCTGCTGTATCGCGGCGCGCAGCCCACTCTGGAAGTAGATGGGATCCGGCCCGTGGAAACGATAGAAGCACAGGTGCATCTTGTCGTCGTCTGCCACGGTGCAGCCCTGGTATTTGTGGCTGAACACCCCCTGGCACCAGCCGGTACCGATGTAGTCCTCGGTGCCGGTGCCGCACAACGTGGGCTGATCGCCGTCGTCGTCGATGAAAAACTTTGCCTCGCCCTCGCCACCCCAGGATTGCCCGTAGCGGGCTTTGTCCATCGCCACGCCGAAGGAGGCGCCCAGATAGCGGCCCCGGCCCCGCACCTGTTCCAGCACCGTATAGTCCACCCTCATGCCCGTGGGCAGCTGCTGATTGTACCATGCGTGAAAGTATGGCGTACCCGGCGGGATGTCGTCGCCCAGCGTATAGTCGATGTCATAGAAGAACATGCCCGCCACGCCGCGGCCATCGTTGGTCACGGTAACGCGCATACCGGTCTGGAAGGGCATGGGAATGAAACAATTGAAGGAACGCCCCTCAGGGCTGGAGAAGAACGCGCTTTCGAAGGCCACCATGCGCCCCAGGCCCATACAGAAGAAATCACCCAGAGGCACGCTGACGGCGGGTTTCGTGGCGCTGTCCCAGAAGAACTCCAGCCGCAGCTGCTTGAGCATCCGGGGGCTCAGGTCATGGAAGGTCATCCAGATGCGCCGGATGACGCCGCTGGACCCAACCACTTCCGCCAGCGGTATCGTCTGGCCGGGGAAGATGAAGAAATAAGGCGATCCCTTGCGGCCGCAGGCCGCCCGCCCTCCCCCGCCGGGCTGGCCCCAGACGTTCTCCGGGCTGGCCCACCGGGTGGATACCCCCTTGGGAATGAAAAAAAGCTCATCGTTAGGCATTCGCTGTCTCCCGATTCTTTAGGATAGGGTGTTAACTACATCTCGCCCAGCACCCGCAGGGCATTGTCATGGTACACCTTGCGCAGCACCTCGTCGTCCAGGCCGATGCCATACAGCGGAAAGTTGCCCGCGGGGAAGTACTCATCCCAGGTCTCCAAAAAGCGGAAATAGGATGTGTACAGCCATTCCACCGTGTCTGAGGCGCAATCGGTGCCGAACAGAACACGATCCCCGTGGCGTTGGAAAAAGGCCCGGGAAGTATAGGGCTGGCGGCCCAGTTCATCGATGCGGGCGGCGATGTCCACAAACAGGTTGGGGAACTCGTCCAGGCAGCGGGACACAAAGGCCAAGTCCTCCGCGTGGGAGCCCACATGGGGGATGACGAAGGTCGTGTCCGGGTTGGCCTTGAGCAGATTGCACTGGGCCAGCATCAGCTCCTCAAAGTGATAGGTCTTGCCATAGAAGGACCAATCCGGGTGGGCCTGCAGTTCCAGATACCGCTCGTTGTACCGGTCCACCGGCTGAAAGAATGCCACCGGATCGGCAATGTGCACCAGCACCGGCATATCCAGTTCTGCCGCCGTGGCCCATATGACCGACAGGCGCTCGTCGTCGATGCGGATGTTGCGGCCGGGAAAAAAGGAGCCGTCGGCCTGCGGCAGCATGATGCTGGTATGCTTGAAAAGCTTCACGCCCCGCACGCCCAGGCCCTTCGCCCGGCGAAGGTGCTCCCGCACATGGGCCTCAAACCCCGGCGCCTTGGCAAGCTCGGTGTTCACCGAGACGAAGTGTATGAAGAAATCACCCCAGGGCCGGAACACATCCAGTATCTGCTGCTGGGTCAGGCCGAAGAAGCCCTCCCAGAAACCATCCAGGTTCACCACCCGCTGTATGCCTTGCTGCCGCATGGTATCCACAACCTTGGGGATATCCGGCGGCGACCATGGCCGCCCGGCGGCATACAGCGGACAGTAGAAGTCGGCAAAGTGCCCGTGGAAGTCTATGGCAGGGAATCTGGGCTGGGTCAACCGATGCTGGGCGGTAACCAGCTGGCTTACCGGATGGTAATCCCGCAGCAGCAGATCATCGTTCGTCATGTTGCACCTCCCGTCAAAGCCATCTTTCTTGCAACCTGTACAGTCCGCAGGGCCAGCTCGGAGATATGGACCAAACCAAAGCCTTCGATCCCGGAAGAGACCGTATCTGCGAGCGGTTCGGTCCATTTTGCCGGAAGCGCCGACGCCCCCAGCGCAAAGCCCACGATGGAACCCACCGTGGCGCCGTTGCAATCCTTGTCGAAGGAACCCGCCACGGCGATACCGATGGACTTCTCAAAACTCAACTCTCCATAAAGCAATGCCGCAACCACGACCATGGCATTTGGCACCACATACAACGATTCGAATGTATCCTTTTCATCATACATGCCGTGAATGCGCGCTATGGCCTGCTCCCAATCCATCCCCGCCTTCCACCAGGCCAACACCTGGCCGACGGCCTGTGCCAGCCGGCAGCGTTCGGGGATCTGGCCGAGGCCGCAGCGCACGATGCCCTCCGCGTTGCGGGTGGCGGCGGCAGAGAGCATGGCGGCGACGAACATCGCGCCGTACACACCATTCTTGGTATGGGAAACGCAGGCGTCCCGATATGCCATCTCCGCGGCAGCCTGAGGGTTGCCGGGGTGTATGTAGCCGTACAGGTCTCCCCGAATCTGTGCGCCAATCCATTCCCGGCAGGGGTTGCGGTGTAACGCCGAGGCCGGGGGCGGAATGCCGCAGAGGAAGTTGCGATACGCTGCGCGCTCCGCCGTGAAGGTGTGCAGCGCCGGCAAATCCATGAGCCACCGCACGGCCACATCCTCCGCGGTGAAGTCCTCACCGCTGCCTTCCAGCAGCTTGAGCGCCAGAATGGTGTAGTTGATGTCGTCGTCTTCAGGCATGCGGGCTACGTTGTTGATCCAGTTTATCCGCGTGCCGCCATAGCTCCAGCCCCGGTCGCTGACCCCATACTTCTCACGGATATCCGCGGGCAGATCGCTGGAGATGTAGTCGCGGATGGGATAATTGTCCGTCTCCCGCAGCAGGCCCAGCAGCCGCTCCCGGTGCCAGAACTCCACCGGCTGCCCCAGCAGGCAGCCGGCGCACCGCCCCAGCCAAGCCCCGTGTACTCTGTCGAAGAATGCCTCTTCGGTCAAAGGCAAACCGTTGACGGCGCACAGCCCACGCGGCATAGGCCGGGCGGCGAGTACTCCAGGCAAATCCTCCGGTTCCACAAAGGGATACCCTGCCATCAGCGGCGCTGAGGTCAGGCTGTCCAGCAGTTCCACAGCCAGCCGTTCCTTTTCCCCATCGGGCACAGAGGCATCCTCCAGCCGGGCAATCTGCCGGGTAAAACCACCAGGATCCCGCCCTTCCAGCCGGCATTGTTTCAACTCCAACCCGACCAGCGCCCGCATTGGCGGGATGTGATCCAACAACATGCATTCTCCTCCAGCGCGCCGTGGCAAAAAATGCCCCCAAACAGCCTACAGATACTTGGCAAACCACGCAGCCATCTGCAGATTCATTTCCACATTGTCGGTGTGGCCCACGCCGGGATAGACGCACAGGCTGATGTCCTCTTGCCTGCTGTACAGCGGCTTGACGGCCTCATAGAAACGCTGCAGCGAGTCCACCGGCATCAACGGGTCCATAGCTCCGTTGAGCATCAGCAGCGGCAGGTTCGCCATGTGCTCCTTGCGGTTGAGGGGCTGCACCGCCAGGGCCAAGGCCACCAGCTGCTCCATGTCCTCAATGCTGCGTATCAACCCGGTCTTCAGAAATTCCTGCCCTGTGCCCGGCGCAGACATCAGCGACGCCCAATCGGGCGTGGCGATGAAGGGCACGGCGGCCTGAACCCGCCGGCCGGGCCGCGCGCAGTATTCATAGGCAATGCAGCCACCCATGGAATATCCGGTCAAGCCCACCCGCTGCGCGTCCACCAGCGGTTCATCACGGTACAGCTCAATCAAAGCGTCGATCTCGTCGGCCGTCCGCAGCACGGAGGTGAAGAAGTCTGGAAACCCCTCCACCGCGCGCTCACCATGCCCCCAGGCATCGGGCACGGCCACCGCGAACCCCTGGGATGCCAGAAAATAAGCCTGGTTCAGCATGAAATCCTTGCGATTCAGGTAGCCGTGATACAGCAAAACCAGCGGCCGCCTTTCCCCGGCGGCGTCCAAGAGTTCCAGCACAGGGATGTCGGCTCGGACTCTCCTGCGGATCAATATATCCATAGGCGCTCCTTTCGCCGCCGAAGCGGCGTTTCGTTCCCGATCAGCCTTTCACACTGCCCAGCACGATGCCGGTGGTGAAGTACCGCTGCAGGAAGGGATATACCAGCAGCACCGGCACCATGGCGATGAAGATTTCCGCCGAGCGGGTGGTGCGGTCACTGACATACTTCAGCGTATCCAGGTCCCGCTCGGAAAAAATGCGCGAATCCAGCGCCACGACGGTGGTCTGCAGCAGTGTCTGCAGCGGGTATTTGTCCGTGGAATTCATGTAGATCATGCCGTCGAACCAGCTGTTCCAGTGGCCCACGGCGATGAACAGCGTGATGGTGGCCAGTACCGGCTTGGACAGCGGCAGGAAGATGCGGAACAGCGTGCTCCAGTGCCCCGCGCCGTCGATAAAGGCGGCCTCCTCCAACTCCCGGGGAAGGCTGCGGAAGAAGTTCAGCAACAGTATGATGTTGAAGACGCCCACGCCGCCGGGCAATATCAGCGCCCAAATGCTGTCGATAAGCCCCACATTGCGCACGACGATGTACAGAGGGATCATCCCGCCGGAAAAGAGCATCGTGACCATGCAGAACCAGGCAAAGAAATCCCGGGCACGGAAGGCCCCCCGTTCCTTGGACATGGGATAAGCGGCAGTGATGGTGAGCAGCATGCACACGGGCAGGCCCAGAGCCAGGCGCTGCACAGAGATCAGAAAAGCCCGCAGGAATTCCGGCCGGTTGGCCACAAACTCGTAGCTGCGCCAGTTGAAACCCAGGGGCCAAAGCATCACGTCCCCCGCCGAGGCCGGCGCTGAAGCACTCAGCGACACAGCCAGCACATGCAGCATCGGCAGCACGCACAGCAGCCCCAATGCGATCAAAAAAATATAGTCGAGCGTCAGAAAAACTCTTCGCGCGGTCGTCAGCTTGCCCATGGTCGTCCTCCTCAGAAGATCCGGTATCGCGCAACGCGGTCGGCCAGCCAGTAGGACAGCACGATAAGCCCCGCCGACACCAGAGATTTGAACAGGCCCATGGCCGTAGCCACGCCGTACTGATAGTTGAGCATGCCCATGCGGTAGACCAGCGTATCGATGATGTCGCCGGTGTCATACACCTGTATGCTGTACAGATTGAATATCTGCTCAAACCCTGCATTGAGGATGTTGCCCAGGCTCAGAACGGTCATCAGCACCACGATGGGCAATATGCCGGGCAGAGTCACATGTATCGTCTGCTTCCATCGGCCGGCGCCGTCCACGATAGATGCCTCGTAAAGAGTCGGGTCGATGCCCGTCAACGCGGCCAGATAAACGATGGTGCCAAAGCCGAAGTTCTTCCACAGGTCGGAGAACACCATCGTGTAGGGAAAGACCGTCTTGTCGCCCAGAAAGTAGATCGGAGGCACGCCGAGCAGGCCCAGCGCCTGGTTCACGATGCCCTTGCTGGGGGAAAGGATGTCCACCAGAATGCCCGAGAGTATGACCCAAGATAAAAAGTACGGCAGGTAGATGAGCGTCTGAACCGTTCTCTTGACGAACTTGCTCTGCAATTCATTGAGCAGCAGCGCAACCGTCACGGGCGCAACCAAGCCCACCAGTATCTTCATCACGGCGATGAAGACGGTGTTCCACAGCACGGAAAGGATGCCCGGATAGTCGATCAGATAGCGGAAATTAGCCAAGCCCACCCATTTTGACCGCATGATGCCCAGGCCGGGCAGGTATTTCTGGAATGCCATCAATATGCCGCCCATGGGGCCGTAGGCGAAGACCAGTAGCAGCACCACCGTCGGGAGCATCATGATGTACAACGGAATCTCCCGGCGAAAGCGTACGCTGAACAAACCACGGGTCTTGACGCGAGGTTTGGATGCCATATGCAAGGAAGCCAATCCTGCACCTCCTACTTATAGTTGGTTTGATACCATTGGTTGACTTCCTCGGTGATCGCATCGCCGCCCAGCTTGCGGAAATCGGACACGAACTTGTCAAAGGTGCTGTCCACGTCGGCGCCCAGTATGATGCTCATGATCGTTTCGTCCTGCATCTTGACCAGCGCAGGCATCTTGTCGGCCATCATGGGCGTCGCCGCGCCATAGAACAGGTTGCACAAGCCGGCGCCGTCGCGCACCCGCTGGATGCAGCTCATGGAACCCTCGGGGCCATGCTCGATGTACCCCTCCCACTTGGTGGTGTCGCCCTTGGTATACTTGTCGATCACCTGCAACGTCAGCTGCTCCTCCAGCGTCAGATCGGACATGATGCCGGTCTTTATGGCGTCGCGCATGTGCTCCCATTTGTTGATGTTGCCGTTGGGCTCCCAGGCGAACACGGTGATGTACTTATAGTAGACAACGCCGGGATTGTTGTAGTCGGCCACATACTTGAGCGCCTTCTCCACCGTGGGGTGCAGTATGATGCCCGTCCACATGTTCATCATCTTCACCAGCGCCTCGGGGTGCTGGAAGTTCTTGTTGGCAACGATGAAGGAACCCACGGCGCAGTTATACTGTGCCAGCGCGGGCTTGTCGTCGGCGGACAGTATGTTCATAGGAACCCAATCACAGTTGGGGTCCTTGATCTTGCTGGTCTGCAACGGCCAGGAAGGGTTCCACCATGCGCCGAACTCGATGCCTACGCGGCCGGAAAGGGCGTCCTCGGAAACCTTAACGGCATCCTTGGTGCCAAACTCCTTGTCGATGAGGCCCTGCCGATACATGTCCTGCAGCAACCGCAGCGCCGGCTTCATCTCCGGCTGAACGCTGCCGTAGACAACCCGCCCGGAGGCATCCTTGATCCAAATGTTGGGATAAGCGTGATAAGCGTTGAAGATGCCGGTCATGTCGGCGAAGGAAGACCACAGATTTTTGCAGAAAGCCAAACCGACGGTATCCTTGGCGCCGTTGCCGTCGGGGTCTTTCTCCACAAAGGCTTGCGCAGCCGCCACCAGATCCTGCATCGTTTTGGGTTGCGGGATGTTCAGCTTTTTCAGCCAGTCGTTGCGGATCCACAGCACGGCGGCGCCGCCGGGTGAGCTGTCGGTGCTGGGCAGGCCCATCATCTGGCCGTCGATGAAGGAGGCTTTGTAGCCCGTGGGGTCTTGCTCGATCACCTTGCGGGTATCGGCGGACGCGTATTGGTCATAAGCAGAGGTCATGTCGGCAATCATGCCGCTGTCGTGCAGCATGGCCAGTTGCTCGGCGTTGCACACGAAGAAGTCCGGCAGGCTGTTGGAAGCGATGACCATGTTGAGCTTCTGGGTGTACTGGCTGCCGTCCACCGTCCACTGGTATTTCAGCCGGATGCCCAGCTCATCCAGATAGGCCCGGGTCCATACGTTGTTGCTGATATCGTCGCCGTTTTGGAACTTGGTGTCGGGATTCAGAGAAATGGCTGACGTCACTTCGATCGGCGGATCGTACTTGCCCTCCACCGAGGCCACGGGGCCGCCGGCAGGCGCCGCCGTAGGCTGAGCGCCCCCCTGGGCGCAGGCGGACAGGCCCACTATCAGGGCAAGGATCGTGACGACACAATACAGCCGGTTCACCGCGAGGCGCTTCATATCTGTGTCCCTCCCGCTAGTCGTTTGATCATAAGATTCCTGATCACATTTTAAACTCGCCATATCCCAGCGGTCAGAGGGCTTTTCTTGACAGGCTTTATGTTTTTTGACCAGATCCTCCGCCTTGGTCAGAAGCTACACGCCGCTCCCATCGCCCTGCGATTGCGGTTCCGCATGGCAGGAATCCCGGTATTCCTGAGGCGAGAGACCGGTCTCCCGGCGGAAAAACTGCGTGAAATAGGAGGCGTTTTCATAGCCGACTCTTTGGGAAATCTCCTTAATCTTGAGACGGGTGCCGGCCAGCAGCTCCCGCGCCCGCGCCACCCGGGCGCCGTTGATGCGCTCGATGACGTTTTCCCCGGTGATCTGTTTGAACACCCGGGACAGATAGGACGGATTGAAGTAAACCATATCCGCCAGGCGCACCAGGGACAGGTCTTCCTCCAGATGGGCGGCAATGTAGCGGCACACCCTGGCCACCACGGCTTGCGCCGAGGAGGCATCCTCCGCCGGCAGGGCAACAAAGGCTTCCTGGGCCAGAGCGCGGAAGAAGGCGGCGGTCTCCTCCCCCACAGAGCCGGCGATTTCCGCCTCCAGGCGCTCGTAATCGGCCTTTCGGCCGTCCTCCAGGCACTCCTCCAGTGCCCGCACCTTGCGAAACAGTGCCCGGTATCCTGCCGCCAAGGGCGGCTGCACGGCGCCATCCAATATCATCAACTGCCCGCTGCGCCCAAAATGCCGGCGCAGCAGCTGCACCAACGCGTCTGCGCGGCCGGGCAGCTCCACCCACGCGGCCGGGGTGCTATCCACCGCAAAGGTCAGCGCCACGCCCAAGCCTTGGGCACAGGCGGTCTGCAATGCCTCGGCACTGCCCCTGGCCTGGGTGCGCAGCTGCTGCCAATCGGCTCCTCCCGGAGCCGGCTGCAGCAGCCAGAACAGGCTGTGCCGGTCGCCGGACACCATCGCCCAACGGACCTGAGCCGAAAAGCAGTCCGCTGCCAGTGTGCGGATCATCAGCTCCCGCCGTGACGATTCCGTAGCCGCCAGCCGTGCGCCGGGCAGCCGGGCAGCCACCAGCAGCACCGGCTCTTGCGGGTCCAGCGCGATGCCCAGGCTGTGGAATTGCTCCCCGATGGCGGCGCTGCCCTCACCCTGCAGCAGACCCCGCAGGCAGGCCTCCTGCATCACCGGCAGCCAATCGCGCATCTGCTGGTGCGCCTTTTGCAGAAGGGCCTCGCTGTTCAGGCGCTCGTCCAGCCGGGCCGCCGCCTGCTCCACAGCGGCGGCGATGGTCTGCAGGCTTTCGGTCTTGAGCAGATAAGTCACGTTGCCTTGCCGGGAAGCCGCATAGATCGTCTCGAACTCGCTGTACCCGGTCAGGAAGATGACCGGGCAATCGGGCCAGCGCTCTCGCACACGGTCCAGCAGTTGCAGACCGCCCATGCCCGGCATGCGCACATCGGTCATCACGATGTCGATCTTGCGGGCATCCAGCACTTCCAGCGCTTCCTGGGCGGAATAGGCCTTATAGACATCCAGTTCCAAGCTCTTCAGGCTGCGGAACTGGTCGCACAGCGCGTCGGCCACATCCCTTTCGTCATCAACGATGAGCAGTCGGTACATTTTTCTGTCCTCCTCCCGGCAGCGGCATCCGCAGCTCTGCCCGCAGGCCGCCGGATTCCACAGCGGCAAACCGCAGGCCCGCGGCAGCCCCAAACCTGATCCTCAGCCGGCGGTGGATGTTCAGCAGCGCCGTAGCTTCCTGGGCATCGTCACCGCTCTCCAATCGGGCGTTCAGCGCCGCCGCGCCTTCGGGCGTCATATCGCCGTTGTCTTCCACAGAGATAACCAACAGAGTGTCCCCCAGGTGGAATGCGACGCGAAGCTTGCCGCCGGACATCTTGTTGCCCAACCCATGGTCAAAGGCGTTCTCGATGACCGGTTGCACGATGAGCCGGGGCACGATGATGCCCTCGGCCTCCCGGGGTAAATCGTCGAATTCCACAGAAATGCGCCCTCGGAACCGTCGGGACTGTATGCCCGTATAGGCGCGGGCGTGGGCGATCTCCCGGCCCAACGTCACCTCGTCGGATGCGCTGCGCGTGACGAACTGAAAATAGGCGCCCAGCTGCCGGGTGAATTCCGAAGCGCCGTCGTTGTCTCCGCGCTCCACCATGTTCTGCAGCAGGAAGAAGCTGTTGAACAGAAAATGGGGGTTGATTTGCGACTGCAGGTGTTTGAGTTCCGCCTTCTGTGCCAATATCGTTTGGCGATAGGCCTGGTCTATGAGCCTGCGGGAGGCGACGGTGAACATGACGATGATGCCCACCGCCGCCGCGGTGAACAACCCGAACCACAGCCGGTAGCGGTAGAGCGGCGCCATCAACGGACCCTCCGGCGCGAAACGATAAAGCGAAACGCCCAGGGATTGGGAATCCGTTCGGCTGACCAGATAGCTGCCGCTATCGGTTCGAATGATAGATGTTCCCTTACCCACGCCGGCTTTATCCGCCTCGGCAGCCAGCCGCGCGGCGCTGGCGTCATCCATCCCCGTGGCCAAAGCCAACCCTTCCCCCCGCAGCATCGCCCCGCGACCGCCGCTCTCATCCATGGATGCCAGAGAATTGCGGATGTCCGGCACGGAGAGCGATACGACGATCAGATAGCGGGCAGCGCGGCTGCCGAGGTTCTGGGTGGGGTAGACAGCGGTCAGCCTGGCCTGTCCGGCCTCGAATTTCAGGGGATATTTCAAAGCCGCTTCCGGGACCAAACGGTTGAAGTCGGCCGGCGAAAGCTCCGTCGTGCTGCCACGGGACAGCAGCGCCCGGCCGATGGCCGGGATATGGATGGTGGCGGACTGTATATAGCGGCTGCTGCTCTGCACGGCAGCCAGCCTGTCCAGCAGGCGCGTGACCGCCTCGGTGCGCTGCAGAGCGTCCAGCGCGTCCGAGCGCACAGAGAGCAAGTCCAGGTCCGGATCGGTCAGGCATTCGTATTCCAGCAGGCGTATGCGCTCCACTTCCTGCTCGAAGGCATCCAGCCACGCGGCGCCCTGGGCAGAGATGGATTGGGAAATCTCCTGCTGCACAGCGGAGGCGCCCCAACTGTATATGGCGATTCCGCCGAAATAGAGAGGAATCAGTATGGTCAGGAATATGATGAGCAAGCGCAGGAAGATGGAGTTACGCCAGGCAGCCAGCAATTTCTTCATGCCATTCACCGCTAGATATCGTGACATCATTATACGCGCGCCGGGAGAACTGCACAATTCGCCGCAACCATCTCCCGGAGATTTGGTCAGTTTGTCACAGGTACTCCGGCCAACAGGTAAAAAAATATAAATGGAGTCAAATGTTCAGCCATGCTCCCAGCGTTTGTCCGCCCTATAATCGAATTGCGATATCGTTATGTGACAGGGGGTTCCGGTATGCAGACCACAGCCACATCGCCCGCCGCCAAATCTCGCTTTTCCATCGGGTTTCTCTCATTCCTGCTGCTCAACGCTCTGATGGCCGTAGTACAGAGCCTGTTCCCATTGCTGGCCTTCGGTCCGGGGTTCTATGGCGCGCTGTCGATGCGCCTGTCCGGCTGGGCTTTGCTGGCGCAGCTGGCAGCGCCGCTGTTGTTTGGCGGCCTGCTGCTGGCGGTGCTGGTGCTGCTCTGGGCCCGGTTGTCCGGCGCGCTGCCCCTCTGGTCGCAGGCGCTTTCGGCACGCAAGCCCGGCCCGGCAGTCTTTCTGGCGCTGGTTGCACTGTGTGCCGTGCCGGTGGTGTTCCCCAGCGGCCACATCGGGTATGGCCAGGCCGGAGCACCCTACGTCGTGGGCCTGCTGCTATCCTTGCTGTGGCAGGCAACGGTACCGGTGGCTTTTGTGGCGATACCGGTATTTGCACTGCTGCCCAAGCTGGAGCGCCGGATGAAGCCCGGCGCCGCCGCCTGGGCCATGTTCGGCATCGGGCTGCTGACACAGGCGCTGGCCATGGCCTCGTTCCGCCTGCTGTGGCAGGTGCAAACGCATCCGGCCAACCTGTTTCTGCTGGATGTGCTGCCCAACGCCATCGCCCCGGTGCTCATCGGCATGATACCTGTCATGCTGGCCATACTGGTCAATCAGCGTTCCCGGCGGGAGAACCTGTGGTCCGTCGCCTTTGCCGCAGCCATCGCGCCAGCGGTCTGGGCGCTGGTAGCACCGCAGTTTGGCGCTCTGCTGGGCTCCATGGGCCTGGTGGACAGCACCTATCTGGTGCTGGTGCGGCTGGTCTTCTTCGTGCTGACGCTGCTGGTCTTTGGTGTTATGAGCCTGACGATCGGGAAGAGGCGCAGGAAGATACAGCGGCAATGACGGTAGACAAGCGGAAGGCGGAGCATGCTTTGCAGCAAGCTCCGCCTTCTGTTTATACAACCATCCCAAGCTTATCCAGCGGACACGAGTTAGTCCAGCTCCACCTTCACCGGCTGGTTCCAATCCATGGAGTTGTTGCACGAGAGCGTGAACGCCAGTGTGCGCACGGCGTCGGCATATGGAGAACGGATACCGGACGCATCGCCGGTCAGAACCGCGTTGACAAACGTGCGGTCACAGACAACGCCTGCGCTGCCGTCGTCGGTATGCGTCAGGGCGTCTCCGTTGCCCGCGCGCATCGTGCCATCGCCTTTGACGACGAGTCCGGAAGCGTGCTCCTGCTCAGCGGCCTTACCATGTATCAGAACCTTGTCGAGGAGATAGTGATCCAGACGGGCATCGCGGGCGCCGAAGGTGATCTTGCTGTCGAAGGCTTCCCCGTTCTCGGCGTAACAACCGGTGGAAATCGCCATCAACGCACCGCTCTTGAAGCGCACCACCGTAACAGTCAGGTCCTCGGTGTCGTAACCCGGCACCCCTTTGATAAAGCCCTTGGTCCCCATCGTAAATACAGTGTCCGGCTCGCTGAACACGTAGCGGATGAGATCGAACTGGTGGATGGTTTGCTCGACTATCTGGCCGCCCGATGTAGAACGTTGACGCCACCAGGGCACATCCGGCATGCCGCCGATACGCGCGCACTGTACAAAAACAATCTCATGTTCGTTGATGAAGCTGCGGGTCGGTACGACGATGTTGCTGTAGCGGCATTGAAAGCCCGAGGCCGTGATGATACCGGCCTTTTGTGCCTCGTCGCGGATGCGCCGGGCCAGGTTCAGATCCAGCGCCACAGGCTTCTCCACAAACATGTGGATGCCGCGGCGAATGGTTTCCAGCTCGATGTCCCCGTGCTGTGTGGGCGGCACGCAGATGAAGACCATATCGGGCTGCACCTCGTCATACATGCGCCGGAAGTCCGTATAGGCCCGGCCCCCGGTCTTTTCGGCGAAAGCCTGGGCGCGTTCGGGTATGAGGTCGCAGAAACCCGCCAGTTCCACATCCCTATATTCCAAAAAATGCTCCAGATGGTAGGAGCCAATGCCGCCGCAGCCGATCATCGCCAGTTTTTTCATCGGGAAACCTCCTGCTAAAGATTTATGATTCGGTCGAGTGCTTTGGATGTGATTTCATACAGGTATTCCGGGGCTTGCTCCTCCCCCACCCTGTATCTGGCTCATTTGGAAGAGTGCTGGGTATTGTACGTTACCTGATATATCCGCCGGCAAACCCCTCGTACTCATCCAGGAACCATTCGGCGACCTTTGTCATCCACAGGGCGATTTCGTCGCCCTTGAACGTCACCGTGACCCGAAGCGTTCCCAAGTAGATATCCGTGATATAAACGATCAGGTTCAGCTTATTCTCTTGCGCCCACGCGCCCGAAGCAAGTCAATCGTAAAGCTCCGGCGATGCGATCCCGATCTGCTCGCCAAAATAGCCTTCCTGCGGGAATTTCCCCGCAGCATAGGTTCCGATGCCAAATGCCAAGCGTTTCCTGCCCTGCGCATTTTCAAACTCCCAGACACCCCCATTCCCTTCAAAAACAAAGCGCGTCTGCGTGATGCCCATCGGGTTGGGGTTCATGGCGTACCACTTGCCGCTGCACATGCCGGCGACAGGAGACGCCAGTTCTCCCACGGGCGGGGCGAATGCCAGCGACGCCAGGCGGTCCCGGAGCCTCGCGGCGTCTTGCGGCTGTTCCTGCAGGCAGGCGCCGCTGAGCGCGGGGTACAGCTCCTGCCACAAGGCATCGTAAATTCCCACTCCCAATGCACCCTGCCCCTGCGTATCGCTGATGCAGGCAAATACGAATTCTTCATCGGGAAGGCAGATTGCCAGCTGGCTGCCCATACCGAGAAAGGCGAAACCGTTGTGCCGGGTACGCCAAATCTGGTACCCATAGCCCTGCTCGCCATGGTGCTGGCTGTTGTCGATCTGCCGCGATCTTGCCGCGCAGACATACTCCTGCGAGATCAGCTGCTTTCCGTACCAGCTTCCGCCGTTGAGACAAACCAGCGCGGTGCTGGCCATGTCGCGCAGGGTGCACAGAACACCGGAGCCGCCCCAGGAGCCGCCTTCCGGCGTTTTGATGCACCAGGCGCCGGGTGAAAACCCAATGGGATCCAGCAAACGCGGGCGCATATATTCCAGAAACGGCATGCCGCTGAGCCGCTCAACGATTGCTGTCAGCACGACGGTAGCCGCTGTATCGTAGGCGAATATGGTTCCCGGCGGGTGCGACGGCTCTTTGTGGAAGAAAGTCTTCACCCAGTCCCGGTCATACCGCGTATAAGCGTTTTCGGAATGCGGCGTGGCCATCATCAAAAGGTCGCGGACCGTCGCCTGTTCGATATACGGATGCACCTCATCCGGCAGTTTATCCGGGAAGAACGCCGCGACACGGTCGCCGAGCGACAGGCGGCCTTCATCGATCATAAGCCCTACCGCCAGGGAGACCATGCTCTTGCTGACCGAATACATGCGGTGAAACCGCTGCGCAGAAAAAGGCGGCCAATAGCCTTCGGCCGCAACCTTGCCGTGGCGGATCACCACAAAGCCATGCATGGCGATGCGTTCTTTTTCGATGCGGTCCAGAAAGCGCAGGATCGCCGACGAGGGGATCCCGACTTCCTCGGGGGAGCTTGCGGTTTGCAAACAATCTGGCATATCAAAACTCCTCTCGGAATATCCGGTTCCGTCATCCGCGGGTTGCAGGCGTTCTCAACAGTTCATCCAAGCGCACCATCCGACCTTCCTTGATCGAGAGGTTGGCCGCGATACCGATGAGAATGGAATAAGCTCCGTCAAGGCTTCCCGCCATTTGCCCCAGCGGATCCGGCAGCGCGTCATCCAGCAGCATCCTGCGCAGGCGGGCATCACCGCCGCCGTGTATGCCTGTGACATTGGGCATGCGGATCTCCATCTCCTCGCCCTTTCGATTGTAAAGACGCAGGCGGTATATTTGCTGATTGGCGAAAACACCGATACCCGTATGGATGTCCTCGGCCTCAAGCCTGCCACCGGCGCCGTTGATGACAAGCCGATAGCACTCATAGGGCGAATGGGCGGTCAGCGAATAGCTCATGACCGTGCCGCCGTCGTATTGCACGCTCGCGCTCACCGAATCTTCGATGTCGATGTCCTGGGCGAAGACGCACCGGTCACGGTAATAGCCGTCCACGTCTTCACAGTCCAGATAGAACTCCTTGGCCAAAGCGTCCGCGGCAATGTCCCAATAGAACTCACATTTGGCAGCGTGCATACAGCCCCGGCAGCGCTCGCCGCGGAACGGGCCGTTCGGTCCGTAATACCGCAATGTGCCGAAAGCGCTGACCGCGACGGGCCTTTCCTCCAGGAACCAGTTCACAAGGTCAAAATGATGCGTCGCCTTATGCACAAGCAGCCCGCCGCTGTTTTCCTTGCAGCGATGCCAGCGCCGGAAGTAGTCCGCGCCGTGGCTTGTGTCCAGCAGCCATTCAAAGTGTACGGAAAGCGGCGTGCCGACTGCCCCGGCCTTCATCAATTCCTTTATCCGCGCTGCAAAGGGCATAAAGCGGCAGTTGAACGTGACGATGACTTTGCGGCCGGTGCGAGCTTCCGCCTCCAGAATCGCGCTGCATTTATCCCCATCGATGGTCATCGGCTTCTCGGTGATGACGTCACAGCCGTATTCCAGAGAACGGATGATGTATTCGTGATGGAAACGATCCACCGTCGTCACGACGACGACATCGGGTCTGGCATCCCGGAGCATCTCATCGAAATCCGTATAAACCTTGAAGTCCTGCCCCGTTCTGTTCTTCAAAACCTGGGATCGTTTGGGATTGATGTCATATACGCCAACGAGGGCTACCTTATCCCGGAACTCCCTGGCAAAGGGTTCCGCGTACATCGTCGCCCCTCTGGAACTGGCACCTGCGAAAGCGATTCTTTTCATACCGCATCTCCACCCCTGCCGCCTTAGGCGAATTTCGCCAGCGTATCCCCATCCAGCAGCGCAGCCGAATCACGATCCAGGTACAGCGTAAAATCCCCGTGTTCCATCAGTTTTGTCGCTGGAACAAGGTTTGTCACGCTGCTCGTCAGCGTGTCATGGATTGCTTTGGCCTTGACGGCGCCGGGTACACAGGAGATGATCTTGCGGCACTGCATGATCCTGTGTACGGACATCGATATGGCCTGCTTGGGCACATCATCGGGCGTGGCAAACCATCCCTCGCGGACCTGCTGCGCCTTGCAGTTCGCGTCAAGGGTTACAGTGATATAGGGTCTGGTCGTTACGAAATCCGCAGGGGGATCATTGAAAGCGATGTGGGCGTTTTCGCCTATCCCTATGAACCCCAGATCGATCGGTGCGCGAAGAAGCTCCCGTTCCAGCTCCTCCAGCCATCCTGCCGGGCCGTCGGCCTGCACAAAGTGCATCTTCCCAAGCTTCACTGCATCCAGAAACCGCTCTTTCAGGTATCTGCGGAAGCTGGCAATATGCTCCACGGGAAGATCGATATATTCGTCCAGGTGGAAGGCCTCCACCCGGCTCCAATCGACGGGCTGCCGAGCCAGTGCACGGAACAGCTCAAACTGCGAAGCCCCGGTCGAGAAGATCAACCGGGCCTTGCCATTTTCCCGTATGCAGTTGTTGATTGCCTCTGCTCCGTGGATCGCAGCCGCCCTGCCCAGTTCTTCCCGGTCCTCCAGCACCTTGATTGTCATCGATTAATCCTCTCCCGCTACCCGATTCATCCAAGCATATCAATCTTGGTATGAGCATAGGCCAGAAAGAAAGGGCTGTCAATCTATTTGATTTCCACGCCGGCAATCCGTTCGAAATACCGCACAACGTCACAGTGATCGCACTGCCCTTCTCCCGCGGCGGACAACTGCTGCATGATGGCCAGCACCTGCTCGGTAAAGGGCGTAGGGCTGCCGATGGCGCCGGCAGTCTCCATGGCGTTATTCAAATCCTTTATGTGCAGATCGATGCGGAACCCCGGTTGGAAGTCCCGCTTCATAACCTTGGGCGCTTTGGCATCTAGCACAACGGAACCGGCCAGCCCGCCGCGGATGGCTTTGTAAACCGTCTCCGGCGAAACGCCGGCCTTCGCCGCCAGGGTCAGCGCTTCACCCATCGCCGCGATGTTCACCCCCACGATGATCTGGTTGCACAACTTGGTCACGTTTCCGCTGCCAACAGGCCCGCACAGCACCGCAGACGCGCCCATCTTCATCAGCAAGGGGTATGCCTCGTCAAAATCCGCCTGCGCACCGCCGCACATGATGGAGAGCGAGCCGTCGATGGCCTTGGGTTCCCCGCCGGATACCGGTGCATCGATCATCCGCAGGCCCGCCGCCCGGGCAGCCGCCTCGCACTCGCGGCCGGCTTCGGGAGCAATGGAGCTCATGTCTATGATCAACGCGCCCTTGCGGGCGGCCTGGATGACACCGCCGCTTTCAAGCAGCACATCCTTTACCTGCGGGCTGTTGGGCAGCATCGTTATGATGATGTCCGCATCCGCTGCAGCCTCCGCCGCGCTTGCGGCCGGCATGGCTCCGGCGCGCGCAACATCGTCCACCGCTTCCGCCGCAATGTCATATACGCACAGCTGATATCCAGCCTTGAGCAGATTTTTGCTCATTGGTTTGCCCATGATTCCCAGACCGATAAACGCAATCCTCATATCATTGGTCCTTTCTAATCAAGTCACAAACACGTCTTGCGACATGCCCGGCGGTGAGCCCGTAATGCTCCAGCAAAGTCTGCTCATTGTTCGACGACTGGCCAAACTCATCGCGGATCCCCAGGAAATGCATGGGGATGCCTGTTTCGGCCAACGCCTCCGCAACAGCGGAGCCAAGGCCGCCGATGACGCTATGCTCCTCGCAGGTAAGAACGATGCCGGTCCGTTTGGCAAGCTCCCGCACAGCGGCGCCATCCAGGGGTTTGATGGTGGATACATTCACAACCAGAGGCTGGATGCCGCCGGCTTTCAGCTCCTGCGCCGCCGCCACGGCGCGCCCGGCCATGGAGCCCGTCGCAAATATGGTGATGTCCCGCCCGTCGATCAGCGGATAGACCTTGCCGATCTCGAAGGTACCTTCCCCGGGCAAGTCCGCAAGATCCGAACGCGTCACCCGCATATACACCGGCCCATCCCAGCGCGCCGCTGCCTGTACCATTGCGTAGGCCTGCCTCGCGTCGCCCGGCGAAAGCACCGCCATGCCCGGCAGCGCCCGCATGATGGCGATGTCCTCCACGGTCTGGTGCGTGGAACCGTCGCCATAATCCGAAAGCCCGGCGGAAGAACCGCAAAGCTTCACATTCAAGCGCGGAATGCAGACAGACTGGCGGATTTGGTCAAACGCCCGGCCAGCCATGAAGACCGCGAAGGTGGACGCAAAGGGTATCTTGCCGCAGAGCGCCAAGCCGGCCGCCATGCCCACCATGTTCGCTTCGGCAATGCCCGCTTCCACGTAGCGATCCGGGAACGACTGCTCCATATAACAGCTCATCGTGGATTTGCACAGATCAGCATCCAGCGCCCAGATGCGCTCATCCTCCCGGGCAATGTCAACGAGCGCCTGGCCGTACGCCTCTCTCGGGTTTCCCATTACAGGCCACCTCCCAGCGCGTTCTGCAGGCAGCCGACCGTCTGCTCATACTGTTCCTGCGTCAGAAGGCCGTTGTGAAAGCCTACGACATTCTCCGCACACGCGATTCCCCTGCCCTTCACCGTTTCCGCCACAATGACGGCGGGCCTTCCTTTCACGGCCTTCGCCTCATCAAAAGCGGCGAGCAAGGAGCCAAAGTCATGCCCGTCGGCATGGGATACATGCCAGCCAAAAGCGGCGAACTTGGGCCCAGGCTCGCCATAATTCAGGCGCTCCTGCGTAGAGCCCATCGCCTGCAGGCGGTTCCGGTCCACAATGGCGATCAGGTTCTCCAGCTGATGGGCGCCGGCAAATAGGACGGCTTCCCACACCTGGCCCTCGTCCAGCTCTCCATCCCCCATCATCACATAAACACGGGCATCCGGCGCATCGGCCCGCAACGCCAACGCCATGCCTACGCCCTGCGACAGACCCTGCCCCAAAGACCCCGTGTTTGCCTCGATGCCGGGCAGCTTGGAGCGGTCCGGGTGCCCTTGCAGGCGGCTGCCGCACTCTTTGAGCGTCATCAGCTCCTCAACAGGGAAATAACCGCGCCGCGCCAATGCCGCATATTGCGCCGGGCAGGAGTGGCCTTTGGATAATATGAACCGGTCGCGCTGGGGCCACGCGGGGTCCCCCGGGTGAATGCGCATCACATGGAAATAGAGCGCGGCGATGATATCCGCCGCCGACATCGATCCGCCGAAGTGGCCTCGGTTCTCCGGGCCTATCATTCGCACAACATCCAGCCGGATTTGTGCCGAGGCTCTGGTCAACTCCTCTTGCACCGTTGCATATCGATCCGTCATGGCCTTACCCCTTCTCGTTGCATTCGCAGCTAAGGCTTGAGAACCACCTTGAGCGCTTGCTGCGTTTCGACAAGCTCAAAGGCTTCTTCCCATTGCTCCAGCGCAAGCACATGGGTGATCAACGGTTGCATGTCGACAAGACCGGCTTCCAGGAGCCGCAGCGCCGCTTCCCAAGTATCCCAGGTGTGGGAGAAATGGCCGCGCAGCGTGGCGCTCTTATGCAGCAGCCTGTCCAGGCTGAAGCCTACCGGCTTTGGCCCCCAGCCGATCTTGGTGATTTGCCCGCCGGGGCGCACCAGATCCAGGGAAAGGTCAAGGGTGGCGCTGACGCCGGCCGTATCGACGACCAAGGGGTAACCATAACCATCGCTGCCCCTGAGCACGGCGCGCAGGTCCGCGCTGGCGCTGTCATAAGTACCGGTGGCGCCATATAGCTTGGCAATCTCCAGGCGCTTTGCGTCGCTGGCGGTGCCGATAACCTCGATTTTGGATGCGCCGCACAGCTTGGCCACTGCCGCGCACAGCAGACCGATGGGCCCGGGGCCAATGATGACGACCTCGTCTCCGGGAACGACGCGGCTGCTGTCGCAGAGCGCCTTGTGTGCCACGCACAAGGGTTCGGTCAGCGAGGCCACTTCCAGAGGCAAGCCCGCGGGTACCCGGTGCAGAATGCGGGACGGCGCCTTGACATACTCGGCGAAAGCGCCGTGCGCCTTGAAGCCAAAGCCCTTGCGGTCACGGCACAGGTGATACAGGTTTGTGCGGCACATGTCACATGCGCCGCAATAATCGGCATGGGTTTCGGCAGTCACGCGGTCGCCCGCTTTCCAGCCTGTTACGCCCGCGCCGACATCCACGATGATTCCGGCGAATTCATGGCCGAAAATCAGCGGCGGTTCCACCTGGAAGGCGCTGGTCCCGCGATGCATATGAGGGTCGGTCCCACATACCCCGATGGCAGCAACTTGAACGAGCACATCATTTTCGCCGATGATCGGCATCGGCATGTCTTGCAGGCGGGTTTCCCCAGGTTTCCGACCATACTTCACGACTGCCCTCATGTTTTTACCTCCCCTTGGAATGGATCCATCATAACAACGATTTGCGAATCTTGATCTCGGGCTTCTCCATGAACCGCACGGGTTCATCGGGACCGGTCCCTTTGATGCGAGCGTGCAGCAGCTGCATCGCCACGCGCCCCGTATCTTTCTTGGGCTGGGAGACGGTGGTCAGGGGTACCCGGAGCAAGCGGGCGTACGACACGTCATCGTATCCGGTCACCGACACGTCGCCGGGGATCGAAAGCCCGCAATCCAGCACCGCCTCCATGGCCATGGCAGCGGTCGTATCGTTGGCGCACAGCAGGCAGTCCGGCCGGTTTGGCTTGGTCATCAGGCTGTACGCCAGTGAGTAGGCGTTTTTTGATGCATTGGGGTATACTTGTATGAAGTCCCTGCTCTTGCCGGCCTCATCCAGCGCATCGTAGACACCCGCCAGCCGGTTGACTGCCGGCGGTGATTCTTCGCGCAGGTTCAAAAAAGCGATTCGTTCAAAGCCGCGGGACAGCACAAGGCTGGTCAGCATCTTCATGCCGTAGCGGTCGTCGTTGTTCACACTGTCACAGGACAGGTCATTGGGCAGCACATCCAGCAAAACCACGGGCATTGTCAGCCGCTTGAGCGTGGATATGGTTTCCCCATCCAGGTTGCCGGGGTGGAAGACGATGCCGCTGACGCGCACGCGCTGCAGCATCTCCAGCGCTCGCTGCTCCCGCTCACGGTTCATGCCCGCATTGAACAGAAGCGTGTAATACCCCAGCGTTGCGGACTCATCCTCGATGCCTTTTATCACTTCCGCAAAATAGGGGCTCGCAGAATCATCCACAATGATACCGATGAACATCGGCGTATAGCCGCGCAGGCTGCGCGCCATTTCATTGGGCGTATAATGCATGCGCAGGGCTGTCTGTTCAATTTTCCGGCGGGTTTCCTCGTTGACGCCGGGCTTTCCATTCAGGGCCTTGGATACCGTGTTGGTCGAAAGTCCCAACTCCTTAGCAATGTCCTTTAGTCGTGTTTGATCCACTTCCAAACTCCTCAGCAGCGCTGTGATCAGCCCTTGACGCCTCCAATGGTTAGGCCCTTAACGAAGTATTTCTGCAGGAACGGATAGGAGAACAGAATCGGCGTAACCGCAATGATCGTCATTGCGGTCCGGATTGATGTCGGTGTAACGGTTGACTTGTAAGCCTCGCCGGCGTTCACCGCAGCGTCCGCAGAATCTGTAGAAGAAATGTTCTGTGCCGACGTCAGCAGCTTTTGCAGCTCGAATTGCAGCGTCGTAAGCTTGGGCGCGCCGGAGCAATACAGCATCGTGTCGAACCAGGCGTTCCACTGGCCAACGGCCACAAACAGAATGATCGTCGCGACAACCGGCAGGCTGAGCGGAAAAACAACCCTCGCCAATATGCGGTATTCGCTGGCTCCATCGATCTTGGCAGCCTCTATCAGGCTGTCGGGGATCCCCTCGATGTAGCTTCGCATCACCATGACATTATACGCGCTGAGCATTGCGGGCAGCAAGTATACGAGGAAGTTGTTGAACAGCCCCAAGTAACGCATCAATATAACCGTTGGGATCAAGCCGCCGGAAAAGTACATCGTGAACACCAGAAAAGGGGTGAACACTTTGCGCAGAAAGAAATCCTTGCGGCTGAACACGTAGGACACGCACAACGTTGCGAATACGCTCAGTGCGCCGCCTACAACGGCGCGGGTGGCGGAGATGAGAACGGCCTGGGCAATCAGAGGATTGCCCACGAGGATCTTCTGATAGTTGTACAGGGTCCACTCCCGCGGCCAAAGATATATCCCGCCCTGAATGGAATCGATGGCGTTGTTGAACGAGTATGCAAGCGTGTTCCAGAAGGGATATATTGTCACCACGCACAACAGGATCAACG
>JAEZSC010000002.1 GCA_023422005.1 Bacillota bacterium | reverse complement strand
TGCACGGTGACTTCCTTGGGCAGCATGGAGCGGATGATGGCGCTGGCCGCGTAGTAAATCGTGGCCAGCAGCGCCGCTGTGAGCAGCACATAGAGCACGATGTTCACAGCGCTGGGGCCGCGGCGCTTGGGCCGCAGGGGCACCCGCGACACGCTTGCGCCGGCGCCGGTGCTGGAGCCGGCGCCCGTGCTCGTGACGCCGCCCTCGCCCCGCAGGATGTGCAGCGGGCGGGTGCCGTCGAAATCCTCGGCGGCGCGTTTGATGTGGATGTAGTTCCCCTCGGGCTCCAGCAGCGTGCGCTCCAGGTCGCGGGCCATCTCCCGGGCGTTGTCATAGCGCACCGACGGGTCCTTGGCAACGGCCTTCAGAATCACCAGTTCCAACGCCTTGGGGATGTCGGGAGCCAACTCCCGGGGCGGCCGCGGCGCGTCCTGCAGGTGCTTGAGCGCGATGGCCACCGGCGTGTCTCCGGTGAAGGGCACCGTTCCGGTTACCATCTCGTAGAGCACGATGCCCATGGAATAGATGTCGGCCTTCTCGTCGGTGCTGACACCCCTGGCCTGCTCCGGGGAGATGTAGTGCACAGAGCCCAGCACATTGGAACCGGATATCGTCATCGTGGCGCTGTCCGGCGCCTTAGCGATGCCGAAGTCCGCTACCTTGATGATCCCCTCATGGCTGATAAGGATGTTTTGGGGCTTGATGTCCCGGTGCACCAGCTGGTGGCTGTGGGCGTAGAACAGCGCGTCGCAGATCTGGCGGCCGATGCGTACGGCTTCCGGAGGCCGAAGGCGCCCTTGATGAGAGATGTACTCCTTGAGCGTCATGCCCAGCACATATTCCATGACGATGTAATGCCTGCCGTCCTGGCAGCCGACTTCCATCGTCTTTACGATGTTCTTATGGGAATATTTGATGGCGATCTGGCTTTCTTTCTCGAAGCGGCGCACATAATTGTCGTCCTCCATGTACTCGCTGCGCAGCACCTTGATGGCCACCTCGTCGCCGGTCTCCCGGTCATAGCCGCGGTACACGATGGCCATGCCGCCGGAGCCGATGACGCCGTTGATGATATAGCGGTTGGCGATGACGCTGCCTTCCATTACACATCACCCCCGGCGTGCGCAAGGCTGCCGCCAGATAAATCGCGCCCGCCGGCGCGGCATAACACTACAGTTATGTTATCCGATCCGCCCCGCTCCAAAGCCAGCGCTACCATGCGCTGGCAGGCGGTCTCCAGTGTGGACTCCTCCAGCGCGCGCAGCAGATCCTCTTCGCCCAGGTAGTTGCTCAAGCCGTCGGAGCACAGCACCACGACATCGCCCGCGCGCATTTCCTCGGTGAACACGTCGGCGTCGGCAAAGGAATCACTGCCCACGGCGCGGGTGATCACGTTGCGATAGGGGTGGCTGCGGGCCTCCTCGGCGTTCATACGGCCCCGGTCCACCATCAATTGCACCAGCGAATGGTCGCGGGTCACCTGACGGGCCGCGCCGTCGCGCACCAGATAGCCCCGGCTGTCACCCACATTGCCCAGCAACCACGCGCCGCCGCCCCGGGCCATCAGTGTCATCGTGGTGCCCATGCCCTGGTAGAACTCGTTGGTGGCCGCATACTCCTGTATGGCGCGGTTGGCTTCGCGGAAGGCCCAGCGCACGGTTTCCTCCGGCGTGGCGGGGGGGTCCTGCGCCGCCGCCGCGGCAAAAATGTTGCACGCCACCTGCACGCACAAAGCGCTGGCCACATCGCCGGCATTGTAGCCGCCCATGCCGTCGGCCACGATGGCCAGCCCCTGCGGCCCATCGTCGCAGGGAATGTAGTAGCTGTCCTCGTTGCGCTTGCGCACGTTGCCCTTATGGGTGCTGGCTGCGTACTCTAGCTTCACTTTACACCTCTTGAAAACCGTGTCCTGACCGTCGAGAAAGGGAATGACTGTGGAAGTTTGCTGTTGGGAGATTCTTCGGGCACTGCGTGCCCTCAGAATGACAGGAGCAGGTGTATGCATTAGCCCCGAACTGTCATTCCGAACGAAGTGAGGAATCTCCTTGTTAAGCAACGCCGACGTTCTCCATTGGGAGATTCTTCGGGCGCCTGGTCGGTGCCTGCGGCCCCTGCTCGGCCCTGCATCCTGGCTGCGCGCTCTCAGAATGACAGGCTGAGTCGATAAACGATGTCGCGAATTGTCATTCTGAGCCCTTCGGCTTCGCTCAGGATAAACTCAGCGAGGAATCTCCCTGTCTAGCTAAACCGGCGTTCTCCATTGGGAGATTCATCGGGCGCCACGCGCCCTCTGAATGACAGAAGTGGATGTCGTGCATATTCTCAACTGTCATTCTGAGCGAAGCGAAGAATCTCCCTTCTCATTCTTCTCCTCCATCTTCCGCCTGCGCAGCTGCCCGCACGCCCCTTCGATATCCGCACCCATGGTCCTGCGGACCGTCGCGGAGACGCCCTTGTCCGTGAGCCACTTCAAGAAGCGCTCGGCCCCGGCCCGGGAGCTGCCCTTGAGGCCGGTCTCCGGCACATCATTGAGAGGGATCAGGTTCACGTGGGCCTGCAGGCCCTTGAGCAGAGCAGCCAGCTTGGCCGCGTCGGCGGCGCTGTCGTTGGTTCCCTCGATCAGCGCGTATTCGATGATGGCCCGGCGTCCTGTCGTGGCAACATAGTGGCGCAGCGCATCCATCACTTCCGAGAGTGGATATGCCCGCGCCGCCGGGATCAGCCCGGAACGCACAGCCTCGTCGGCGGCGTGCAGGCTTAAGCACAGCGTCACCGGCAGACCCTCGCCGGCCAGCCGGCGCATGCCCTGGGGCAACCCGCACGTGGAAAGCGAGATGTTGCGGGCGCTGATGCCCAGGCCATGGCTTTCCGCCGGCGCAGCGGCCCGGCGCAGGAAGGCCAGCACGTTATCATAATTATCCAGCGGCTCGCCGCTGCCCATGAGCACAAGGTTGGTCACCTGCCGGCCGCAGCCCAGCGCGGCGCTCACGCTTAGCACTTGCCCCAGCATCTCCCCGGCGGTCAGGTTGCGCACCAGACCCCCGCGGGTGCTGGCGCAGAAGGCACAGCCCATGCGGCAGCCCACCTGGGTGGAAAGGCACAGCGTGTTGCCGTGGTGGTAGCGCATCAGCACGCCCTCCACGAGGTTGCCGTCATCCAGTGCAAACAGATACTTGCGCGTGCCGTCCAGCGCCGATTCATGGCTTTCCAGAATCGCAGCGCCGCCCAGGCGGAAGCGCTGGGCCAACTGCTCGCGCAGGCTCTTGGGCAGCGTGCTCATGCCCTCTATGGTCTTGCCCTGCAGCAGGCCGTCCATGACCTGGCGGGCGCGGTAAGCCGGCTGGCCCAACTCGCCCAGCGCCTGGGCGAGCTGCTGCATATCCATATCCAACAGCGCCGTCTTTTGTATGGTTTCGGTCATTTGATCCTCTGGAACAGGCTCAGGAAGAAGCCCTCGGCGCCGTGCACCGTGGGCAGCAGTTGCAGCATATGGGAGGCTTCGCTCCCTCTTAGGCTGGGGGGCAGAAACTCAGACAGGCTGCAGGGCCTAAAGGAGCGTTCCCGGCGCAGGAATTCCGCGGCGATGTCCTCGTTCTCGGCGCGGTTGATCGTGCATGTGGAGTACAGCAGCCGGCCGCCGACTTCCACGAGTTCGCTGACGTTGCGCAGAATTTTGATCTGCGTCTGCGTGAGGCCGGCGATGTCTTCGGCACGGCGGCTGACCTTGATATCCGGGCTGCCCCAGGCCACGCCCAGGCCGCTGCACGGCGCGTCCACAATGGCAAAGCGGAAGCTGCGCCGGTCGCCAAAACGGGCGTCGTGCAGCTCCGCCGTGGCGTTCACCTTGAGGCGGCGAAAGGTCTCTCGCATCAGGCCCACCCGGTGGCGGTGCACGTCCCACGCGGTGATCGTGCAATCGCCGCCCAGCGCGTCGGCGATGCACGCGGACTTGCCGCCGGGAGCGGCGCAGGCGTCCAGTATCGTGGCGCCCGGCCCGGCGGCGGCGGCGGCCGTGCGGCTCACGAGGATGGACGCCTCGCCCTGGGCGGTGGCGCGGCCATCCTGGAACAGCGGCCACGCCGTCAGGTCACTGCCCTTCACGCGGAAGGCGCCGGCGGCATGGGCACAGGGCTCATGGTCAATTTCGGATTCCTTCAGATAGGCTTCCAGCGCCTGGGCCGTGCCCCCGGCCAGGCCGTTGGCGCGCACCGTGGCGTGATAGCGCGGCTCCCAGGCCAGCAGCGCCTCAGCGTGCTCGGGCTGCTCCTTGAGCCACAGCTCCACGACAAAACGGGGCCAGCTGTATTTTACACTCAAGTGACCCACCGGGTCGGCCTCGGGGTCGGGAAGCTTGGGCTGCTTGCCATCGCGGATCACGTTGTGCAGCACGGCGTTCACAACCGCCGAGCGGCCGGAGAAGCCCTCGCTCTTGGCCAGCTCCACAGCGCTGTCCACGGCGGCAAAATCCGGCACGGCGTCCATATACATGAGCTGACAAGCGCCCATGCGCACGAGGTTGACAAGCTTGGGCGGCGTCTGGGCGAAGTCCAGGCGGCCCTGCAGCGCGCTGTCTATGGCGTAGAGCTTGTCCAGCGTCTGGTAGAGCAGCTTGCGGGCAAAGCGGCCCTCCCGCTCCTCCAGGCCCTGAAAGCGCTGCTTGGCGGCCAGGTCGGCATAGCTGCGCTGGATCAGCACGTCGTTGAGCGCATCCAGCGCCGCTTTTCTCGCCATATCAATACCCATCAAAAACAGTCCCTTCTGCACCGGCTGGCCAGTGGCCAGCCTTTCGCGCCCGATGCCGCGGCATCGTCCGCGATTCAGACAGCTTGTACTTAACTTCTAGAAATCGCCCGCCGCACAGGTCGCCGGGTGTTACCCCCGGCTTTACGCTGCATCGGCCTTGGCCGATACAGAAGTAAAGCTGAGCAGTGCCTGCACTGCGATGGGGCGATGTCCTGCTTTTCATCTCATACATGTCTTCTAAAAACGTTGTTTCGCCTGCCGGCGGGTTCTTGTGCATGCCTCGTCCAATCTTTGGGTTTCCTTCCGTCGGATGAACCGCCGTCAGGTCCAATGCTTTCATCTCAATCAAACTTTACAGGGAGACCGGAATTGTTGCAGCCGCACAGATAGTCCCGGGCGCTCATGCGCCTCTTGCCCGGCAGCTGGATCTCCTGCACGCGGATGCTGCCGCAGCCGGTACCCACAGCCATGCCTGTCTTTACCGAGCACACCAAGTGCCCGGGCGGTATCGCCGCGTCGCCCACGGCGGTACGCCAGATCTTCACAGTCTCGCCGTTCAGCGTGGTCCACGCCCCCGGCCACGGTGTCACACCGCGTATCTGGTTGTGGATGTCCGCGGCGCTGCGGTTCCAATCGATGCGCCCGTCGTCCTTGCTCAGCATCGGGAAGTGGCTGGCCGCGGCGTGGTCCTGGGGCGTGGGCACAAGCGTGCCGGCCTCCAGCGCCGCAATGGCTTCCAGCAGCGCCTGCGCGCCCAGCGCCGCCAGCCGCTCGAAGAGCTGCCCGGCGTTCTCCTGCGGGTCTATGGCCGTACGCCGCTGCAGCAGCATGTCGCCGGTGTCGATGCCGGCGTCGGTCTTCATGATCGTGATGCCGGTTTCGGTCTCTCCATGGATGATGGCCCACTGTATCGGCGCCGGGCCGCGGTATTTGGGCAGCAAAGAGCCGTGCACGTTGAAGCACCCATAACGCGGGATGTCCAGCACCTTCTGGCTTAGTATCTGCCCGAAGGCCGCTGTGACCATTAGGTCGGGCTGCAGCGCCTGCAGCGCGGCGACGCCCTCCTTGCGGCGGATGCGCTCGAACTCGAACACCGGCAGGCCCATGCCCAGCGCCGCGCATTTGACCGGCGACGAGCACGCCCGCTGGCCCCGGTCCCGTGGGCGGTCCGGCTGGGTGAAGACGCCTACAACCGAATAGCCGGCTTCCACCAGTGCCGTAAGCGACGGCACGGCGAAGTCCGGTGTTCCCAAAAAGACAATTTTTAAGGTTCTATCTGCCACAGTTCTCCTTCGGCAATGTCGGAATACAGCTTGCCGTCCAGGTGCTCAATCTCGTGCACCAGCGCCAGTCCCATGATCTCCGTGCCCTCAATGATGTATTCATCACCGTGGCGGTCGAAGGCGTGCACCTTGACATAGGCCGGCCGCTTGGTCTTACCGCGCAGGCCAGGCAGGCTCAGGCAGCCTTCCTCATATTCCACCTCGCCACTGGTTTCCAATATCTCGGGGTTCACGAGCTCGACCTTTTCCTCACCCATGTCGATGACGGCCACGCGGCGCAGCACGCCCACCTGGGGTGCCGCCAGGCCCGCGCCGTCCTGGGTGGCTGCCAGCGTCTCAAACAAATCGTCGATCAGGTCGGAGAGTCTCTTGTCGAATTTGGTTACGGGCTTGCTGATCTTGCGCAGCTCAGCCTCGTTCTTTTTGATCGTCAGTATTTTCCTCAATGCCAAGTATTTCACACTCCTGTAAACAATCACCAATGACGTACCGGCTCAATGGCATCCATTTCACCAGTACCCTTTATTTTAACATAAATCTACGCTGTGGAACAGCCCGGCGTGACGGGTGGGTGTGCACGCGGGCGTTGGCGCAAAATGAAAAGAAAAGATGTCGTCTCATAGCTTGAACTGTTATAGCTGCCATATACAACCAGCAACTAGGACCACAAACAAAATTATAAGCACCAAGCAGGATCAGTGTGGATGTATCTCCGCCTAATTTCCATATTGGCCATACACATAAGGCAGAATTGTCCATGTAACATCGTCAGCCGCAATGGTATTTGTGTGGATTTCAGGTTTTAGCCCCTGATAGAAATGATGGGCCTTCTCACAAGGGTTTTTCTGGCAGTTTTGGCATTTATCAACGCCATTTTCCGCCGCGCATTTCAAGGAATCACAGCCAAAGGCTTTATCCAATCCCCCCGTATGGCAGCCGTCACACAGCACCATATCATCGCCCCAATACCCCCCGTCGCCTACGCCCCCCGCGTACACGCGTATCAGCCGCTCTTTCAGTTCCGCACGGAACTTCTCGCTGATTGTTCCGCCGGCATAATGCACACACAAATCGCAACGGTGTCCGCAACTGGCATAAACCGCCTGTTCCTTCGGAAATGGTGTACGATTTGGTTTTTTCTTCCTTAGTATAAGCTGCTTGACGGCTTCGAGCGTTTCCAAATCGGCAACGGAGACACAGTTTTCTCCAACATGGAAATCATAACGGGTTTCATGTATTCGGATGGCAACAATCGTTTCTCCGTTTTCGCTGAACTCCAGTTTATCCTTGCCGTCGCCCTCTTCATCCAACGCATACTTCCCACGCATAAAGCGCATTGTTTCTTCGCTCACTTTTTGCAGTTCAGTTTTGTCACTCATTTCAAGGTTCTCTCCTTTATTCTTTTATTTCAAAACGATGCTCACAGTATTTATCGCCATTGGAACTGATAGGTGAAGATACGGTTTCTACTAAGCGTAACTTCACGCCAAGAAAATTTTCAAAATGGAACTTCACATGACCGCTGCAGCAGCCACAAAATGTAAGAGAAGCGGTTGCGGGTTTTGACAATTTACCAATAATTGGGCATACACACTGATATTTACCGTTTTCCACATAATTGTCCCAGAAAATGCTCAACGTTCCATCCTCATTCTGTTTGCAATGAGGTTGTTCGTATAGACTCATGGCGTTTATGATATTTATACGGTCTTCCAATGTCTTGTCTGCAAATCCAAGCATCAATTCGGCGGAAGGCGCATTCTTGTTGCACCCCTGCTCTTCCATGACGGAGAGGATTTGCTCTTTTGAAAGCAAATGATCCATTTGATCTGCAAACGCGATTTTATCTTCCGGTGTTTCCTCTTCAGTTTCCGGAAAACCAAATTTCTCTATAATTTCCGTGGGAATACCTTTGTGGAGCATCGTCCGCTTGATTTGCTTTATGTTCATTAGAAAGCTCCTATCAGCTATTTTTTTATCTTTATCGGTACGAAAACATCCTGCTGGTATTGATGAAACTTACCGACAATGTCCCACGGCAGGATTTCCTCGATCATTTCAACGCGCTGCAGCGTGCCTTGCGCATCGGCGTCAAGCTCATAATTCTCGCTCCTGTTTATCCAATCTCGCAGAAGAATGAAGGTATCGTCCATGTCAGCCATGAAGGAACTGGTTATGGCGTATAACCCGCCCGGAAAATCCTCATCAACATAAGGCGTCGCGTTGTCATACTCATTCGGGATTTTCATGAGCATGATCCACTCGCCGTCTGGCTCTTTCCTGAAAAAACAATTTCGAAACCCGGGATCGGGCATAAAACCATATTTCGCAAACAGATTCTCGTCCAGCCCCTCCACCTGCCCTGTTTTCAATCGGGAAGTCAACACCCGCATGGGCGGCAGGCGGATAACCCGAACATCATGCAGCCGCAACGCCTCGCGACTGATTTTCGATAGCTTCTCAAAGGATATGGTCTCATTCTTTTCAGATGGAGCGAGGCGCTTTTCCGTTTCTTCATACAGCAAGGTGATAGCGGATATTTTCTTGATTCCGCTCATCAGCATTTTGTGGAGAAAATCGTCTACGACGTGGCGCAATTCCGATAAGGCTGTAATTTCTCCGTCAAGCGTTTCAAGCTTTTCCACAAAAGCTCGGATCAGCGCCGCCGTACTCTCGCTTCTGAATATCGCAACAATGTCTTTGATCGGGATTTGAAGTTTGCGCAGTACGATAATCTGCTTTAGTCGTTCCAATGCGTCTGTGTCATAGTAACGCTGAGATTTGTTGTCGGGATGACTGCTCCAAAGGATACCCACTTGCTCGTAATATCTGAGCGTCCTGCTGGATATGCCGTAGACGTCAACCACTTCATTGATTCTCACCAAATCCATATCAAATCACCGCCATACCCGTATTATACAAGTTGACGCAAGGTCAATTTCAATGGTTGTTTTCAGGATTTATCAAATTATGAGTGTTGCTTGAGGCCTCGGAAGGACAGAAGGGGCCCTGTTTTTTGACTGTGCCCCCTAAAGAGCAACACCCTACTTCACCTATTTTGTCGAATTAAGTCGACACAGCGTGTGCATAACCTCACACGCTGTGCAGCGCTTGTCCACAGAATTTATCCACAGGCTGTTGGCAAAGCCGTTGCATGTACCATTCACGCAGGCTTCGGCACAACTCGCGCTGTGAAAACGCTTCCTGCCTGTGGATAACGCCATACGACAACTTCGACAGCGCATCGCCAAGTAGCGATAGGCCGCCGATGACGCAACAGCATTGGTGGCAAAAGGCTGGCGATTGTCAAAACTCGACACTTCGATGGTCAAAATACGACACTTGCTTGCGGTCAACAATGGGCTATAATTGGAAAAGACATATCCACACATCGATCTATCCATACGGAGGGCAAGCCATGAAACCCTTTCTGAATGAGGACTTCCTGCTGGCCACGCCCACGGCCCGCCGGCTGTACCACGGTATCGCCGAGAACCTGCCCATCATCGACTACCACTGCCACCTGAACCCCGAACAGATCGAACAGGACAAGCGCTTCGCCACGATCACCGAGGCGTGGCTGTACGGCGACCACTACAAGTGGCGGGCCATGCGCGCCTGTGGGTTCGAGGAGGCGCTGGTCACTGGCCCAGGAGACGACTATGAGCGCTTTCAGGCGTGGGCGGCCACGGTGCAGCGCGCCGTGGGAAACCCTCTGTTCCACTGGACCCATCTGGAGCTGCAGCGCTGCTTCGGCATCCACGACGTGCTGACCAGCGCCAGCGCCCCGGACGTGTGGCAGCGAGCCAATGAGCGGCTCACCCACTCCTCCATGAGCGCCCGGGGGCTCATGCGGCGGTTCCGGGTGGAAGTGGTGTGCACCACCGACGACCCCGCCGACAGCCTGCGCTCCCACAAGGCCATCGCCGACGAGGGGGCGCTGAACTGCAAGGTGCTGCCGGCCTGGCGACCGGACCGGGCGCTGACCATCGAGCGCGCCGACTTCCCCGCCTACATCGCGGCCTTGGGCGCCGCCGCCGGCGTGGACATTGCCGATTGGGACAGCCTGACCCGGACGCTGGCGCTGCGCATGGACCACTTCGCCGCCCACGGCTGCAGCTTGAGCGACCACGGCTTCACACGGCTGCCATTCGCGGCCTGCGCCGATGAGGACGCCGACGCCGCGCTCAAGGCAGCCCTCAGAGGCCAGACCATAAGCGAAGCCCAGGCTGACGGCTACAAGACCCGCCTGATGATTTGGCTGGGCCGCGAATACGCCCGCCGGGGCTGGGCCATGCAGCTGCACATAAGCGCTTCGCGCAACAACAACACTGCGCGCTTTGCGGCGCTGGGGCCGGACACCGGCTATGACGCCATCGCCGACCACGCCGTGGCCGCGCCGCTGCAAGGCCTGCTGGACGCGCTGGAGCGCGACGGCAGCCTGCCCCGCACAATCCTTTATAGCCTGAACCCCAAGGATAACTACGTGCTGGCCGCGCTGGCCGGGTGCTTTAGCGAAGCTGGCGTGGAGGGCAAGGTGCAGTTGGGCTCGGCGTGGTGGTATCTGGACCACATCGAGGGCATGGAGCGGCAACTGCGCGACCTGGCCAACGTGGGCCTCTTAAGCCCCTTCGTGGGCATGCTGACCGATTCCCGCAGCTTCCTGTCTTACCCGCGCCATGAGTACTTCCGCCGCATCCTGTGCAACCTCATCGGAAACTGGGTGGAGAACGGCGAGTGCCCCGACGACGATGCGATACTGGAGCCGCTGGTGCGCGGCATTTGCTGCGACAACGCCCGGAAGTACTTTAAATTCTAAACAAACAGAGCCAGAGGGAGAACCCGCGATGTGTGGCGAAACGCTGACCAGTCGTGAACGCGTGCTGCGTGCTTTCTACCGTGTCCCGGCAGACCGGGTGCCCATCGACTATCTGGCCAATCCCGGCATCGACGGCCGCCTGAAGGCCCACTTCGGGCTGGCGGCCGCCGACGGCGAAGGCCTGAAAGCCGCGTTGCACGTGGACTTCCGCGGTGTGGGGCCGGCCTATATCGGGCCCAAGCTGTATGAGGACCTGCCCGGCGGCGTGGTCGTGGACAATTGGGGCATCCACCGGCGCTGGGTGGAACACGGCAGCGGCGGCTACTGGGATTATTGCGACTTCCCGCTGCGGGAAGCCGACGAGGAGATCGTGAACGCCTGGAAGATGCCCAACCCCGACGATTTCGACTATTCGGTGGTGGCCGAGCAGTGCCGCCGTCACGACGCCTTCGCGCTGACCGTGCACTGCTATGGCGACCTGATCAACGGCAACGGCATGCTGCGGGGCATGGAGCAGACGCTGATCGATCTGCTGACCGACGAGCCGGCGGGCCTGCTGCTGGCCGACCGGCGCTTCGCCGTACAGCAGGAGATCGCCCGGCGCACGCTGGAAGCGGCCAAGGGCCGCGTGGACATCCTGTGGCTGGGGGAAGACCTGGGTACCCAGGACCGGCCCATGATCTCCATGGATCTGTTCCGGCGGCACATCCGGCCCCGGTTCGAGGGCCTGGTGGCACTGGCCCGGGCTTACGGCTGCCACCCGATGATCCACACGTGCGGCTCCTCCAGTTGGGCCTATGAGGACTTCATCGACATGGGCATAGAAGCCGTGGACACGCTGCAGCCCGAATGCAAAAACATGTCCCCGCGTTATCTGGCGGATACCTTCGGCGGGCGGTTGAGCTTCCACGGGTGCATCTCCACCGCCGGCGCCGTGACCAGCGGCACGACCGATGACGTACGCCGCGAGGTGCGCGACACGCTGGACATCATGCTGCCCACATGCAGCTACATGCTCAGCCCCACCCACGAGCTGCAGGACAACAGCCCCACGGAGAACGTGCTGGCCATGTATGACGAGGCGATGAAGTACGGCTTCTACCGCTGACTATGTAAGGAAGGGCGAAGAGATGTATCAGACCGCAGCCACCAGCGACAAAAAGCGCTTGCTGGGCGCCCTACAAGGCCGGCCCATCGACCGGGTGCCCAACTTCGAGGTGCTGGTGGATGACCCCACGGTGTCCTATGTGCTGGGCCGGCCGGTGAGCGGCGGCCACACGCTGGCCAACATAGACGCCGGAGACTACATGGAGTTCGCCCAGCGCGTGGGGCAGGACGCCGTGGGTCTGTGCTTTTACGACAACCCCTTCTTCTACCGCGACGCCGAAGGGTCGCTCAAACGCCGGGATTTCCGCATCCGCACCCGCACTGACCTTGAGCGCCTGCTGCCGCCCACGATGGACCATCTGGAGGACCGCTTCCGGCTGCTGCGGGAGTACCGTGCCAAAACGGCAGGTACGGAGCTTGCGCTGTTCGCGCTGACCGGAGACTTCTTCACCCAGGCCTACGACAGCGCCTTCGGCTTTGACGCCTTCATGCTGCTGCTGTACGATGACCCCGTTCTCGTGGAGGAATATCTGGAGCTGCACGCCGATTTTTACGCCCGGCTGGTGCGCCGCCTGGTGGAGTGCGGCATCGATTTTCTGTACATCGGCGACGACATCGCCCACAAGGGCGGCACGCTCATAAGCCCCCGGGACATGCGCCGGCTGTGGCTGCCCCGCATGCGCCGCGTGATGCAGCCGGCGCTGGAGCGGGGCATTCCCGTGCTCTATCACAGCGACGGCAACATCTGGGACATGCTGGACGACATCGTGGGCCTGGGCATCGGCGGCCTCAACCCCATTGAACCCTACGGTATGGACATCACACAGGTGCGCCGGCGCTTCGGGCGCGATCTGGCGCTGTTTGGCAACCTGGACGTGGGCGCCGTTCTGAGCCGGGGTACGCCGGACACCGTGGCTGCCGCAGCCCGCGCCCTCATCGACGCCGTGGGCCGCGACGGACCTTTGGTGCTGGCCAGCAGCCACAGTATCACACCCAACGTTCCGCCGGAAAACTACTTGGCCATGATTGAGACCGCCCAGACCTACGGCCGCTTGGGCTAATGGCCTATTGCTCCATCCTCGCCGGGCAAAACAAGCTCTGCCGGGTGTTTTTTTGCTGCTTATCCGCTTTGCACAAGAAAACCGCGGGATACGACAAGGAAAAACTTGCAAATTTCGCGGTTATTCGATAATCTCAGCGGGTAATTAGTATACAGAAAATAAGATCAGGCGACGCCTGTTCAGGAGTATCGGCGTGTTAAAATCCAAACTGACCGAAGTTTGCGCTCTGTTTGCCAAAGAAAAGCAGCTCATTTTACGAAACTGGATGGACGCGGCGGGCGTGGAAGCCAACATCCGCAACCCAAGGGAGCTCGAGCTGTTCCGCGGCCTGTTCAGCGAACTGTTGGATAGTTTTGTGGAAAACCTGTCCTCCCATGACTACGACGCCTATTACGCCAGCAATGAGCGGTTGGCCCTGCGGGCTGCCGGCAGCAGCATGTCCTTCCGCAAGCTGATCATGGCCTTCCACGCTTTTGAGGACGCCTATATGGATCTGCTCACCAACTTCAGCCAGGCGGACATGATCGATCTGCTGAGGGAGCTGGACCACATCCACCACACGACCATCGCCATACTCAGCGAGGAGTATTTTGCCATACACGACTGGAAGATACTGGCTCTGGCCAAGCTGTGCGAGATTCGTGACACCGAGACCAGCTCGCACCTGGAGCGCACCCGGGATTACTGTGCGCTGCTGGCCGGCGCCCTGGGGCAGGACGACACCTTTTTGGAACAGATCACCTGGGCGAGCCCTCTGCATGACCTGGGCAAGATACAGATTCCCGACAGTATACTGCTCAAAAAGGGCAGGCTGACCGACGAGGAGTTTGCAGTCATCCGCCAGCACCCTACGGCAGGCGCACAAATTCTGGAAGACCTTCTCAAGGGTCACAAAATTTCCGCGGACACCCACCGCATGATGCGCGACATCGTGCTTTACCATCACGAGCGCTTTGACGGCAGCGGCTACCCCGCTGGGCTTAAGGGCAAGATGATTCCCTTGGCCGCCCGCATCGCCGCCCTGGCGGACGCCTACGACGCCATCACCTCCAAGCGCCCATACAAGGAGCCCATGCCCCACAGCGAAGCTGTGGCACGCATCGCCGCCGAAAGCGGCAGGCATTTCGATCCCGAGGTCGTCGGCGCATTCCTGCGCGTGGAATCGGAAATGGAGATGCTCAAGGAGAAGGACCGCGAACAAATCGCCTGATTTGGGCAATGGACGGGGCCGGCGTTCTTTCGAACGCCGGCCCCGCGGTTTGCAGATATAAGACTTACCCCTTGTAGTTCCGGTATTTGCGAACGGCGTCCAGCACCGCCGCCATGTTTTCCACCGGCATGTCCGGCCCAAACTCCACGTTGAGGCCCAGGCCGCCCTGGGGCAGATACAGCGCCTCCACACACTGGGCCACATGGCTGCGCAGCGCCGACGGCGTCGCGAAGGGGAACATTTGCCTGTCCAAGTCCAGCATGATCGGAATTTTACCCCGGCACACCCGCACCAGGTTGTCCAACCCGTTGGCTCGGAACTGCGGGTTGATCATGTGAACGCCGCACTCCACCAAGTCGGGCATGATCTCGTGGATGCAGCCGTCGGTGTGCATGTAGACATAGCGCCCGCTCTGGCGAACTTTGGTATAAAGGGCGGTGAAACAAGGCTTGAGGTATTTGCGCCATTTGGGCGCGCCGATGGCCAGACCGTTCTGCATGCCCAGGTCATCGCCGAAGTAAGCGACCTCGCCCATGCGGGGCAGCGCCACATCCAGCTGCAGCAGGTTGTATTGCAGCACCTTGTCGATGAGGACCTGCAGCTCCTCGCACTCCTCGGCGAAGTCCATCATAGCTTCCTCGAACCCCCGCAGGTCCAGCAGCCGCAGATACATAAAGCCGTGGGGCAGGCGCCCCTCGCGGTCGGACGGTATCTGCAGCGCCGGGATGTCCTCACGCCGCGGCACCGGGTGGCCGGTCACGATGCTCTCCATGCCTTCGTGGATGTTGCTCCACACGCATCCCCACTCATCGGTGAAGTTGCCGTAATGGTAGCTGTCAGGCATGGGCACGCTGTCCGGCGTGATGCCCTGGGGCGCCAGGTCGGGGTACTCGGCGCACAGGCGCGTCAGCTCCTCGCCATATCTGCGCCACGCCGCCGGCAGAAACCACACGCTGACCGGCAGCTGCTCGGGGTAATCGTAGGTCATGGCCTTGATCAGATCGCTCATGGCATCCTCCGCTTGTCCTCTGGATGCATTGAGTATACAATATCTGCGAAATCAGGCAATCGAATTCATGCCTTGCACAAAATGAAAGGTGAGCCATGGAGACGACGATGATGACCCGGGACCGACAGGTGCTGTGCGCCGACGCGCTGACGCTGCCGGGCCTTGCGCTGTTGGGCCATTCGGTGTCCAGCCGCGCCGCCAACCCGCTGGATATCCACATCCACCCCGGCTGCATGGAGTTCGTCGTGCTGTGCCGCGGCACCGAGTGCTATCATGTGGGCGGCCAGCGCCACGAGCTCACGGGTTTCGATGTGTTCGTAAGCTTCGTGGACCAACCCCACAGCACCGGCAGCGCGCCCCAGGGCGTCAACGAGATCATATGGTTCCAGATCAACCCCGACGCGCCGGGGCTGCTGGGCCTGGGAGCCGAGCGGGCCGCCGTACTGCGAGCCCGCCTGCTGGCGCTGGACACCCACCGCCTGCGGGCGGACCGCGACGGCCTGTGGCTGCTGCGGCGCGCCTTCCATGGCCTGTTGCGCCGCGACCCCGGCGAGGAGCCGGCGGCGGCCGCGCTGTTCACAGCCTTCCTGCTGCGGCTGCTGGCCCAGCCCCGGCCCGCGCCGCCCCATGAGAGCATGCGCCGGGCCCAGCGCTACATACTGGAAAACCTGAACGGCCCGCTGCCGCTGGAGCAGGTGTGCCGCGCCTGCGGGCTGTCGCTCTCCACGCTCAAGCACCGCTTCAAGGAGTGCACCGGCGATGCTCCAAGAGATTTCATCAACCACGCCAAGGTGGAGCGGGCCAAGGAGATGCTCGCGCAGGGTAGCTCGGTGACCGAAGTGGCCATGGAGCTGGGCTTCGGCTCGCCGGGGTATTTCTCGGTTGTGTTCAAGAAGTATACGGCGATGACGCCCAGTGAATGGGCTGCTTCGCTTTCGCCTGCGGCGCTGCGGCGCCTTGGCGATTCGGAAGACATTCTATAGGCAATCGTTTATCGCCCGGCGTTTGTAGAGGTTGATAGATTTGCTTCTATTGGCTTCCCCTGGAGGGGAAGCTGTCCTGCAAGGCGATCTGCTTGCAGATTGCCGGTCGGCCCACAGGCCGATGCGCCGAAGGTGACTGATGAGGTGTTTACCTCTTTCGGAGCAAGACACCTCATCCGGCGCTGCGCGCCACCTTCCCCTCAAGGGGAAGGCATAATTTGTCGTCAGCTTGCACTCACCCGTTCTTCTGATAAAGCCCCCGCACAATCTCCTCGATCGTCGTCTCGCGGATGCACACATCTTTGAGGTCATGTGCCCGAGCCAGCAGTGTCAGCGCCTCGCCGGGCTTCAGGGCGTCGGTGCGGATCAGGTAATCCACCTGGGAACCTTCCCTCCGCTGCTCAAGG
This sequence comes from Bacillota bacterium, assembly GCA_023422005.1. GTDB lineage: Bacteria > Bacillota > Clostridia > Christensenellales > UMGS416 > JAEYRA01. The sequence continues at coordinate 23,097 of JAEZSC010000002.1, read as the reverse complement.
AAGCGGCTGTCCCCCATGACCGCGCCCGGCTGTGCAAAGTCGGCCTGCAGCACATAGGTCGCAGCGTAGCGCTGGCGGAAGGCGTCCAGCGGCCCATCGTACAGCTTTTTGCCGCCGTCGATGAGCACCAGGCGGCTGCACAGGCTTTCGATGTCGGTCATGTCATGGGTCGTCAGCATCACCGTGGTGCGCCGCTCCGCGTTGATCTGGCGGATGAAGCCGCGGATGCGGTCCTTGGCCAGCACGTCCAGGCCGATGGTGGGCTCGTCCAGATACACGATGTCCGGGTCATGCAGCAGCGCCAGCGCCAGGTTGGCCCGCATCTTCTGCCCCAGGCTCAGCTGCCGCGCCGGTTGCTCCAGAAAGCCGCCCATGTCCAGAAGCTCCGTGAACCGGTCACGGTTGAGCCGGTAGCGCTCGGGCTCAATGCGGTACATGCGCTGGTACAGCTCCAGCGTGTCGCTAACCGGCAAGTCCCACAGCAGCTGCGAGCGCTGGCCGAACACCGCGCCCATGCGCAGCGCGTTGGCCCGGCGGTTGCGGTGGGGGTTGCGCCCATCCACGACGACCTGGCCGGCGGTGGGCACCAGTATTCCGGTCAGCATCTTGAGCGTCGTGGATTTGCCCGCGCCGTTGGGGCCGATGTAGCCCACCAGCTCGCCGCGCTCCACCGACAGCGATATGCCGTCCACCGCCCGCTTGGTGTTATAGACCGGGTGCAAAAACTCCTTGAGGCCCCGAAGAGCGCCCTTCTGCCTCTGTTTGATGCGGAATTCCTTGACAACATCTTGCAATTCGATCAGCGCCATATCGTCCTCCTCATGAGCCGGTGCTCTCATAGCGGTTTACCGCGCCGCGCCAAGCCAGCACCGTGAGCCCCGCCAGCGCCAGCGCCACCGCCGGCGTCAGATATTGTATGGCCGCCGGCAGGCCCAGCGTGTCCCTCAGGCCCAGGAAGGCCTGCGCCGGGTAAAAATTGATGAACGCGAAGGGCAGCACAAAGGTGAAGAGCAGCTGCAGCGGCCGGGCGAACACCGACAGCGGATAATCCAGGAAATCCCGCAGGCCCCAGTAAAGGAAGCCCCAGTCGGCGTCGCTGACGACGAACAGGCTGGGCACGCAGCTTAAGATCATCAGGGAGGCATGTATAACCGCGCCGCTCAGCAGCACGATCACCAGCCACAAAATTTGCACAAAGCTTAAGGTCACGCCCAGCGCGTTCAGGCTTATGGCCATGGCCACGGTGGCCAGCGACAGGTGCGACACATAGCCCACGTTGATGTTGGCGCTGAGCATGTAGATGAAGCTGTTCAGCGGCTTGATCAATACATCGTCAAAAGCGCCGGTGCGCGCCATCTGCGGCGTCTCGCGCACGACGTTGAAGGCGAAGGTGGCCCCCGACGCGTAGGCGAACAGGTTCATCGCAAACAGAAAGAGCACCTGCATGGGCAGCCAGCCGCCCAGCGTGCCAAAGGCCTGCACCATGATCCACATCGTGACGAATTGAAAGCCGTAGCTCAACCACTGGGCCAGTATGCCCAGCACGTAGGCTCCGGGGTATTCCAGCTGCGAGCGCCAGCGGATGCGCACGAATTTCCAGAACAGCGACACGTAGAACATGCGCCTCAGCCCCCCTGCACGGTGATCTTGCGCTGGGCCACCCTCCACACCAGCCGCTCCAGCGCCCACAGTATGCCGATCCACAGCAGCTGTACGGCCATCACCCGCCAGCCCTGCGCCGGGTCCACCCGGCCCAGGTACAGGTCCACCGGCATGTAGCTGATGTATTGGAACGGCAAGTACGCGGCGATGTCCGTGAGCGCCTTTGGGTAGAACCACAGCGGCACAATGGTGCCTCCGAACAGCGTGATCAGCGCCCGCTCGAACCACGGCATGTACCAGTTGTTCATCAGCCAGAAGGCGCTGTAGCCCACGATGGTGTCGAAGAGCAGGAAGATCACCGCGCCCAGCGCGCCGGTAGTTAGGAACAGCGCCAGCGCCGCGGAGCCCGCCGGCGGCAGCAGGCCGTAGACAGCCGCGGCCAGCGCCACGATGGGCACAGAGCCAAAGGCCAGAGAGAATAGCATGCGCCCCAGCTCATTGCCGGTGTGCAGCAGCATCAGGTTGATGGGCCGCAGCATGTCCGCTCCCAGGTCGCCAGAATACACCGACTGGCCGATGCGCCGGCCGGGGTTGATGCGCAACACGTTGAGGATGAAGTTGGTCAGCACCATGTAGGTGATGGCCTGCGAGAGTGACGTGCCCTGGCGCTGCCCCTGGGCATAGAGCGCCGTCCAAACCGATGCCTGCACGAAGAGCAGCACGACGCCGTTGAGCAGCAGGAACAGAACATTGACCCGATAGGCCAACTGCGTGCGCAGGGATTTGGCGATCAGCCACAGCGTCAGGTTGCCGCGCAGTGCACCCATGATTTGCCTCCTCCCCGTTTTGCAGACAGTGGCATAATTTTACAGCAATCGTCCGCTTTCCACAATTACTATATACGGGTATTGCAGATTGGTTATGGCCCGAAAAAAAGCCTCCCGACGACAATCATCGCCGGGAGGCTGAAAAGCTGGATAAACGTGTTTGATTTGTCTGCGGCACCGGCGTCACAGGAGAAAAGCTACTGCCAAAGCTCCTCGCCGTAGCTGTTCAGCAAGTCCACAAGCTCACGGGCCATCTCCCCCTGCTCGGCGGCGCGGGGGTGCCCCGGTGTGCCCACGGCAGCCCGCTTGAAGCGCAGGCGCACGACCCGCTCATCGGCACAGGCGGCGCACACCTCGTCCAGCGCGTCCTCCCACACGAGGTTGTGGTTCACGATGGTCGTCGTGAGCACGAACAGTGCCCTGGGATACTGGGCGCGCATGTCCGCCAGCAGCTGCCCATAACGGCGCACCCAGCGGCTGCGCTTCTCGGGGGCCTCGGCGATGTCATTGTCTGGGTGCGGGTCGTTCTGGGCGACAGCCAGCACCACGACGTGGGGCTTCCAGCGCGAAAAATCCCAGGGGCTCAAGCCCAGTTCGGGCACATAGCCGGTCTTGTCCCAGCAGCTTTCCAGGCCCAGATAGTCCGGCCCGCGGAAATAACCGGTGCCATCAAGCAGCGAGATGCCGCCCTGGGAATTGTTGTGCAGTTCCGCCCCCAATTCCCGCGCCGCCATGGAGATGTAGCTGAGCCACGCGTCATCATAATGGCCGTCGTTGGGTGGGTCGGTCTTGCCCTCGAAGCCCGGCGCATCCACAACCGCGCCCATGGACACCGAATCGCCGAAGCACTCCATACGCCGCGCCGGCGCGGGCAGCGCCTCCAGCGTTTCCCCAAGCACGTGCCAGCCGCCAAAGCCCACATAGCCCGTGGCGTCCATGCGCTTGTAGAGTATGATCTCATGCTCCCCGTCGTCCAGGTTATCAACCAGCGCGTAGGTGCGCATCTGGCTGTCCGGATGCAGCCGGGCCATACCCTTGGCGCCGCCATCCACAACCCAGCCGATGTACTGCCGGCCCCAGCTGGGCCGGTTGCGCAGCCGCGCCCACACCGCTGTGCCGCGAAAGCGCAGCGTCACCTGGCTTCCAGCCCATATGAACTGGGGTTCCTCCCCATTGGCAAAGTCGATGCGGCCCGTATAGCGGTTGTGTTCGTCCCGCGGTGAAACGAAGGCGCCTTGCGATATCTCCAGCATATACAACTCCAAAAACGGAAAATTTTTCTTTCATTTTACGTCTTGGATGAATCCTGCGCAAGCAAAAAGCGCGGCTCCTTCGGATCACTCCGCAGGGAGCCGCGCTGTCGTAAGGGAGTCGGTTATAAGGGAGTCGGTTTACCTGTCCTTGCAGTTCTGGTCGTTGCTGTTCTTCTTGTTCTGGTCCTGCTGGCGGCGGCGGTTCTGGTCCTGCTGCTGCCGCTGCTTGTCATTTGCTACGTTTTTGTCGTTGCAATTGTTGCAGTTGTCGTCGCGGCTCATCGAGACACCTCCCTTCGTGCGGGCATAGTTTTTCCATTTGGCTGATGACTATGAGATTATTTTCGTCGGTTTGATCATGAACCTAACAAGGGGTTTTGAGCGAATCGTCTTTGGTGTATAATGAATCGCTAAACCTTGGAGCTCTCCGGAATGAGACGAAGTTGTCTATATCGCGTCCGATGCGCGGCGTCGGACGCGAAAAGGATGTGACATAATGCACCCGTCGAAAAAAGGACCTGTGTTCATCGCTGTGACCGCCGTGCTGTGGAGCTTCGGCGGCATTCTCATCAAGCTCGTGCCATGGGACGCCATGACCATCGTGGGCATGCGCGCCATATTTGCCGCAGCCGTCATCGCGATCTATATGAAGCGTCCGCGCATCCGCCTGACCCCCGGCGTGCTGCTGGGCGCGCTGTGCATGAGCGGCACCACGGTGCTTTATGTTTTCGCCAACAAACTGACCACCGCCGCCAACGCCATCATGCTGCAATACACGGCGCCGGTGTTCGTCATCCTTATGAGCGCGCTGTTTCTGCGCAAGCGGCCGCGGGCGTTGGACGCGGCCGCGGTGCTGGTCGTGTTCGGCGGCATCGCGCTTTTCTTTGTGGGCCAGCTGCGCGGCACCGCACTGCTGGGCAACGCGCTGGCGCTGCTCAGTGGTCTAAGCTTCGCCGGCGTGTTCCTGGTCAACCAGATGGCCGACGCGTCGCCGGTGGAATCGTCGCTTTTGAGCATGCTCCTCAATTTTGTCATCGCCCTTCCCTTCATCGCAAGGGGCATCACCTGGGAGCCGCTGCCGTGGCTGGCCATCACGCTGCTGGGCGTGTTCCAAATCGGCCTGGCCTATGTGCTGTTCTCCATCGGCATCCGCACCACGGCGCCGGTGGCCGCCTCGCTGATCGCGGCTATAGAGCCGATATTGAACCCCGTATGGGTGGCGCTGTTCCAGGGCGAGCTGCCCGGCCCCTGGGCCGTGGCCGGCGGCGTGCTGGTGGTGGGCGCAGTGGTGGCCTACAATGTGCTGACCGCCCGCAACACCCGCTATGCCGACGCCCTCCCCGCCCAGCAGGACACCGCATCTCCAACCTCTCTGTAAAGCGGAAACAAAGACAAAAAGAGCGCAAAGCCGTCCTTGCGCACAGTCTGTGCGGGGATATAATAAACATATCTGTCTGTACTGTATAATCATAACAATCGATTCGAAGGAACAAACGTGGATACGCTCACGTCTTATTTTCCGGTATCCATTGATCCGCATACAAAAGAAAAGGAAGATCATGATGAAATCGGCAAAGCAATTCTTCACGAAAAAGAACAACGTAACGCTGCGCGGCGCGGCGCTGGCTTTGAGCGCGCTGCTGGTGTTCAGCGGCTGCGACGTGATCACAGCGGGCATCGGCGGCACAGCCAAGCCCCCAACCGGCGGGCCCGTGCAGCCCGGCCAGAGCGCCAGCCCCGGCCTGCCGCCGGTGGACGCCAAGGCCCGCCCATGGATCACAGAGGTCATGTCCAGCAACCACGCGGCGCTGCCGGCCAACGGCGGCTACCCCGACTGGGTGGAGATCAGCAACCTTTCCCAGGGTTCGCTGGACCTGGGCGGCTATATGCTGTCCGACAACATCAAGGAGCCTAAGGCTTATACATTCCCCCAGGTGATTCTGGGCCCTGGCCAGAGCGTGGTCCTGTTTTGCAACGATGTGGACGGTTCCGGCAAATCTCTGCAGGCGGGCTTCAAGCTGAGCTCCGCCGGCGAAGAGCTGGTGCTGACCGCCGCCGACGGCACGCTGGTGCAGAAGCTGACGCTGCCGGCCATCCCGCAGGATCAGTCCTACGCAGCCAGCTCCGAAGACGCGGAGAAATACACGATCACCGCCGACATCTCGCCGGGATATCCCAACACCGCTGAGGGCCGCGCGGCATGGCTGTCCGCCGGCAACGGCGACGCGCCGGTGCGCCTCAACGAGGTGATGACCGCTGGCAACGCCCTGTTCACCGATGAGGACGGCGCTTATGGCGCGTGGGTGGAGCTGCGCAATTTCTCCGAGCAGAGCCACAGCCTTAAGGGCTATCACCTGAGCAACAACCTGGGCAAGCCCGGCCTGTGGGCCTTGCCGGACCGGACCCTGGAGCCCGGAGCCGTGCTGCTGGTGTGGCTGGACGGCAAGGACCGCGACGGCGACGCGCCGCACGCCGGCTTTCAGCTGGGCGAGGGCGAAGCCGTGGTGCTCTCCGACGCTCAGGGCCAGGTCGTGAGCACCGTGACCGCCGGCTCCCTGACCATCGACGAGAGCTTCGGTGTGGACTTGGGCAGCATGCGCTGGAAGTCGCTGGAGCACCCCACGCCGGGCTATAACAACAACGAGGAGGGCTTCAACGCCCTGCAGGCCAAGCTTTATCCCAGCGTGGGCGATTCGCTGGCCCTCTCGGAAGTCATGACCACCAATGCCGACACGCTGACCGATCAGTTCAAAGAAACGCCCCAGTGGGTGGAGATTGTCAACCGCTCCGGTGAGGACATCAACCTGAAAGGCTACGGCCTGACGGACGACGCCGCCCAGCCGCTCAAGTGGAAGTTCCCGAAGATCACGCTGAAGAGCGGAGAATACCTGACAGTGTTCCTGTCCGGACGCGACCAGACCGCCGGCGCGGCGCTGTCCAAACGCCAGCTTCACACGAGCTTCAAGCTCAAGGACGGCGGCGACTCGCTGACGCTGAGCGACCCCGACGGCAAGCGCATCGACTTCTGCCTGGTTCCCAAGCTGCGCGCCGGCGTGTCCTATGGCCGCCCCGACGGCCAGGCCGCCTTCGCCTACCTCTCCGAACCCACGCCCGGCGAAGGCAACGAGTCCAAGAGCTTCTCCGCCTTTGCCGAGGAACCGGTGTTCTCGCTGCAGGGTGGCCAGTATCAGGGCGAGCAAAAGGTCGCCATCACCAGCGCCAGCCCCGACGCCAAGATTTATTACACGACCGACGGTACCGTGCCCACGGCCAAGAGCAAGCAATACTACAACCCCGTGGAGATCACCAAATCCACGCCGCTGCGCGCCGTGGCGATACAGGATGGCGCCATCACCAGCCAGGTTACCTCCGCCACGTATCTGATCAACGAGGAGATCAAGCTGCCGATCATCAGCATCGTCACCGATCCTAAGAACCTCTACGACAAGGACACGGGCATCCTGGCCGACGGCCCCGGCTACACCGAGGAATTCCCCCACCACGGCGCCAACTACTACAAGGATTGGGAGCGGCCCGCCCACCTGCAGCTCATCGAGCCCGACGGCACCGTGGGCATTTCCCAGGACATGGGGCTTAAGGTCGCCGGGCAGTTCTCCCGCGGCTGGGGGCTTAAGAGCCTGAGTTTCCACGCCCGCTCAAAGTATGGTAAGGGCAAGTTCGAATACAAGATCTTCCCCAACCGCAACTTTGACAGGTTCGATTCCTTCCTCGTGCGCGCGTCGGGCAACGACGTGAACCGCTCCCGCATCCGCGACGTGCTGGTGACCAGCCTCGTGGAGGACACCACCGACACCATCAGCATGCAGGCCTACCGCAACTGCGTCATCTTCATCAACGGCCAGTTCTGGGGCGTGTCGCAGATTCGAGAGAAAATCAACGACCACTTCGTTGCCCAGCACTTTGGCGTGGACGAGGAGAAGGTGACGCTGCTGGAGGGCAACTCCATCGAAAAGTATGGCTCCAACGACGAGTGGAAGGAACTGATGGCCTATGTGAAGGCTCACAACCTCAAGGACGACGAGGCCTTCGCGTACGTGGATTCCAAGGTGGACATCGACAGCTATCTGGACTGGTACGCCACGGAAATCTGCTCGGGTAACTCGGACATGGGCAACATCCGCTTCTGGAAGACCGACGACCCCGACAGCCAGTGGAAGTGGATCTTCTATGACTTCTGCTGGGCCTTCGGCGACGTCGACCGCCCGGACATCTCCTACGATCTGAACCCCAAGGGCAACGGCTACAACCACGCCTTCAGCACGGCGCTGATCAACGGCCTGCTCAAGCGCCCGGAGATCAAGGAGAAATTCCTGCAGCGGTTGGCCTTCCACATCAACGTGACCTTCAAGACCGAGACCGTGCTCCAGCGCATCGACGAGCTGGCCGGGGAGATCGACCCCTACATGGAGCGCGATTTCGAGAAGTGGAATTTCGGCACCTACAAGAAGTGGCAGAACCAGGTGGAGAAGCTGCGCGACTATGCCAAAGAGCACCCGGGCAAGCTCAAGGCGCAGATGAAGAGCTACTTCAAACTGAGCGATGCGAAGATGGCTGAATTGTTCCCGGAAGATTAATGTAAGCTAGGCAGAAAGCAGCGCGCACCCCGCCTCGGGAGAGGCGGGGTGCGTCGTTTATGCGAAGGCTCCCATCCGCAATGTCGGCAACGTCATGGTGTGACTACCGGTCATTCAGTTGTGATTTGATCGATCCTGTTCCGCAACAATTCCATCGTGTTCTCTTTACTCTCCATGGATATATTTGCTGGCAGCACGTGAAAGAAGTAATCCGAGAAGGATTGCACGATGCTCTTCTCGTGTATCGTGTATGCTGAATTGTAATTACACTCAGAACTTGTGAATGATATCATGGAGTTGCTGAAAACACGGGTATAGTTCCTCATAAAGAAATTGAGCGAATCATCATGTATCAGGTTGATGGAAACATTGGGAAATTTGGCGGAATACCCATAGATGATCTCCAGATACTTCTTAATCTGAACCTTATTCATTGGCTCCATCAAATCAATGCCCATATCAGAGATAAGGCCCGTTCGCACAAGATGGTCAAGCCCCTCTAGCGTGAAGCAGATCCGGATGGGTACTCCCTTTATAATTGCTTCATGGCGCCTGGCGATAAACTTGTCGATGGCAGCGTCTTTTAAGCTCTCCAGCCCAATCCTTCTATTCTCACGAAGCAAGCTTAACCTTGCAATCAAAGATATCGGCTCAGGCGATATGCTTAGCTCGCCAACATGACAAATTTTTGAGAAATAGGCTCCGGCAGACACTTTTGTCAAATCGAGAATCTGAAAGAACGGTGATGTGATTTTGAGCATTCTCTGCATTTCTTCCTGATAGATTTTAACAATATTGGGCTCTGACAAGAGAATGGCTTTCTCGTTATCCGAGGAGAAGAACAACAAATGATTTGAGGCAACGATGACGTTCGGATGAATGATCGAATGGCTGGGAAGCGTATCCAAAAAGTAAAAATAGTAATACGACGGAAAGTAGTTTCTTCCTCCAAGCGGAAAGGTGTTTCGCAACACGCCTTTGATATGCTGCAGGTTCATGGCATAAGGGGCGGGAATGTCCACGGTGGGGTTTTGAATCAATCGAAAGATATGATATATGCTGACATCCCTTTTGCTCCGCAGCAAATCATATATGTTGATCGTGATGAGTTCGTTGTTCGGTTGGGCATTGATATATACGGCGTCCTTTGGTTGGGTGGCCTCAAAGATATATTTCACCACCGCCTGGATATTCGCAGTGCCATTGATGGCTTGCGCTTGACCAGCGAAAGTGCTGCCTGCCTGGGGGTAGTAATAACCTTCTTCAACCAAAATGTCATTCGGAATCTCGTCCCCTTTGTCCAGGGTGCGAAACATAGAATCGATTATCTTCCTGCACTGATAACGGTCCAGACCTATCATCGACGCATTGTAGGCATCCAGCAGCTTTTCATTTTCAGATGGCATCAGCATCAATTCATCGGTCAGCTTATCCAGCGTTTCTTCGGGCATAACGGCCTTATTTGCCATGTAGCGGTAAAGCAAAGTTCTGTCAATACCAAGACGTTCACAGAGCGCTTTTTTGTTGATATCCTTGTGCTCAATGATGGCGCTTAAAATATCTCCGAATGACTGCATTAAAATCTGCCCTCTTTAAATAGTTTGTCTTGCATAATAGTTTATGAAATCAGATAACAAGATAGAAGCCGATTGCTCAATTTTCCCTTGCTTTGTATATTTATCGCCACAATCCGATGTGTACATTATCCTGGATTCAAAGCTTGCACATTCGGATGCATACATTCCGGCCTTTTCCTGTTTCACTTTACAGCGTTTCTATCAGTATGATGTGACAGAAAGTGTGACGAAGGGGGATTAAGATAAATGATGAGAAAGAACATGCCAAAGGATTCATCCACTGTAAAACACCCCAATCGTTTACAGCTTATCCACTGACAAACAATTGGGGTGCAGTTCCGTTTCAATTACTGTTTCTTCAGGGCTTGCCACGACAGCCCCTGGCTGTCATCAGGCATCTTCCCCGCAATCTTCCAGGCATCCAAATGCTGCATCCGGCGTACAAGGTACAAACTGAACGTTGCCAGTTAGAGTAATCGTTGTATCGAGAAGGGTAGTGCCATTGGCTACACTGGTAGCGATGATGCGGACAGTCTCGTTTGCCGGATTAAAGATAAACGTGAAGTTTGCTAGTTCGGTGTTACCTGCACCATTGTTGAAGTTTGCCTGCGCGGTAACCGTTATCAAACCAGTTTCCGGGCTGTCGCACTGCATGGTCAGCATTTCCAGGAAGTTAATTTCAAAGTTTGGACCATCGTTGGGCAGCTCTACGCTGATGTGGCTGCCTTGTGGGGAACATTGATTTGCAGGACCGCAGATCTGAATGGATAAACTTGGCAGCGGGGTTCCAGTTGCCGTTGTTCCTTGTGTTGCCATGATAAATTCGCAACACTCGAAAGTAACGGGGGCACATGGCCCTACCAGCGGTGTACCGCAAACAATTCCCGCTGGCACTGCGGTCACATCGGCAGCGAATGTCAGAGGAATCTCTACGCAGATCCTTTGCCTCGCTGTAAAGGTACAGAACCGCACCACAGTGCCCGGGCACGGACCGATCACAGGACCATCCACACAAAAAGTTTCAACATCGCCAACATCTACTCTGGGTCTTATTGTTACGTTGGCCTGGGCACATACTGTTTCATGAACAGTTGCCGGACATGCCATTGATAAAACTCCTTTCCTGATTATGTATCAGGCTTTATTCCAGGATGTACCATCGTACCCTTCGATTCGTTCTACTTCATAGTATTGTTATGTTGCAGAATGTGTTACACGTAACGTTGCACATTTCAAGTTGAATATCATAGGCTACGTTCACGCTGAACTGGCGTCGCTTGGAAAGCGGCGCCAGCTCGCGTCATTCTTCGTTTCTCTACCGTAGAGCATTTTGTTCTACAAACAGGGTTCAGTCCTCCAACGTGAGGGTTTAGCCGACATCCGGACAGGGACCCGTCATCGGCGTTCCACAGACAATCCCTGATTGCTCTGCTGTCACATCGGCATCGAACGTCAGAGGAATCTCTACGCAGATCCTTTGCCTCACTGTAAAGGTGCAAAACCGCACAACCGTGCCCGGGCACGGACCGATCGCAGGACCATCCATGCAAAATGTTTCAACATCGCCAACCTCTACTCTGGGTCTAATTGTTACGTTGGCCTGGACACATACTGTTTCATGAACAGTTACAGGACATGCCATTGATAAAACTCCTTTCCTGTATGTATCAGGAGTTTTTCGGATTATTCTGGTATGTCGCATAGTAATTCTTATAAAACAATCTTGCTGGTTTGTCGTTATAGCTTCTCTTGTATCTATATTTATCGACCTCTCTCACAAAATCATAGAGATCCGAACAGCAAGGGTTAGGATCGGGACATGATTCATCGCAGGTAATTCCCGTTGATTGTACAGAGGCTTTTGCGGAAAAGGAGAGAGGAACCTTGACGCATATCAACTGGCTGACGACAACAGTATCCGAAGGCATATGATCCGGGCAGGGTTCTAGAGTCGGGCTTCCAATGCAAAAAGACCGAATTTTTCCGACGACTTCCGCCTTGGGATCGACTTCTACCTCAGCTTCAACGCAAAGCGACTCTTGACTTACAGATGAGCAGTCCATTGTAATCATCGTACCTTTCGATTCGTTCTACTTCATGATATAGGTCTGTTACAAAATGTGTTACATGGAGCGTCGTACATTTCAAGCGGATTATCACAGGCTTACAGGCAGTCCCCTTGACAACGACAGCATGGAAAATATCATTGGCATCCTGAAGCACGATTGCCTCAATATTGCGAGGCCAACCACTCACCAAAAGGCTTGCGACTTGGTTCACGATTGCATCCATTTCTACCAGGATCGTTACGTAGGATTTCAAAATATAATGTGATAGAAAGTGTGATGAGGGGGATCACGATAAATGATGAACAAGACCATGCAAAAGGATTCATCCAATGTGTCTTCCAGGCGTGCACCCCGCGGAAGCAATCGAACCAGAGAACCAGCAGGGGCTACGACAGTAAGCCTTCATCTGCATATAGATCAGGACCTGTTGAACGATCTTCGAGACTTGGCCCACGCAAAGGGCGTTAGCCTTACCCGTTTGTTGATCGCCTCTGCCGAACGAGAAGTGATGGAGAATACTGTGAAGCTGGCTGTTTACCGTCAAAACAAAAGATTGATGTAAGCGTTGCCTTTCCTTTTGCTCGATTGGGCAAACACATAGGGCAGAACACTGCAGCACTTTTCCTTATGAACCATCAAAAGCACAATATTACTGCTCCATGTGACACTGACACAGGCGACTATGCCGTGTCAGTGTTGCTTTGATCGGCTATCCTTGCGCTGTAACAAAAGGATATCCCATTTCATACCCTGATCCTGAGGCAAACGAACGCTGAAAGGAGCATCGTCTATGCCAAAAAGACGTGCACGAAAGGATGAGTGTCGCGGCATCAACACATTGCCGTGGAATAATGAAGAAGCTCCTACGAGATATGCAGACGATTGTGACCCAGAATGGTATCCGGATTCTGAAACAAATGATGAGCAATCTGATAGCGATTTGTGTGGCAGCGAATGCCTGATTGACTGCCGGGATGAATCGGGACAATTCTTCTTTAGAAGCAATGGCAGCGCCATTTGGGAGGATAGGCGCTGGACCACCGTCAAACACGGGGACTGCTGTTGCCGCTGTGTCATCTGCCCCACCGGCCCAACTGGCCCACGCGGCGCGACCGGGGCGACCGGAGCAACCGGAGCAACCGGAGCAACCGGAGCAACCGGCCAGAGGGGCGCGACCGGGGCAACTGGAGCGACAGGCGCGACCGGGGCGACCGGGGCGACCGGCCAGAAGGGAGCGACCGGAGCGACTGGGGCTACTGGTGCAACCGGAGCGACCGGGGCGACCGGCCAGAGGGGAGCGACCGGAGCGACTGGGGCTACTGGTGCAACCGGAGCGACCGGGGCGACCGGGGCGACAGGCGCGACAGGAGCGACAGGAGCGACAGGTGCAACCGGAGCGACAGGGGCGACCGGAGCGACCGGGGCGACAGGAGCGATAGGCGCGACAGGCGCGACCGGGGCAACCGGAGCGACAGGCGCGACAGGCGCGACTGGGGCGACAGGTGCAACCGGAGCGACAGGGGCGACAGGCGCGACCGGGGCAACCGGAGCGACCGGAGCGACAGGGGCGACCGGAGCGACAGGGGCAACCGGAGCGACCGGAGCGACAGGGGCGACAGGTGCAACCGGGGCTACTGGGGCGACAGGTGCAACCGGGGCTACTGGGGCGACCGGAGCGACCGGAGCGACCGGCGCGACCGGAGCGACCGGGGCGACCGGGGCGACCGGAGCGACCGGGGCGACAGGCCCGGCCGGGGCAACCGGAGCAACCGGGGCGACAGGGGCTACTGGTGCGACAGGTCCGACAGGCCCGACAGGCCCGACCGGGGCAACCGGAGCGACCGGCGCGACAGGTGCAACCGGAGCGACAGGGGCGACAGGCGCGGCCGGAGCGACCGGGGCGACCGGGGCGACCGGAGCGACCGGGGCGACCGGGGCAACCGGTGCGACCGGGGCAACCGGTGCGACAGGCGCGACCGGTGCGACCGGGGCGACAGGCCCGACCGGCTCGACTGGCCCGACTGGCCCGACCGGAGCAACAGGTGCCACCGGGGCGACCGGGGCGACCGGCCCGACTGGCCCGACCGGAGCGACAGGTGCGACCGGAGCAACCGGAGCGACAGGTGCGACTGGCCCGACCGGAGGGACCGGGGCGACCGGCCCGACCGGCGCAACCGGAGCAACCGGGGCGACAGGGGCGACCGGCCCGACCGGTGCGACAGGCGCGACAGGCGCGACAGGCCCGACCGGCCCGACTGGCCCGACCGGGGCGACCGGCGCAACAGGTGCGACAGGGGCTACTGGTCCAACCGGAGCGACTGGTGCAACCGGGGCAACCGGAGCAACCGGCCCGACGGGTGAGGAAGGAACCTCCGCTGACTGCGCTTGCGTTGCGCAGATGCGCAACATCATTCAGCAAATCATCGAATTCTACCCAACGAACAATCTGATCGTAGCTATGGAAAGTGGACAAAACTCCAGCGGAAGACCCGGTTCGCTCTTCCCCCCGCCAGACAGCAATCCCAACGCCGGCTTATTCCTGCTGGTTAACACCCAAGGCGTGGTCCAAGAAGCCTTGAGCATTTGCAGAATCGCTGCGATAAAGGTTAACGCAGCAACCTACAACGAAGATATCACTTACCTGCCTGTGCCTGACCCGGCGCCTACAGGGTGTGAAGCCGATTGTGAGGCTGCCATACGCGAATATCTGCCTGTGGGAACCGATGCTGCCGTTAAAGCAGGCGGGCAGACTGTAGCGAGCGGTGAAGTGATACAGTCGCAGTTCGGCATGACTGTCATTACCGGCGGCAACGCTGTGACGTTTGTTTCCAACTGCAAGGCAGAGATCATAACGCTCTCATAAGAGCAGCAAAGCCGCCCGGAGGGTGGCAGCAAACAAGCGTGGAAACCCGGCACATGCCGGGTTTCCACGCTCTTGTTCGGTTCAGCCATGACTGCCATGATACGGAGTAAAGCCTTTACCCATAGATCGGGCCGAATTCGGTATGCCACCCAAAGCCATGCCCAGCCAGTACACAGACAGGGCGGCGGATCGATCTACCTATCTAAATGAAAGAGCCGGTTGAACGCATTGGCTCATATCCATTGGCATCGGAGATGCCATGGGGACCCTGGAAAGGCTTCCGTTCATTCCGCCGGATTACAGCCTCTGTGCTCCATCGGCATGTAACCCCGCCGCGCAGACACGCTCTTATAGGCCGGGCGGATAATCTTGCCGGCGTTCACGATTTCCTCGATGCGGTGGGCGCTCCAGCCCACGACCCTGGCAATCGCAAAAATTGGTGTAAACAGCTCCTGCGGGATGTCCAGCATACGATATACGAAGCCGGAGTAGAAATCGACGTTGGCGCTGACGCCCTTGTATATCTTGCGTTCCCTGCCGATGACCTCCGGGGCCAGGCGCTCGACGGCTTCGTAAAGCTCCAGCTCATCCTGCAGCCCTTTTTCGCTGGCCAGCGCCTCCACATGCCGCTTGAAGACCTCCACCCTGGGGTCGGAAAGCGAGTACACCGCGTGCCCCATGCCATAAATGAGCCCGGAGCGATCGAATGCCTGCTTGTTCAGCAGCTTGTGCAGATATTCGGAAATTTCGCCGTCGTCCTTCCAGTTCTTCACCTGCTGCTTCATATCGTCGAACATCTGCACGACCTTGATGTTCGCTCCGCCGTGCCGCGGGCCCTTCAAGGAACCGATGGCCGCGACAATCGCCGAATAGGTGTCGGTGCCGGAGGATGTCACCACGTGGGTGACGAAGGACGAGTTGTTGCCGCCGCCGTGCTCGGCGTGCAGCACCAGCGCCATGTCCAGTATCCGGGCCTCGAGCTTGGTATATTTGGAATCCAGCCGCAGCATGTGCAGGATGTTCTCCGCCGTGTTAAGGTCTGCCCTGGGGCTGTGTATGACGAGGCTCTGGCCCTGGTGGGCATGGACGCAAGCCTGATAGGCGTAGACGGCCAGCAGCGGGAAGCACGAAACGAGCTTCAGGCACTGCCGCAGGACGTTGGGCACAGAGATGTCGTCGGCGTTGTCGTCATAGCTGTAGAGCGTGAGAACCGAGCGGGCAATGGCGTTCATCACGTCGTTGCTGGGGGACTTCAGAAGGATTCCGCTTACGAACTCCTCCGGCAGCGTGCGCAGATCTGCCAGCAGACTCTGGAACCGGTCGAGTTCCGTCTGGTCGGGCAGGTTGCCGAACAACAGCAGATACGCGGTCTCCTCAAAGCCAAACCGGCCATCCTTCAGAAAGCCCCCTACGAGGTCTTCGACGTTGATACCCCGGTAGAACAGCTGCCCCGGCGCGGGGATGAGCTCGCCCTCGTCCATGGTATAGGCATGCACTTCGCCGATCTCGGTGAGCCCTGCCAGCACGCCCCTGCCGCTGATGTCCCGCAGGCCGCGCTTGACTTCATACTTGGCGTAGAGCGAGGGATCGATATAGCTGCACGAGGAGGTCTTATCGCTCAACTCCGTCAAGGTGCCGTTGTCTATTTCAAAGTATTTCCCCACTATTTATACTCCCGTTCGATTTATTTCCTACGGATTCAGTATTGGGTGAGCGCCTTTTACGCATACAGGCCTACGAAAAAATGCAAATAGCCATACCGAATCATGTAGATACAAAATTAGAAGTTGCTTCGTACAGGCATGCCGAGCAAATGATATTTCCCTTTAGTATACTGTTGTTTCCATAGAAAATCAATGCAGCTTCAGAGGAGCGGTGGAAAGCGCTAAAAAAGAACCTCACAACCAAATCCGGCAGCAGATACGCCACCGCCAGCGCATACCCAAGATCCAGCCACACGATGGAGCCGAAAGCCCCCGCATAAATCAGACCGATCACGGGCAATACGAGCATCTAGAATATTCGATCCTACAGAATGTTTCCGGCGCCATGTTCGCCAGATACTTCGCATCTACTAGTATTGCAATCACAGTATCCACCCGTGACATAAAAGAAGACTCCATCCTTAATATCTGAGTTGAAACTTGTGTCTTTCTTCGATATGCCATTTCCATTTGCAAAGCCGTATCTGTGGCTGATCTCAAGAAAAAGGTCGTCGTATGCCTCGGAATTCACATTTCCATATAGTAAATAGCACATCGCACCTGCCGCTCCTTAAACGCATACTACCTTTTGTCTGCCACCATGCGCGTATACCGCCTCAACGCCATCTGCCCATCATGCGGCTCCCCGGCATAGTTGCTGGCCATCTGCCCGCAGGGCATCACCCGGCACACCCCACACCGGAACAGCCCCTCGCAAAGGCTCTCGTATTCCTCCGCCCCGCAGGCCAGCCCGACGGTCTGCAAGTACCCCTTCTGTGAGCGCAGCGTGTCAAAGAGCGTATCCCTCGTCATGGGCTTCACAAAGACTGTACGGAACATCGGTGAGGGCTTCAACACCGGCTCCATATCCACGATCACGCTCCATCCCTCGCCCTCATACACCTTCTTCCGTTCGATGAGCTCCTCCACCCGCACCAGGGCTTTGAGCGCGGTGATCTCCGCCTGAACGCCTGGCTCCAGCGGCTGCGGCGGAAGCTGCCTACAAGTGCTGTCCAGCACAGCGGCAAACCTTCCGGCGAAGCTCTTGAGCTCCTCAAAGGAATCCGTCTCGTAATAAAGGCATTGGGGTGAACTGCATAACAATTGCTCGGTCTCGCACACGTCCCGCGCTACACCCTGTAGAGCCTTTGGTGTCTCGCACGCCCGGGTGATCCACGCGAAGCTCATCTTGTGCCCCCAGTCGATGATGGGCAGGCTGGGCGGCGCCAGGGCGCGGATGCCCGACACGGCGAAGTCGGAGCCCCACACCGCCACGGCGTCGGACACGGCCAGCAGCTTGCCGATGGATTCCGCGTCGGTGGATGGCAGGTCGAACACGTAAATGTACTCCGCCAGCAGCGGCTCGATCTCCATCAGGCGCAGCAGCAGCGATGTGGACAAGCCGTCGTCGTTACCCGGCAGCTTCAAAAGGTTGATGTTGCCGGCCAGCAGCCCTTCCAGCACGCTGAAGGCCGGCAGGCCGGCGGCGTTGCCCGCGGCGATGTGGGTCAGCACGCCCAGCGGCACATGCTTCTCCCATATGCCGTCTTCGATCTGACGCAGCGTGAAGGGGTTCTCCCCCAGCTCCCGGCGCAGCTTGGTTTCCAACCCGGCGCGGCACAGGAACTCTGCCGCCTCCCGCAGCATCTGCGCGGCTCGCTCGCTCTCCACGCCCAGCGCAACCAGCAGGGCAACGGCATCCGGCGTCGCCAGCTCCCGGGACAGCGCGTCCGCTGCCCGCAGCACGGTCTCCACGCTCAGCGGTGGGCGGCGCAGCGTGGCGGCAAGGGCCGCCGGCAGCTCGTCCAGAAAAGCTCTGGTCGCCTCGGTGTCCAGATTCTTGCCTTGTATGATGTTCATAGTGTCCCTTTCATCAGCTCGTCGGCACTCACGGCGCAGTTGCGGGCGCGGCTGACACCCGCCCGGCCCAGCACCTCGAAATAGGGAGACTCTATGCCGCAGCCGCACGTTTTGCCCTCCCGCAGCACAGCCAGGTCGCCCATCATCACGCTGACCAAGGGCATGGACGTCATCAGCGGCGTCACAAAGCTCAGGAAGCCGGGCTGATCCAGGCCCAGCGGCTCCAGCGTCTTTAGGTCCCGTATGATGACGCGGCTCCAGATGGGCACATGCAGGTGGTGGTTGCGGCACTCGGCATAGGCCACGCTGTGTTCCACGGCGCTGTAGAAATCCCGGCAGCGCTGCGCGGGGATGCCCAAAGTCTCCTCGGCCATGCGGTACAGGTCCAGCTTGTCGATGCGCTCGTCGGAAAACTGCTTCCACCCGCCACCCAGCAGCACCAGGGAGCGCGGGTTCAGCCGGAAGGACATGCCTTCGTCCCTAAGCGCGAGGATCAACCGATGCAGGAACGCCGGGAAGCCCACGAAGCGCACCGGAAAGCCCTGGCGCTGGCAGCGCCGCAGGGCGTCCATCACGCCAAACCAGTTGGGCTGATAGCCCTGCGCCATCTTGCGAAGCACAAACTCCCGGTGCAGCGCCGGGGCGAAGCGCGTAGCGCCCATGGCCGTCTTCACCGCGCCCATCTGGTTGCCCTCCGAGGGCTCATAGCCCAGCATGATGTAGTTGGCGGGGATCGGCGAGATCAGCTTGTGGTAGCGGAAGCAATTGACCACCATCCGTGTGCCGAGCTTCAGCAGGTCGTCGTCCAGAAAAACCTGGCTCTTCTGCCCTTGGGTGCCCGAAGACGTGGCGTGGATGCTGACATCCCCCTTGGAGATGCTCAGCACCTCGTGGTATTTGAAGAACGTCGCCGGGATCACCGGGATGCGCGCGCAGTCCTCTACGTTTTGCAGGGACTCCGGGCCAAACCGCCGCTCCAGCAGGAAATCGGCGTAGAACCCGCAGTTGGCCGCGTGATGCCGCACGTTCTCCCGCACGGCCTGCACAAAGAGGGACTGCGTGCCCTCCAGGTTGTAGATGTCCTTTCTATGGAACAGAGCAGTGCGGGCATCCATCGCGGCACCTCCTGGGTCAGGGTCGGGCAGTTCATGAAAACCGGATATTGCCTCCATTATACACGTTCACCCGTCTATTGGCATGTTGATGGCTCTTCCCCTTTGGATTTCCGCTATAGAATGTAGGAAGATTGCTCTCTTTCCGCTATAATCAAAACTGCACAGAAAAAACCACAAAAGAGGGTGCCGTCATGAAACGCATCGCCATCATCGGCGCGGGCAGCGTCGTTTTTTCCAAGACACTGATTCTGGACATCCTGAACACCCCCGCCCTGCAGGATGTGGAATTCGCGCTGATGGCTCCCAGCCGCACCCATACCGGTCAGTTGGAGGCGCACATCCGCAATGTCATTTTAGCCAACGGCCTGCGGGCTCAGGTGTTCACGACCACCGACCGGCGCGAGGCGCTGCGCGACGCGTGGGCGGTCATCGCGTGCTTCCAGATCGGCGGCTTTGCCGCCTATGAGATGGATTATGAGATTCCGCTGAAATACGGCGTGGACCAGTGCATCGGCGACACGCTGGGGCCCGGCGGCATCTTCCGGGCCCAACGGGCCATCCCCGTGGCGCTGGACATGGCCCGGGACATGCGGGAGCTGTGCCCCGGCGCGCTGCTCTTAAACTATGTGAACCCCATGGCCATGGTGTGCTGGGCGCTGGGCGCTGCCGGCATCCGCTACGTAGGCCTGTGCCACGGCGTGCAGACCACGCTGGACCTGATCGCCGGCTACACCGGCACGCCCAAGGCCGAGATCGACTACCTGTGCGCCGGCATCAACCACATGGCGTGGTTTTTGAAGCTGGAGCACAGGGGCCGCGACCTGTACCCCACGCTGCGGGAGCGCTTCGAGCGGCCGGAATACTACGCCGGCGAGAAGGTGCGCGGTGAGGTGCTGCGCCACTTCGGCTACATGATGACCGAATCCACCGGGCATCTGAGCGAATACCTGCCCTGGTTCAGAAGCTCGGAACGGGCACTGAAAACATACTGCGACGAGCCAGCCTTCGGCGGCGAGAGCGGCGCGGCCCTCAAGTTCAACCGCCACGTACAGCAGAAGTACGGCGACCGCATCTTAAGCGACGAGAGCACGGCGATGCCCGCTCGCAGCGCGGAATACTGCTCCTACATCCTGGAGGCGCTGGCCACCGGCGTGCCCTTCCGCTTCAACGGCAACGCCCGCAACGAGGGCTCCATCGCCAACCTGCCGGAGGATTGCTGCACCGAGGTGCCCACCTTCGCCGACGGCGCCGGGCTGCACCGGGCCGTCGTGGGGCCGCTGCCCAGTGCGCTGGCCGCGCTGAACCACAGCAACATCACCGTGCAGCGCCTGGCTGTAGAGGCGGCGCGCACCGGTGACCCGGAACTGCTGATGCAGGCCTGCGCGCTGGACCCGCTGACCGGCGCGTGCCTGACGCTGGCCGAGGCCCGGGCCATGGCCACGGAGCTGCTGGAGGCCCAGCGCCCCTGGCTGCCGCAGTTCGAGGGCAAGGCCCTGCGCCCCACTCCCACAATCTCCATCCCCGCCGATGTGCAGCGCGCCCCGGCCCCGCTGGACCCGGCGCTGGCCATAGCGGCAAGGTTTGGGGAGCTCGGCAAATAGCATCTGCTGATGCGGCATTCATGCACTGTTGCTCTTGGGAAAGAGATGGTATTTCGCGCCGTCGAGCGCGACCAAAGGGCTTTCCGGTCGCCCTTTGGAAACCTTCGGCACCCATCGTTTGATTGCTTCATGCAAGTGCAAGCCAGGGAAGCAGCCTCCATCAAAACCCTCTGCGTACTCTTCCCAAAGCATCTCGACTCTGCTATTCTATTGGTATATACCATTTAATATGGAGGCACACCATGCGCAAGCTCAAGGTCGCCGTGATCGGCGCGGGCAGCACCTACACGCCGGAACTGATGGAGGGCTTCATCGCCCGCGTGGGCCGGCTGGACCTGCGGGAGATCGCCCTGATGGACATCGACGAATACCGCCTGAACGTCGTGGGCGGCCTCGTGGGTCGCATGATCCAGAAGGCCGGGCTGGATTGCCGCTGCACGCTGACCACGGATCTGGAAACCGCCGTCGCCGGCTGTGACTACGTGCTGGCCCAGGTGCGGGTGGGCAGGCTGGCGGCCCGCGTCAAGGACGAGAAAATCCCTTTGAAATACGACCTCATCGGCCAGGAGACCACCGGCATCGGCGGCTTCTTCAAGGCGCTGCGCACGATCCCCGTGGTGCTGGGCATCGCCCGCACCATGGAGCGGCTGTGCCCCGACGCGTGGCTCATCAACTTCTCCAACCCCTCGGGTCTGGTGGCCGAGGCCGTGCAGAACCAGAGCAAAATACGCATGCTGGGCCTGTGCAACAACGCCGTCAACATGTACAAGCACATCCGCGAATGGGCGGGCTGCCCCACGGCCGAGCTGGAATATCTGGGCTTGAACCACCTGACGTGGCTGACCAGCGTCATCGTGGATGGGCGCAACCTGCTGGCCGACGCGCTAGCCACCGGCATGAGCGGCGCCAAGATGAAAAACATCCCCGATACGGGCTTTGACCCCGAGTGCCTGCGGGCCGCCGGCGGTATCCCGTGCGGATACCTGAACTACTTCTACAAGCGCGAGGCCATGCTGGCTAAGCTCAAGGCAGAGCCCCGCAGCCGCGGCGAGGTGTGCGAGGACATCGAGAACGAGCTCTACGAACTGTACAAGGACCCGAACCTGGGCGTGAAGCCGGACCTACTGAACCAGCGGGGCGGCGCGTTGTACTCCGAAGCGGCGGTCAGCCTCGTGGAGAGCATCGAGAACGACCTGGGCGAGGTTCACGTTGTCAACGTGCGCAACCAGGGGGCGCTGGCCTTCATGCGGGATACCGACGTTGTGGAAGTGCCCGCCATCGTGGGCCGAGACGGTGTCAAACCGCTGCCCATCCATTGCGAAAACGAGCACATCATCGCCCTCATGCAGGTCGTGAAGGCCTATGAGCGCCACGCCGCCCAGGCCGCGCTGACCGGCGACCGGCTGGAGGCGCTGCGGGCCATGATGATCCACCCGCTGATCGGCGACTTCCAGGCCGCCCGGGATTGCTTCGACGAAATGCTGGAAGCACACAAAGAATACCTGCCGCAGTTCTTTCAATAAGCGGCGCGAGAAGTTCTCTTTAAGGAGCATATATGACTGAGCAATATGTTTTGGGCATCGACGGCGGCGGCACCAAGACCGACTTCTTCCTGTTTACGGGCGAAGGCAAGTTCGTCGCCCACCACCGGGGCGGCTGTGTGAACCACGAGGGCCTGGAGGACGGCTTCGCCGGCACCGAGCGCGAGCTGGATGCGGGCATCACGGCGCTGACCGAACGCACAGGCATACAGCGCCAACAGATCGGCGCGCTGGTGGGCGGCCTGGCCGGCTGCGATGTGCCCAGCCAGTTCCGCACGCTGGACGATATGGCCGCCCGGTTGGGCTTTGAGCGCCGGCGTATTTTCAACGATTCCTTCCTGGGCATCAAGGCCGGCATACCCTGCGGCTATGGCGTGTGCGTCGTCAACGGCACCGGCACCGTGGCCGGCGGCATCGACCGCCACGGAAACTGGCGGCAGGTGGGCGGCTGCGGCCTCTTTTTGGGCGACGAAGCCGGCGGCGGCCACATG
>JAEZSC010000132.1 GCA_023422005.1 Bacillota bacterium | reverse complement strand
GGAGTTCCTGCAACTGCAGCTCTTGCTCGTTCCTTTGCTGCTGACGAGTTGGCGCTGATTCTCAATGAGCCTGCCGTAGAAACTCTTCCTGTTGGAGATAACCTCCCTGCCCTCAATGCCTGATTTGACCCATCTATGTATGCCTTAGTCTGAGCGATCTGCTCTGGCGATGCATTTAACGGCGGAGTAATTTCAACAACGCCCCCCAATTCCCACGCGTCTTCAACGCCATCGCGTGCCGCGGCAACCGCATCTTCCAGCGTCTCTCTGGCTCTGCTGCCAGCTTGAGTATACCCCTGCCCCGCATCCTGCGCAAGCGCGGGGTGAGGCTCGTCGAACTGCCATGCAGACGGGTCGTCTACGAGCTTGAGACCGCCGTTCACCTTGTTGGCCTGCAATACGGCCTCATATTTTGGATCGCCGATTTTCAGCGCTCGCCCGCCTCGTCCCAGCGCCTGTATCTCGCCGATGCTAAAATATGAGGTCGGGTCCGCGGCGGTTTCGCCGGCCAGGTTGATGGTCTGTGCTTGCAGCGAGGAGATGTTTCTCACGAGGTCGCTGTCTGGCGGCACGCCTAAGGCCTGTGCCAATTGCTTTTTATGCTGGTCTGAGGTGATGTAGTTCTTTGCTTGCTGGAAGTAATCTGTGCTGCCCATTGCGTCGGCAACGTTGGCGGTGTACTGGCCATAGGTCATGTCCGGGGTGAACGTGGCCTTCTTACCTGCCGCTGCCTGTACGCCGGCAGCCAGGGTGTTCAAATGCGGAGACTTGGTCTTTTTATGAATCGTGCCTGAAAAACTCCTGAAAATTAAAAAAGCTCCCCAGCTTCCTTGCGGGCGCCTGGGGAGCGATGGCTAGTCCGGCATATACATTTTGCATACCCGATGGGCGGGTAGAGTTGCCAAGTTGCCACATAAAGTCCTGCATTACTAGTGGCATTCTGTAGGTGCTAGACGCCTAAATATATCTGAGTATATTAAATGTTTTTGAGTCGAACTTTGCTGCTGACAGCAAGCCAATCAAACAATCGACCGGCACATCTAGATCATTTTCGTAAGCTGAGTTTTATGACCTCTTCGATTGTGTCTGCCAGATAGGACCCTAAAGCAAGTCCTCTTTTGCTGCCACGGGTTTCCAGTAAGCGTTACAACTACCTTGTTGGCAACTCGTCTTCAAACTCGCATGCAGCAACTGCATCTACTCCTCTCGCCCATAAAGCCTCTAAAAGTTGAGCAATCATTGATACATAGGCAGCTCTGTTAGTACCTTCCTTTGGTTCAATATCAATGTAGTATCTCCAAAAAAGAAAAGCATCTTTGGGATCTTTTGATCTATGCTCTTTTGGAGTTTTATAATCATCATTTCTTCGAACATCAAGTTCTGCCAATTCAGTCTCTATGAGTTTCCACTTGAATTTCATAGAACCTTTGGCTAGTTTAGCTATTAGGTCATCTGCATCACCAAGCTCACCGTTAAAGTCTATAAACATTTTGCAATACAGATTTTCGTCTTCAAACATTTTTTATCCTCCTAGGGTAAATTAATATACGGACCATTGTCAAAGGGACCATCCTTTAAAATAATTGAAATATCAACATTCATCCCAAACTGATTTTTGAGCATTTTCCGCAATCCGCTTAGTTTTGCTTCACCGGCTTGAATTTTTCCGCTTTCGATGGCACGCAGCAGTGTTCGTTCAGCAGCTGATCCCGGATTCGGTGTTTTGAAATACTGCTTAATAAAAGCGTCAAACTGATCTTTTGATACACGTATTGCAAAGTCAATGTCGGAATCTGCTCTCGCGGTTCCTGCCGCTCTGCTTCCCTGTACTACAATGTCGTCGCTTATGTCCCCGACGGTATCCCTTATGTGCTTTGACGCAGTTTCGAAGGATTGCTTGTCTATTCCTTGCGGCAGCTTCCCCGCATCCTCGGATAGCATCTTTATGCGGTTTCTGTCCAGGAACGCTGCCTGTTGGTCTGTCAAGGTGCTCTGGATGCCTTTGCTTTTGGCAAAATCCCGGGCGGCCATGCCGGCCTTGTTGGCCTGCTCCGCCTCGTCCAGCATGCGCAAATAGGCCTGGTAAGCATCGTCCGCAGCGCTTGCTCCATGAGTATAACTCCCTGCTGCTTGCCGGGCAAGCCCAGGATTTCTGGCAATAACATCATCCAGCGCCGCCAGCAACGGGCTGTTCGTCGCGTTGTTTTCCGCCAGTGCATGCGCCGCCTTGACAGCGGCCTCGTCGGCAGCGGCCCGCTCAGCTACGGAAGCGCCGCGAAGGATCTGCTTGCCAAACTTCTGCCCAGCGATGGACTCGACGACCTCGGGGGCCATCTTGCGCGAAGCGGCCTCCAGCGCGTCCGCTGTCTTGGAGCCAGTGCCATAAAAATAGCCCGAGGCCACCATTCCGGTGAGGTCGCCTGCCAAAAAGGCGCCGGGATACTTTTTCTGCAGAGTGTCCTTTACTTCGTTATATGGTTGCAAGCCGTTGCCCAGGCTGGGTGTGTTGTTTTGATTTATTGTGTTCTGCAGATCGATGGCCCAGCCGGCTGAACCGTTCACAAGGCCTGTTTCAAAGGATAGGATGCGGCCCAGCACCGGCCCCGGGTCCTCCGTGCTTTGTGTGTCACTGGGCACTTTCGATGTCTTGCCTGGCTGATTTTGGGCGGCTACCATGGCGGCTGCTTTCTCTACAGATGGAAACGTGAAGGGGTTCAAAGTTGGATTTTCCAACTCCCAAGCCTTTGCAGCTGCTGCCAGATTTGCCTGCCTGCGTTTTTGGTCGTCTTGCCGTTGATCCTCATTGGCCATGTAGATGGACGGGTTGCCCTTGCCCGATTCCGCTTTCTGCCGCGCCCGCTCATCGGCCTGGTTGTTGATAGCCTGCAGCGCCGCGGCTGTACTTCCGGAGTACAGGTTCTGCAACCTCGCTCCGCCCTCGTTCCCTTTCAGCCGGCTCAAGCCCCCGGCCAGTGGGTCGGCAGAGGAAACAGGCCGCGCCTCTCCGTCCCCGCCATGCATCCTTTTCTCCGCCCGGTATAGCTTCAGCAAGCGGTTGAACCCAACCTGCTGGTCGCCGCGGGGGAGGGAGCCATGCCGGCTGTACCACTGGGCCAACACTTCGTTGGCGTCGTCGTCCTGGGCAGTGGGGTTCCACTGCGGGTCGGCAATGGCCAGGGGCTTCAGCCCGGCATTTTTGCGTTTCTGGTTGTAGTCATACTGGGCGTCGATGGCGTTGCGATTCGTCCAGTAGGTGGACCGGTCGCCGCCATACACATCCATGGCATAGTCCAGGATATCGTCGAGGTTCTTGAGCGCTTTGGTCATGTCCGGTATTGATTTCTTTCCCGGATTGTGCATGGGCGAACCCTGGGATGGGCTGCCGGGTTTCTTTGTGGGGATGGACGGCGCGTCCAGGCGATAGTAATAAGGCATGTCTGCGAACTCCTCCATGCGCAAAATGGCCCCGGACCATGTCGGCCCGGGGCGTGGGAGATTGATGGACGGTTGTTTTGAGTAGTAAAGCCAGCCTTATCGACGCTTTGTCCCGATCGGCACGCCCAGCAGGGCGGCGGTCATCTTGGTCTTTACCCGGCCAAACATGGCGACCTCAGCCTTGGCTTGCTCCATAGCCAAGGCCTTGGCCTCCATGCTGCTTGTGCCCTCGGGGATGCCCAGCAGTTTGGCGGCTTCGGCACTCACCTTGCCGGTCACGCTGATGGATTTCCAAGCGTTGTCCATAGCGCGGGCCTCTTTGTCGCGCTGAAGGTTCGTCTCGTACTCATACTTCTGTTGCTCGAACTGCTTCTGGCTAAGCCCCATCTGCTCTGCGAACTGCCGCTGGTTCTCGCCAAACTGCTTGTCCCAGTTGGCCTGCGCCTGTGCTGCCTGTTCCTTGTTGAATCCAAACTCCTTTTCCCAGTTGGCCTGTTGTTGGGCGTCACGCTGCTTGTTGTATTCCATGGTCGCTCCGAACTCGTCCTGGCGCATCTTGTCCTGTATCTTCTGCTGTGCCAGGTCGGCCATGGTGGAGTTCAACTGCTGGTCGCGGCCTAGGCGGGCCGAGTTTGCCTGGGTGGCCAGATCGTCGCGGGCGCTCTGTTCCTGGCGGGTGGCGGCGTTCAGCGCGTTGCCCAGTGCGGCGTCCTGGGCCACGCGGCTGGATTCCGAGTAACCGCTTTGCGGGCCGGCATTGGCTGCGCCGGCAAGACCCGTGGCGGCCATTCGCTCATTGTTACCCAGCGCCGATATGCGGGCGTTTGTGTAAGCCTGGCCGCGCATGTCATCGTACTGTTCGCCAAGCGCGTTGCCCTGGGCGGCAATGGCCTGCTGCTGGCTCAGAAGGGCGGCATCCAGCGCCGCCTTGCGGGCGTCGCCAACCTGCTTATACATCGTGTCCAGGTCCGTTCCCCCGCCGGTTGCTTTGCCCCCTGCAGCGCCGCCCGTTGGGGTGCCTGCGGCCCCGCTGCTGGGCAGCGGGGCGCCTTCACCGGGGGTCGCGGGGCCAATAGCGCCGCCGGTCGGCATGTTGGGGTCTGTCGTTTGCGTGGGTCCAGGCTTGGGCCGTCCGGGGTTCTTGCCTGCCTCGCCGCCGATTAACATACCATTTTCGCCGCCTGGCCGAACAGGGCCGAGAGCTCCACCCATCGGGCCGGTGGTTACGCTCCAATCTTCCCCAACCACGGAGGGCATCTTCACGCCACCGCCGGGACCCATGACCGGCTTTGTGGCTATTTGCCCCTTCTGCTGGAAATACTGGCGTTTCGCCTCGGCTTCTTTCAAGGCTTTGCCCTGGGGGCCGCCGAACATGTCCATGTGCTCTGTTCGGAATGTGTTGCCGCCACCCTGCTTGAACAGGCCGGTCACACTCTGATCCATGCCCATGTGCCCGCCCACCACGGTGGGCATCTTTTCCAGCCCAGCGCTGGGACCCATGCCCTGCTTTGTTTCTTGAAATTGGCGCTTCATGTCCAGCAAGGCTTTGCCTTGGGGGCCACCGCCCATGCCCATGTCCTCTGTTCGGAATGAGTTGCCGCCGCCTTGCATGTCATATCTGCCGGTGGTCCGCTGGCCCTCCACGCCCATGTCATTCTGGAAGCCCGCACCGCTCTGGAACGCGCCCAAGATCGCCGACGGCTTGCCCATGCCGGTGGCTGCCCTCGTGCCGCCTTGCCGCTCTATGGCCATGTCCAACGCTGCCAGGGGCATGTTGACCTCATCCTTTTTTCTTGCCATGCTGTGTATCTCTCCTTATCCTCTGAATAAGCTCCTAGCTGCCGTCGGCGTCACACTCTAAAAGACTTTGCGCCAGGTACCAGCCACGCGCACTTTTATGGTCTTGATCTTTCTCCATGTGCCAGCCACGCGCACCCTCATGTTGTTGACATTCACATTGCGCCAGGTCCCCGAGACCCGCACTTTCAGCGGGTACGTGTATGTCATATCGATTTGGGCAGCGTAAGAGCCGCTGGAATATTCCAGCGGTCTGATTTCTGCGTAGGTGTTCCCGCTGCCACCGCTGTAAAGCAATAATCTGCGCCCAGCGCTCACCATGAGCGCGGGCATGAGGCTGGCGATGTTGATCGATTTCCATCCTATCCCAGTGTCTAGGGTAACCGTGACTACGTTTGAATCAACGGTCGTAGAGTCGGAGCCGTCGAAGGACACCACGCGTACCGCCCAGGTCTTGTCCGAGTATGTGTCCTTTCGGTAAACCTTGAGCGTGGCGCTGTCCACCTTGACATTTGCATAACCGGTGGCGGCCGAGAACCCGAGAAGTATCCGGTACACATCGCCATCGCCTGTGACGCCGGCATAAAGGCCGGTACCGCCGTCGCTGGTGTACCAGTTGCTGGAGTTGACTTGGTAATTATCCGCCGTTACGGGCAAGGTAACGCTAGGCATGGGCGGCTGTCCTCCTTACTCGTTCTCGTACTGGATGAATACCGTGCCGTTTTCCACGTCATTGGGGAGTGTGCCGCTGTTGGAGAGGTAAGTGTTTACCACCCTGTCAATTCCGGGGACCACGCCGACGGCGATTCTCAACGAGTTAAACGCCGTGTGCGAGTGGGATGCGCTGGCGTAGCTGCCCGCCGCCTGCTTTCCGTCCAAGGCACCCTGCAAACCTGTCACGTTGCCGATGGTGTGGGTGTGGCCGGCTGCCGCGTAACTGCCCGCCGGCTGCTTACCGTCAAGCTGGTCCTGTAAGTTTGACTTTAGACCGACCAAACGGTATATCTCCGCAGAGGTCGCAGTGGACGCCGCCGGCCTTCCGTTGCTGTCGGTAACCATCGCCCGCCCTTCGGCAAGGTCTATCACCGCCTGTTTGCCGGCCAGCGCGGCATCCAGCCCGGAAATCTTGCTCATGTTCAGCGTCGGTATACGCACTTCGTCAATCAAGCCAGTGGTGACATCGGTTCCAGCGTGCGTGTGTCTGCCCAGCGCCACGGTATCTGTCGAAGTGCCGATGGGTAGCCGCGCAAAGGCCAGCGTGCCCGAAGTGATGTTGCCGGCATTGTGAACGTGGCTGCCCACGGCCACCGTCGTGCTGGTAACGCCCGTGGGTAGCTGAGCGAAGGGCAATTTGCCGCTCGTAATGTCCGTTCCCGCATGTGTGTGGGCCGTTTCTGCAAAACCGCTGTGGGTATGGTCGCCCAGCGCTACCTTATCGGCGGTAGTGCCAGTGGGTAGGTGCGCTACTGTGTGCCTAAAATCGGTGCCGCCGATGTGGGCGGCGAACCGCGCTTTGAGTTCGGACGTTACGTTGCTTAAAAAATAGTCGGTGACAGCGCCTTCTTCAAGTGACCCGCCGCCGCTGCCACCGCCTTGGCTTGCCGCCCACATAAGGTAGGTTAGCTGCCCCGCCACGGTGGTTGCGTCAGCGGCGGGTGGGGGGTCGCCCTCTCCGGGCAGGGTAAGGGCTTCGTTGGTGATGTTGCTTGCCACAAAGGAAACCAACAAGCTGTCAACGAGGTCATTCAGTCTGTTCTTGATTAACAGCCCCAGCTTGTCGAACCGCGCTTGTAAATCTTCCCCGTTCATGGTGGGTTCTATGGGCAATTCCGCAACCAGAATTTCTTTCTGCAGATATTCCGTATCCGTAATTTTGTTGCTTGGGCTAACGGGTGTGGCCATGTTATTCTCCTTATCGCACGTAGTCGCTCACGGTGAACCGCTTGATGATCCCAAACAGGCCAAAACCTTCACTGGGGTTGATGTTCCGGGCTATGATCTGCAGCGTTTTGTAATGGCGTATCGGGCTGGATAGCGGCACAACGATGGGGTTCTTGCTGGTCACGAATGAGAACCTTTCAAAGTCGATATCATCGAACGTGAAGATGGCCGACCAGTCGGATGTGGACAGCGTTTTTTGGTTCTCGTCGTTGACCACAAACACATCTACCGATGACCGGGAGAATGGCTTTATCAGCAAGCCGGAACCGCGCCGGGGCAGATTCTTGTAACGCATAAAGTCCCCGTCATCGTCCACCTTCGTGGCCCACATCGCGGGAACGGCCTTGCCGTCGTGGTTGTAGGCCAGGGATATTGGCGCGTAGGTGCCCTCGTCGTTGTATCTGTCCAAGTGCTCCATGCCCGTGTTGAACCGGCAAATGCGCCCGTCCGCTGTGCCGAAGTAACAGATATCGTCCAACACCAGCCATACCCGCGCCGGGATGTTGTTCCAGAAAAACCACTCGTAGCTGCGGTCCTCGGTTCGGGACATGCCGGTTTGCTTGCGCCCGTCGGCCACATAGCAGCGGTCATTGACGGCCAGCAGATACAACCCGTCCCACACGCACGCTGCAGCGTCTCTCAAGTTCGCTTCCCGCACCAGTTTGGGGTTCACAAAGTAGCTTCGGTTTTGTGCTATCCGCTGCTGATCCACGCCGCCATAGTTCATCGTCAGGCTGAATACGCCTTCCTTGGCCAGAAACAACGGCGTGTCGCACAGCGTGGCAAAGGTGTGGGAACTGATAGCCCCGACGCCTTCCACGCCCTGTTTCAGCGGGAAATAGGGCTTGCTGTTTCCGTCCATCTCGGCGGTGCGCTGGTAGATCGTTGCGTCCTGCCCGTTGTCCTCTTTGACGATCAGCATCGAAGTGAACTGCCGCAAATAACCCTTGATCGCGGTGGCATCCGCGCCCACCTTCGTATATCCGGTGTCGGGGAAGTAGGTCGGGTCATAGAGGCCGGATTGCCAATCCCAGTTCTTGAAGTTCGGGTTGCCGCTCACGAATACGCGGGTGTCATTGCCCTGGCCAAACCACGCGGCGATGGTGCATTTCTTGATGCGTTCAGAAACCAGCGTTGACGTGTTGTTTCCGTCGGCGTCCTTTTCATACAGTGTCTTGGCAAAGGACACCACGATGTTGTCCACGCCGTGGCCTTCCGGGGTATAACCCATGGGTGAAGGCACTTCTTCGGTATCAAGGCTTATAACCCCGGTGGTTCTGTTCACTTTAAAGTGCGTTCCTTCGGTCTTGGTGGTTGTAGTCCCGTCAACCGTCACGCTCATTGTGACCGTAGCCTCGTCGATGTTTGTAGCGTCCAGTTGCAGCGTCTTGGCCGGGTCTTTGCCCGGCGTCAGAACCACAAGGCCGGCCAAAACATTGGCGTCGCCGGCTGTGAAATTAGAGAGGCCACACGCACCCACGGTGTTTCTGGTAAAGGTGATGGAATCGCCGATCCGTACCAGTGACCAGTCAGGAAAGCCGCCATCGCGTTTTGTTTCCATGATCCTGTAGGCAACCGTGATCGAATTGGCATCGGCCACAAGCCCGGTGATCTCGGTGTCAGCACCATCCAACTTCACCCAGCAGCTACCGGCAGCCTTGGGGCCGTTGTAGATTTCAAGCTGCACAACTTCCTTGGTGCCGCCGTCGCCCACAAAGCTGTTCTTGCGCCGGGCCGTCAGCATATTTACGGGTTCCAGCGGCGTGCCGCCACCTTCGGGCGCACGCCCAATTACTGTGGTCGGCGCATAAGCGATGGGCGGCACGGACAGCAAATCGGTGCCGTCGAACACGCGGTAGCTTGCGCCGTCCATAAGGTACAGTTTCCCGCCATGGGTAAATGAGGTGGACTTGGCATCGTTCAAGTTGTCCACCAGCACCGTGGATGTTTCGCCCATCTCGCTGTCTGCCGCGATCTTGTACAGCTTGTTCTTGCAATGGGCCAGGATGAATTGATTGCCGCTGGCGTCGGCATAGCGGTGAAGGCCGTTAATCGGCGCTTCCAGCTTGCGGATCACCCGCCAGCCGGGGCGCTTCTCCGGGTAGCCGCCGGCATCGGTCATCAGGTTGACCGCTTCGGGGCTGCGCGTGTCATCTACAAGCTGCGGGTCTGAAACGTAATCCACCCCGCGAAACCCGCCGTAGCGCGATGTGCGCTCCTGCAGCGGGGCCAGCCGGTTGTACTGTGTTGGCCTTAGTGGCATTAAATCCACCCGCTTTCACTCACGAATTCCGTAAGGCCGGTGGCGTTCTGCCGGTCGGCCAGTTCTGCCCGCCGCGCCATGTATTGGTTCAAGTACAGGCTGCACAAGTCGGGCTTTTCTTCCGTATACAACCGGCTGGCAATGTACAGCGGCACGATATCCAGTGCTTCCGGCGAAAGTTCTAACTTGTGGTCAAGCGGCGTTGCATTGGGGTTGGGTTCCTTCTGGCTCAAGTTGTCCGTCAGCGCCCCCACAATCGGCTCTGGATAGGCGTAGTAGTAGATGTCCCATTGCCCCTGTGCGTAGTGGTCAAACACAATCGTGCTGTCGCCTTCCCAGCGGAAATCGTCAGAACGGCGATACGTGGTTCCGCTGTACTGCACGGCGTTGTTCGGGGCCAGTCGCAGGAACTCCTTGCCCGGCAGCTTGTCGGTCAGCTTGTGCAGATCGTAGCGGTCATACCGGGTGAAGGGGGGCACATCGTCGGCGCTATCGAAGCGTACAGCGTAGAACGCCACGTTGCGTATGTTGTAGGCAGCGCCGCCGGCAAAATGCAGGCGAATGTTGCCCGTTGATTCTTGGCCATCCAAGGATTGCACATTGCCCTTGAACGCCACGAACCCATACGTTTTTTCCTCGGTCGGGTAGGGAAAGTCCTGCAGATCGTTCCATTGCCCGTCCTCGCCCAAAGCCTGCAGGGTCACCGTGGCGGGCCTGTCAAACTCAAAGTAAAAAGACTTGGCGTTTTGGATTTGGTAATTAATGTCTTGCCCAAGGCTTTGCACGGTCTGAAAGGCTGCCGGGCCATCGCCCAGCATGTTGGGCACCGGGTTTAAGGACAAGGAAATCATCCGCACCAGCGGCGACGCCTCTGCTGCCAAGTCCCGCATGGCATAGTTCGCCGCTTCCGGCATGGCGTATAAATAGTCCAGGTTGTCGGTGTCAACCTTCTCGCCAAACAGGGGGTTGCCGTTGAGAGAATAGCTGCGCATCAGTTGCAGCGATTCGCGCTGTAAATCTTGCCATGTCCTTATCATCTTCATTTACCCCTTATTGGTCTTTGGCTTGGCGCGGCTGATGGATGTCCGTCGCGCTCGATGCGCGTTCGCTTTCCAAAGGAAGGGGCGGCAGCTCGCCGCCCCTCGATTTGTGCTGTTAATCAATTGGAAGTTCGGTACCGTCACTGCCCGCGTACGAAATCGCGAATGGCCGCCAATTGTTGAAACCGGCGGTGAAGCGGGCGCGGCCCTTGAACACGTTGTTGTCGTTCTCGGCAATCTCTGAGCGTATCTGCAGGCCGATGCGATCCAGCCACACGGCGCCGTATTCGGCGGCGTTGAAGTCGCTGTCCATCAGCAGCCACGGTGTGGAGGTCGCGTTCGTGGGCAGGAACTGGTTCAGGAATGGCCAGATGATCACGTTCCACAGGCCATACTGGAAGTTGAAGCTGTTGTTGGAGGACTCCGGCAGCCCTTCCGCGCCAATGGCGTTCATGACGTCCTTCTTGAGCATGGCGTCGTTGGGGATGATGATCGTGTTGGGCTGGATGCCCAGCAGGTTGCCGTCCTCATCGGTGTAGCTTTGCATCTTGGCCTGCACGCGGCACAGATTGTCATAGCTGAAGGTGCTGGCGAACTTGTTGCTCTGGGGGCCTGTGCCGCCGGTGATGCTGAGGTGCTCTTTGGAGAAAAAGGGCAGGCCATCGGCGCCCTTGGTGGAGAAGGCGCGCTGCTTGCTGCCCACGCCGAACTGTATGGAATCGCCGACGCCGCCCATGAGCATCTTGGCAGCGAACAGTTCACGGGTGCGGTTGAAGGACAGCGTAAAGGCCGAGGCCTTCTGCTTGATCTTGCCGTGCTTGGCGTCCTCCACCATTTCCATGGTCACCTCGAACTTGTTCTTCCAGGTGTCGGGCTCCATGACGGTGGAGTAACCCTCCTGCCAGCCGTTTTCCGGGTAAGCGCCGGCCTCGCCCACGGGGGCGAAGTTGCCCAGCGCGGTTTCGCTGGTGAACTTCTCCACGAAGTTGTTGGTGTGCTCCATGCAGAAGATCTTGTCGATGCAGGAGCGACCCTTCTGCCAAGCTTCGGTCTGCTCCTCGATTAACGCGAAGATGGGTTCCTGGGTCCTGCCATACATGCTCTCGGCAACGCCGGAGGATTTGGAAAAAACAATACCAGCCATTTGGTGGTGATCTCCTTTCTATATAGGGAAAAAGTAGGACAAAGGCTCTGCCCTGGTTGCATGGGCGAGCAGGAGCGAAGCTCCGGCCAGCTCTTGTCGCCCGCCGAAGCGGTTCTTGGCTTCAGGTGTCATCCATCGCTGCTTCACAGCGACGCTCACCGCTTGGGCGGTGAGCGACCTATATTACCTGCGGAAGAATCCGGCAATCCTGTCCCCCACGTCCACGTTGGCCTCGCCCTTGGGGTTGCCGCTGACCAAGAACACACCACCGTCGGTGGTGGTGGTAACGCTCAGCCCGTTTGCGCCCAGCGTCACTTTGGTGCCCAGGGCGATGCGCGAACCACCCACACTCACGGGAACCTCGTATTCCTGGGTCTCAGTCACACGGGTCACCGGCAGCAGGGTCTTGGCGGGGGTCTCTGCGGCTTGGGTTCTCTGGCAGATGAATTCCGGGGTAGCGTCAGTGGCGCATGGGGCCAGCCGTCCGTCGGCCATCACCAGGGCCTCGCCCAGAGCGAAGGCTTCACCGTCTTTGCCCAGGTAATATTCAAAGGGGGGATGGGTGCCATCCAGCAGGGAGGCAATCTTGAAAGCCATGTTCGGTTCATCCTTTCTGTTGCTTGGCGTAATGATTGCGGATGCGTTTTTCGCTCCACGAGGGGAAGAAGTTGCGGTAGTAGTCCAGCGTTTCGTCGCTAGGGAAGCCGGCGTCGTCCCCGGCGTCGCCTTGTGTGCCAAGCAGGTGGCCCTTGCCATTCATGTGGTTGAGCGTGGCCTGCCGGGCGGCGGCGGTGCGCCGGTTCAAGATGTCGTTTTCGTGGGACAGCTTGTAGGCCTCCACATAAGACAGGCCCTGGCTCACGTAGCCATAAAAGCTGTCAAAGTTGGGCAGACGCAGGAAGTCGTCCACGCTGTTCACGCCCGCGTCGGGGAAGCTGGAGCGGAACTCCTGCACCGAGTGTTCCACGCCCTCAGCCACCATCTGCTGGTGCATCTGGTGGATGGCCGGGTGTTCATTGATTGCCCGCTGTACCAGAGGCGAGAGTGCCTCGGGGCTTAGCCGGCCCTGCTCAAGCAATTCGTTGCTATTGTAGTCCAGCATGTCTTGGAAGCTCTCAAAGCCCCGGCTTCTGGCCAGAGCATCCTGTGTAGCCTCCATGGCCTGTATGCGGTTGCGGTACTGGGCCTCAGCCTGGCGTCGGGCTGCTGCAGCGGCGGAGCGGTCCTCGTGGCTCATGACCGCCGGTTGCTGCTGTTGGTGGGGCTGCTGGGCGGCGAGGTCAGCATCGTTTGCGCCTGTGTTCCCGGTGTTCGGGTCGGCGGCTCCCGAAACGTTTGCGCCTGACCCATCCGGGGCGTAGAATTTACGCGAAGACAGTTTCATGGGGTCCTTTCATGCAAGCATGGTTTGCCACATAAAGTGCATAGCTAATACGAAGGGGAAGGGTTTCGCGCCTTGCGAGGCGCGACCAAAGGGCTTTCCGATCGCCCCTTGGAAACCTTCGGCACCCACTTTGTGAGTGTTTATGTGGTAGCAAACCTGCTGGGGCTTTTTACGCTGTTCCCCAAGCGAATTGGGTTGCGGCCACCAAGAGCTTCCCCTGGAGGGGAAGCAGTCGCCAAAGGCGACTGATGAGGTGGTCCTGTTTGGGCTATCCAGCCCTCGCTTTTAGCGGCCTTTGGACTTCTTGGGCGTGGGCTTGGCAGTGCCCTGGCTCACGGGGGCGCTGATCATCTGCGTAGCGTCCAGCGTGACCTTGCCGATGTACTTGCTCGACATGGGGTGGCCTCCTTTCCTTTAAGCTCTGGGTATACGAAAGCCCCGCCGGAAATTTCGACGAGGCAGGGGATGGTTAGAAAAAAGCGCGTATAACCGACGGCAGATTCATTCCGCTGGAGGGAACCTGCATAAAGAGAGCTGCGTGAAACAAAATGTGCCTGCAGGCATCTGCGTCTCTCTGCGCCATCGGATGAGACAGAAGTAAAGAGATCTCTCGGGGACGGTTATCGCCGGGTGATTCATAATAGATTTGACAAGTTGTCTGAATCGTCTAGGCGCTACAGCGCCGCAGGCGAAAGCAGTGCTCCCCAAGTCAGAACTCCAACAATCCCGTCCACCTCCAGCGGTCGGCCGTACACATCGCGGTGCAGGCGCTGGTATTCCATTACCCAGTCTCGGGTCTCGGCGCCGAAATCGCCGTCGATGCCCCAGCGGGGTAGGGCACCGGCGTTCCAGCGGCGCAGCAGTGTTTGCATCAGCGCCACCTTGTCGCCCCTCATGAGCTTGAGCTTATAGCGCAGTACTGGAAGGTCGTCGGGCTTGGGTGTGGAGGCGTCGCCGCTGTCGCCATCGGCACCTCCACCGGGCGGCGGGGCCGGTGGCGCGGTCACATCCACCAGCATGTAGTCGGCCAGGCCTTGGTGGGTCCACCTGCGCCCGGAGAGCCGGGTCTCCACGATGCCGTGGTCCACGCCCCTGGCCTCGATGACCTGGTCGTTGCCCACATAGAGGCCCACATGGGTCATGCGCCGGGCATTGGAGGAGTACATAAAGACGAAATAACCCGGCCGCAGTGTCGCGACGTTCAATTTGCCGCGCTGGGATACCGGGCATTGGTCATAGGTGCCCTGAGCGGACACATCCCGCCACACGCCGGTCAGCTGTCTGCGCACGTATTTCAACAAACCGGAGCAGTCGGCCACGAACACACCCAACCATCGGGCGCACTTGCCCTTGGTGTAGTCGCCGTTCCTGTGGTAGTATCCCACGCCCATCTTTGCTCCGTATTGGCGCTCCTTAGCCCGCAGCAGCTCCGCGGTGCACTGCGTGCCCACGGCGCCGTAGACATACCCACATCCTACATACTTTCTGGTCTCGGCGATAAAGAGCGAAGCGATGATCCTGTCAGCCATCAGAATCCCACCTTGTCAGTGGGGTTGTTCAGTATGCCGACGGCCAGCCCGGCGCCAATCAGCAGCTCGATAAAAGCGTCCCAGTGAGGGATTTCATAGCCGGCAAAGTTCTTCACGATGAAGAAAACCAGGGCGGCAAGGGTGGTCCATACGACCGGGGACTTCCAGCGTTTTTGGTTCATGTTTACCTCCCTTTCATAGCAAAAGCGCCCGGTTTAATCGGGCGCTTCTTTGGTCATGGGTTCGTCGGGCGCTGGCCGCCGGGCGCTTGTATCAGCCCCAGCAGATGGTTCAGTTCCAGCAATGCGCCGGTCAGTTGTTCAAGTTCCCTGCCGGCCTGTGCGGCTTGGGCTTCCAGGGTGTCCAGGCGCAGGCGCGTTTCACCCAGCGCCCGTTGTACCGTTGCGCGGCGTTCTGCAAAAATATCGATCATATGTCATCCTCTGCATCAGTAAAGTCGGGATGTTGTTTCAAGGCGAGATATGCTTCATCCACGTTGTTATGATCCATGTTAAACGGGAAATTCCTCGTGGGGAACTCGTAAAGTCGGGCGATCACGCAGTTGGCGTTGTTCATCCGCGCTTCTTTGTTTACAAAGGTTCCCACCAATACGCTGGCATCATTGGCGTGCCAGTTGATCCGTATTTCCATGATCTTGTGGTACTCGGCGGGAATCCCGTAGGGCGTCGGGTTGCTTTTGATAAGTGCCATCGTTCCTCGTTTCTCCTTACGTTTGAGCACCCACAACGGTGCCGTCCGTGGCGCTAGTCGGTGCGCCGCTTTTGATGTACAGTTTGCCGCTGCTGATCCATAGATGGTAGGTGCCGAGAACCAAGTGGGCACCATTGTATGTGCCGTTGGAAATGGTCAAGGTTTCCGTTTGGGTGGGGATGTTGGTTGGCGCGAAGTTACCGGCATGGTACATCACGTTCCCGGCGGCATATGGGGTGTATGCGAATCGCACGATCCCGTCTATTCGGTTGACCGCAAAGACTTCGGACAGATACCCGCCAGCATTGTTGAACCGGCGAAGCACTAGATTGGTGCCGGCGTTGTCCGATGTGTTTTCCGGGTCGCTGGTGGCGTAGAAGTGCCACCGGCTAAGCCCGCCCATCCTAAAATAGATGGATTTGTAATTTGTGTTGTCATTGTCCAAATGCAACGCGCCGCCAATAGTTATACCGGAAGCGGTTGCCAACGATCCAGAGAGTGTACCGCCTGTCAACGGAAGGTAGCTGTGTGTATGGCTGGATGTCGCTGCGCCGATGTCTGCAGGCGTCGCGCCGTGAGGGTTGCCGGTCGCCGCCGAGTGGTCATAAGCAGTTTTCCCCCGGTCGCCGCGATAAGCGGTCGCGGATGTTTCGCCCAGCGTTGCTGAATACGTGCTGGGCTTCCCGGTGACAGATGCCCAGTCGTGGGTGTGCGTCGATGCCGGGAACGCCGCCGGCTTTCCCTGCAGGGTGTCCCACGTAACAGTGGTTTGATTGGCCAGCGCCTTTAGCGCTGCGTCGGCACGGCCATATATGTCAGCTATGGCACTGTTCGCCCCGGCAATATCTTCTATGGGTTTATATGGCATTTCGTCACCCCGCTGCGCCGGAACTGCCGCTCACTCCCGCGCTCATTTCCGCTTGCGCTGTGGGCATGCCGTTGGTCTGGTCGAGTGCTGCGCCTTCCTGCATCATCATCTGCTGTTGCTGCATCATAACCTCCTGTTGGGCCGCCTGCTCTTCCAACTGCGCCTTAATGTCCCCGGCTTTGGGGTAGTGCAGGCTCTCCATAATCTGCCAGAAGAGTAGAAGCGTCTTGGGGTCGCCGGGCTGGCCGAAAGCGCCGGTTTGCAGGTTCATGCGGGCCTCCTGCCACATGGCTTCGCGGTTGTTGTTCAGGCTCCCGGCGGTGTCCACGGAGAAGAGATACTGGTCGTTGTAATACCACTCGCCGGCGGCATCCTGTTCCAGGAAGGCGTAGCGATTGAACGCGCCGTATTCCGGCTTGCCCTGGGCGTTGTGCGCCCGGTATGGGCGAGGCTCGTCGCAATAGGCCAGGCGGAACTGGAAGATCAACTGGAAGAGCTCGGCGTAAGCCGCGTCCTTCATGCGTCGTTTGGACTCCAGGCGGCCGGCGGCTTGGGACACGCTGACCCGTTTGGCTACGCCGCTGGTGGCCGTCACGTCGGGCTTGCCCTGATAGGCGTCGGTGATGCCTAGTGTGCTCTTGGCCTCGTAGTAGGCCCGCTCCTTTTCCGCCGAGTCGTAGGACACGTTGGGTTGCAGCGTGATGGCCTGTATGGCCGCGGTGTCGCTGGGGGATTTCACCTCGATGACCTTGAACTCTTTGTCGTTTTTGGAGAAGGAAGCGCCCCTGGGAAGCGTGATGGCGCTGCCGCCCATGAGCAGCTTTTCCTCAATCTTGGTGCCCAGCTTCTTGACAAACTCCTGCTGGTCGGCAATCTTGTCCACGTCGCTGTCGCCTAGGAACTTGCCGAAAACGCTCACGTTGCGGCGTACGATCAGCGGAAAGCGGTTTGGCGTGTACCAGGGCAGGCGGGTGGGCATAAGCTGCGGCTGGCCCATGGCATCCGTCACGGGCAGGCCGTCCCGCATTGCCTGTGACATCGCCGGTATCATGCCACCGTCGGGCAGTGGTATGTCGGCCTCCAGCGTCTCATATTCCTGTTTGGTGTTCCGCCATCGCTTGCCGCCACAGGCGCACAGGTCCTGACCGGGGATGCGCGGCGCGCCGCACTTGGCGCAGGCTTCCAGATGCCGTGCCTGATAGTCCTCCATGTGCTCCAATATCACATCGTTGACCCAGGAGAACTTACCGATGCCGCCGCTGTCGTTGCGGAAGTACACGATGTTCTGCGTCACCTTGGTGTCCACCCTTGTGCGCTGCGTGTCCGATAGCACGCGACCTGCTTCCGGGTTGCTCTCCTCTTCGCCATCCACATCCACGCCGTACCGGCGGCGGATGAATTCCTTGGTCTGGGAAAGCTGCACGAACACATAGTCGCTGCGCTGCA
>JAEZSC010000121.1 GCA_023422005.1 Bacillota bacterium | reverse complement strand
ACCAGCACGTCGCGGCAGCCGCAGAAGTGCACGCCGTCGTTGTTGGGGATGCGCAGGCTGTTGTCGATGTTGAGGTCGGTCAGGCGCACCTGGCTGCACTCCACAAAGGTAAGCGTCCAGCAGGGGGCGTTGATCAACGTAAGGCCTTCCACAGCCACGTTGGTGCACCGGTAGAAGAAGATGGGCTGGTTGGGCCGGGCGCCGTGCTCCGCCGGGCATTCCAGCAGTTCCTCCTCGGTCAGGCCCCGGTGGCGGCCGGCCAGGGTTTCCAGGCTAAAGTCGAAGAACGGGTCGCCGTTCAGGTCGATGGTTCCCTGGCCGGACAGGCGGACGCCGCTGCTTTCCATGGAGCAGATCAGTGGCAGCACGTCGCCCATCTCGTTGTGGCGGTAGCCGCAGGGCCGGTAATCCGCAAGGTTGGGCGAACCCTTCAACACGGCGCCGCGCATCAGGTGCAGCGAAGCGCCGCCCAGCAGCAGCGTGCCGGTGACGAAGGTGCCCGGCGGCACCAGCACCGTGGCCCCGCCCAGGCGGTTGGCCTCGTCGATGGCGGACTGTATTTCCGCCGTGCAGACCTGCCCAGTGCCTTCCTTCGCCCCGAAGGCGGTGATGTCCACATAACGTTCCATCGGTTCCTCCTATTCTTTCACAGAGCTCTTTCGTCTATATTTGGTATTATAACATATCTGGACGTTGCCCTAGACGAAGGCTATATATACATTTGTGACTAACGGTTTCAGTCGGTTCTACTGAGTAATTCTATCTTAGCTGCATCATGCACCTATCTCTAACTGCATCTGCTTTACAGAAGAAGCAAAATTCAAATTGCATTTGATAGGCTGCGTGTGGCGGCAGCCGCATAAATCCTTTCCAAACATGCCGGCCTGCCGTCGCCTTTGTGTGATATCCTGTTGATAACCTGTGATTTCCCTGTTGATATCCGCACAAAGGGGCATACATATGAACACTGAAAGCGCTCTGGCCTGGCTGGACGATCCTGCCTTTCCACTTATTCGCCACCGGCTGATGACCGAGCTGCCGGACCGCTTCCCCGCGGAACAACGAGAGCAGGCTGCGGCAGACGCTGTTGCCGCGCTGCCCCAGGCGCGGGATACCGCGTGGATGACCGAAACCAAAGGCCTGTGGCTCATTTACCACCTGCTGGCGCTGGCCGAATGCGGCCTGAGCCGCGACATCGTAGACGCCGAACCGGCGGTGCGCCGGGTGCTGGAGCCGCCGCTGGACTGCGGCTGCGGCGACGCGCTGGCGCTGCGGGCGCTGGTGATGCTGGACTGGGGCAATGATCGGGAGGTGCGCGAGCGGCTGGACGCCTTCTGCGCCCACCGGATGCACGACGGCGGCTGGTTCTGCCTGCACCGGCTGCAAAAGCGCAACCCGCCCAAAAAGAGCTGCTACCGCGCCGCGCTGCACGGCCTGCTGCTGGCCGGTGAGTGCGCCAAGCGCGGCGTGCCCTTCGCCGGGGCGCAGGGCGTGGCCGATTACTTCCTGCGGCGCAACCTCTTCTACCGCACCGCCGACGACAGCCAGCCGGTGCTGGACATGCGGCCCGGCTGGCGCGTGCAGGACACGTTCTTCCCCATGGAGACCATGCGCGTAGGCGCGCAAAACATCGTGGAAAGCCTGTGCGCGCTGGGCCACGGCCGCCACCCGGCGCTGGGCGAGGCATGGGCCTTGCTGGAGGAACGCACCGACGAAGCAGGCCGCCTGCGTCTGGACGGTACGCTGCAAAAGAGCTGGCTGCCCAAAGAGAATGTCGGCAAACCCAGCCGGTGGGTCACGCTGTACGCGGTGCTGGCAGAACGGCAACGGGGTTGACTGGCTAGCGAATCCCAAATGAAGGGGCTTGGCTTTCCCCATGAAATTGTATTAATATGATCCCATCCTAAAAAACAGGCAGGAACTGTGAACATACAAACCTATGCATTGAGCCGGCCCGAGAGCCTGCACATTTCAAATGAAGATGAGAGCGTTAGCTTTGGGCTGGACCAGGAGTGGTATGGCACGAATTGGCAGAGGCGGGCGGGCTGCGGCCCCACGGTGGCGTCCACCGTGCTGCTGTACCTGAACAAGGTGAAGGGCATGCCTC
Source organism: Bacillota bacterium (assembly GCA_023422005.1). Taxonomy (GTDB): domain Bacteria; phylum Bacillota; class Clostridia; order Christensenellales; family UMGS416; genus JAEYRA01. The sequence goes on along the minus strand of JAEZSC010000121.1, from coordinate 1,417 downwards.
TGCCCCACAGCGCAGACAGCAAGGCCGGCTGCGTCGGGCTTATGGAGTCCGTGTGGGAGCACGTGACCCCCACGATGAACGGCGTGAACCGCCTGGAAATCTTAAGCGAAGGCGTGCTGGCGCTGGCGGATTGCGTGGGCGCGGGCCTGAGCAGCCATCTGCTGCATGTGCCCACGGCGCCCTGCGAACGCCCGGACTTGTCCCACGTCGTCGCGTTCATCGCCGAGGGTCTGCGGCAGGATTGCCCGGTGGCATTCTTAAACCTCTCCAACGGCAAGCTGCACAACCTGGACGATTGGCATTGGGTCACGATTGTCTCGCTGGAAGTCGGGGAGGACGACCAGAGCGTCCAGGCCGTGATGTATGACGAGGGAAAGAGCACACGGATTGATTTGAAGCTTTGGGTGGAGACGACGCTGCTGGGCGGAGGGTTTGTGTACTTTACTACGGAGACCCAACAGGATTAACTTCATAAACTTTGTCATAGAAAAACCGGCAGCAAACTCCGCTGCCGGTTTTTTGATACCAACAAACTAAAAATCCGCACTCCCCGTGGTCCTCGGGAAGCTTACAACATCGCGGATGTTCTTCATTCCCGTCAAATACAGGATCGCCCGCTCAAAGCCCAGGCCAAAGCCCGCGTGGCGGGCGGTGCCGTAGCGGCGCAGGTCCACATACCACCAGTAAGGCGCTTCCTCCAACCCGCATTCCTTCATGCGGCGCTCCAGCACATCCAGGCGCTCCTCGCGCTGGCTGCCTCCGATGATCTCGCCGACGCCGGGCACCAGCAGGTCCATGGCGGACACGGTGCGCTCGTCGTCGTCCAGGCGCATGTAGAAGGCCTTGATCTCCTTGGGGTAGTTGGTCACGAACACCGGGCTCTTGTAGACCTCCTCGGTCAGGAAGCGCTCGTGCTCGGTCTGCAGGTCGATGCCCCACTTGACCGGGTACTCAAAGGCCTTCTTGCTCTTTTGCAGGATGTCGATGGCGTCGGTATAGGTCACGTGGGCAAAGTTGCTGCGGGCCACGTGCTCCAGGCGGCCGATGAGCCCTTCGTCCACGAACTGGTTGAAGAACTTCATCTCCTCCGGCGCGTGCTCCAGCACGTAGGAGATCAAATACTTCATCATGTCGGTGGCCAGCGCCTGGTCGTCCTCCAGGTCCGCGAAGGCCATCTCCGGCTCGATCATCCAGAACTCGGCGGCGTGGCGGGCGGTGAAGCTCTTCTCCGCCCGGAACGTGGGGCCGAAGGTGTATACGTTGCGCATGGCCATGGCGTGGGTTTCCACGTTGAGCTGGCCGCTGACGGTCAGGTTGGCGCGCTTGCCGAAGAAATCCTGGGCGTAATCCACGGCGCCGGCCTCATCGCGGGGCGGCTTGTCCAGGTCCAGCGTGGTCAGCTGGAACATCTCACCGG
>JAEZSC010000040.1 GCA_023422005.1 Bacillota bacterium | reverse complement strand
GTTGCGGCAAGACCACGACGCTGCGCATGGTGGCCGGTCTTGAGGAAATCTCCGATGGCGAGCTCTACATTGGCGACAAGCTGATGAACGATGTGGCCCCCAAGGATCGTGACATCGCCATGGTGTTTCAGAACTACGCCCTGTATCCCCATATGACCGTGTATGACAATATGGCCTTCGGCCTGAAGCTGCGCCGCATGCCCAAGGCGGAGATCGATCGCCGCGTCAAGGAAGCTGCCAAGACGCTGGGCATCGACCACCTGCTCACCCGCCGCCCCAAGGCTCTGTCCGGCGGTCAGCGCCAGCGCGTTGCCCTCGGTCGCGCCATCGTGCGTGAGCCCAAGGTCTTCCTGATGGACGAGCCTCTGTCCAACCTGGACGCCAAACTGCGCGTGCAGATGCGCGCGGAGATCATCCGCTTGCACCAGCGCCTTCAGACCACGTTCATCTACGTAACCCACGACCAGACTGAGGCCATGACGATGGGCACCCGCATTGTCGTCATGAAGGATGGCTTCATTCAGCAGATTGACTCCCCTCAGAACCTCTACAACAAGCCCGTCAATCTGTTTGTTGCCGGCTTCATCGGCACCCCGCCCATGAACTTCTTTGACGTCAAGCTCGTCAAGGAAGGCAGCAACCTCTACATCACCTTCGGCAAGAACAAGCTGCTCGTTCCCGCCGCCCGCGCCGCTCAGGTAGACACCTCCTACATCGGCAAGGACGTCGTGATGGGTGTTCGCCCCGAAGATATCCACGATGAGGACAAGTTCATCGCCGAGTTCCCCGAAGCCGTGGCTTCCGCGTTTGTGGACGTCGTCGAGCTCATGGGTTCCGAGACCAACCTGTATCTGGTTGTGGACGGCAAGGAAGGCAGCATCACCGCCGTGGTGGACGCCCGCAGCCTTTCCCGCACCGGTGACACGATCAAGGTGGCCTTCGACCTCTACAACGTGCACCTCTTTGACAAGGAGACCGAAGTCACAATCATCAAGAACTAAGGAGTTCAGAGAAGATTGAAAGTGCAAGGCAGAGCATGATCTCCCGTCGTGCTCTGCCTTTCTCTTCCGGATTGGAAATAATTCCCTCGAGAGAGGCCGCTATCATACAATTCACATAACGTTTACATTCAGCCCTTGCGCCGGGCGACGGCAGTCCGTATCATAAATGTAATCATCCCGGATCGCCGTGTGATATTTGATTCTGTACAAGCTTGGAGGCTTTTAATATGCATTTGGACGGTAAACTGATCAAGGCTGTGGCCGATATGGCTGAAAAGCTCCGGCTGAAGATCAGCCTGCTCGACGAGATGGGCGATGTGTTGGCCAGCTCTGACGAGGAAGACGTGGGAAGCGTTGACAACTGGTTGGAACAAGTCCAGTTTGAGGATGGTAAGGCCGAGGTCACGGAGGCGGAACGCTGCTACTTCCAATTGCAGAACGAGAATTACAAGCCTCTGTCGCTGGTCATCCCCGGCGCCATGAAGGACGTGGAGAATTACGGGTTCCTGCTTGCGACGCTGTTCTCGGAGATTCTGAAAACTTCCATCCGCAAGCCCGGACGCGAGGAGATCTTCAAGGCGCTGCTGCTGGACAAGGCTGACCCGCTGGAAGTGCAGGAGGCCATCCGTGATTTCAAGCTGGAGCCCAACGCCAAGCGCTGCGTGATACTGGTGCAGACCTTTGAGGGCGACGCTTCGCTGCTTTATGACACGCTGATGAAGGTGTTCACCCGCTCCAAGGGTGACGTCGTTGTGACGCTGAACCGCTACGTCATCGCGCTGGTTCGCCAGCTTGAGGACGAGGACGATATGGAGGACATCTCCCAACTGGTGCAGGCGCTGGACGACACGCTGTCCAACGAGGTCAACAACCGCTCCTGCCTGGGCGTGGGCGGCATCAAACGCGGCCTCATCGGCGTGCGAGATTCCTTTACCGAGGCGCAGGAGGCCATCAACCTGGGGCTCATGCAGCAGACCACCGGCCGCGTGTTCATGTTCCACCAGTTGATGCTGGAGCGCTTCCTGCAGGAAGTGCCCCGGGAGATTCGCCGCCGTTTCTACGAGCTGGCCTACACCGAGAGCATCAAAAAGGTCATGACCGATGAGATCATTGAAACCATCGGCAAGTTCTTTGAGAACAATCTGAACCTAAGCGAAGCCAGCCGCAAGCTCTACATCCACCGCAATACGCTGATTTACCGCCTGGACAAGATTCAAAAGGCCACCGGTCTTGACCTTCGCACCTTCGACGACGCGGTGCTGCTCAAGATCATACTGATGCTCAGCAAGAGCCTTTCCTCTACGAACAGGATCGAGTAGGATCCGTTCTGACTTCGTATTGTTTAAACAAACCCGCTGGTGAGAACATCGCCAGCGGGTTTGTATTGGGGTAAACCACGGGTTCCTCAACGCCGGAACTATCACGGAAACGGGGTTCTTCATTCTCTATAACCTGTTGATTCTGCACAAGATTTGACGTCAACAGCAACACAGAATATAATAAGATTCATCTAATCATACTGACAATCGGAAAAGGAGCGTTGTACTCTTGGCATACCCGAGCCCGGCTGGAAACACAAATAAGAGCAGCTACACCCGCAGCGTCCGCCGTTCGCGGCACCCCGGCCTGCAGTTGCGAGTGCGCACCGGCACGTTGGAACGCCTGCAGGGGCGTCTGCGCGCGCTTCGCAGCGCCCCGGAGCGCGACCTGCTTCTGCATTCCACGGTGCTCCGTGCCCGCCGCTCCCTGGCCAAGGTGGCCGTGGTGGCGGTTATGCTGGGTGTCGTCGCGCTGGGCGTGCTCATCGGCGTAAACGCCTACAACAGGTCCCGCCAAGTCACAGTGCGCATCGAGAGCGGCGTTGTGCCCCGCGAGATCACGACGACCGAACGCACCGTGGGTGGCCTGCTCAGCGAGCAAAACATACGCATCGGACCCAACGACGAGGTGTCGCCGCCGCAAAACACCCGTTTGACACCCGGAATGGTCATCACCATGGATAAGGCCATGATCGTCTATATCACATCAAAAAACGAGCTCAACCGCGTTTATATGACCGGCGGCACCGTTGAGGAGGCGCTGTCCAAGGCCAAAGTCGATTATGACCAGGACGACGAAATTACTCCAGCTCTGGATCAGCCCCTGGCGCCTGGCATGAACATCCGCCATGTGGCAGTCACCAAGGAAGAGATCACAGAGCGTCATGTTATCCCCAACGACACCGTGTATTTGAAGAGCAGCCAGGTGCTGCAGGGCAAGTCGCTGCTGGCCCAAAAAGGCCATGCCGGCGTGCAGAGCCGCGTCATCAGCGTAACCTACAAGGACGGTATGGAGGTCAGCCGTATGGAGATCTCCAACGCCATAGTTCAGCAACCCAAGGATCGCATCATATACAAGGGCACCAAGGTGGAGCCCGCCAAGACCCCTACGCCCACCAAGAGGCCTACCGCCACCGGCAAGCCCGGCAAGACAAGCAAACCCGCCGCCACGCCGACGCCCAAGCCCACCAAGAAGCCCGCCGCCACGCCCAGGCCCGGTATCTATGACCATGTGACCAAAGAAGATCTCAAGATTCCGTCGGTGCCCAGCACCTTCGAATCCATGCTCCTGATGGACATCACCGCCTACACCCATACCGGGCGCAAGACAGCCAGAGGCGGTTGGCCACAATATACCCGCACCCGCGCAAAGCCCGGCACCATCGCCGTGAACCCAAAATCCATCCCCTATGGCACGCTGCTGTATGTGACCGGCTACGGTTATTGCATCGCCGAAGACACCGGCTCCAACGAGGGTGACAGCTCCCGCCTGGGCGATGTATTCATGAACACACGGTCCGAGTGCATGCGCTGGGGTCGACGCCGAGGTGTCAAGGTCTACATTGTGGAATACAACCACGGACGATGACGGGTTGTTGCGGGGTCCGTTCATGCCAACCATGAGCCCCGCATTTTTACCATCGTTTTACACCTGTAATGATATGGTAAACATTGGCTCCAAACGGTTGAAGGCTGCTTAGCACGGTGCTAAAATGCACCCAACAGGCTAGCCAACAGGAGAGGAGCGATGCGATGGATGAACCCCGGCCCTCCATTTTTCCCCGGCTGCAGCCGTTAGCAAACCCCAACGCTTAAGGCTTGCCAGGGACACATGACCTTACACCAACCATACCCGCTATCACACACATATTCGGCTTCGACGCTGTTGCGTCGAAGCCGATTTAGTTACCTTGTTCTGGCTATCGTTCATCGCCCGGCGATAACCGTCGCCGGACGATCTCCCGCCCTGCTCCTCATGCATGTTTATAAAGGTCGATGGATCGCCTGTGGGCGGGTTTCTGTACCCGCTTCGTTCTCGTTTATCATTTCCTCCCGCCGGATGAACCGGCGGTCGGTAAGGAGCGCTGCCCTCTCCTTCTTGGCAGTTATAGAAAAAGGACTGTCGTTGGTCACATATTAGCATACGCATCCAAGAGATGGGGCCGAAGGTATCCAAAGGGCGATCGGAAAGCCCTTTGGTCGCGCCCACAGGCGCGAAATCTCCGTCCCCTTGAATGATGCACGCACATATGCGCTTAGAACGCCAGCCCCTGAAAGCAGCAACTACCGATATATGGAGTGTTACAGCCCGAGAGACCTCAAGTATTCTCTGCTGATGCGGGCGGCCTCCAGCGAGGGGCGCTGGGAGGAGCGGTCCTGCTCCACGACGACATATTTGGCGCCGGCGTCGCTGGCCGCTTCCAGTATCGCAGGGAAGTTCTGCACGCCCATGCCCAGCGGGCGGAAGTCGAAGGCTTCGGTGTCGCCGCCCACGGCAGCGTCGTCCTTGCCGGTCTCATCGATGAGCGCGTAAAGCTGCGAGGGCTTCTTCCCGGGCATCACGAAATCCTTCAGGTGCACGACCGGGCAGCGGTTGGCATACTTGCGCACGTAGGCGGCAGGATCCTCACCAGCCACGTTTACCCAGCAGGTGTCTATCTCGCTCTGCAGATACTCGGGCTCCACCGAGTTGTAAAGGATGTCCAGCGCGTACTGGCCGTCCAGCTTGACGAACTCGAAGTCGTGGTTGTGATACAGCAGCGTAATGCCGCGGGCGTGGCTGGCGCGGCCGATGCGTTGGATTCCTTCCACCACGGCGGCGTAGCCGGGGTGGCCGGGGCGGCGGGGCTCATCCAGCCACGGCACAGCGATGTATTCGCAGCCCAAGGTCTGGAACGTCGTCAGCGTGCCCTCCAGATCGCCCAACAGCATGTCAATGGGCACATGGGCGGATACGCAGCGCAGGCCCAGCTTGTCCATTTCAGCGCGGATCTCCTGAGCCGTATGGCCAAAGAAGTCCGCCGTCATCTCGACGTAGTCATAGCCCATCGCCTTCACCTGAGCCAACACGCCAAAGAAATCCTTCTCCGACGCGTCGCGCACGGTGTAAAGCTGCAGCGCCACAGGCAGTTTCTTCATGTATTTCACCCTTTCACTTGTGGATTTGGAACGTTACTAGAATACTATGGAACCCTTTCCCGCGCAAGGCTTTTGCCGGCAACGCAAAGGAACATGCGGATGTATTTTGAATATGACAGGCTCTTGTCATGTTCGTCTGATACAATGGAATCAAACACGAAGGGAGAATTCCACCGATGGAACACATTTGCCAAAGCTGCGCCATGCCCTTGGCCGACGACGTGCTGGGCACCAACGCCGACGGTACCAAAAACCCTGAATACTGCCATTACTGCTTCAAGGACGGCGCTTTCACCGGTGAGGAAACGCTGGACCAGATGATCGAGACCTGCATCCCCTACACACTGGAGGCAAAGGCCTATCCCGATGCTGACACCGCCCGCGCGGCCATGAAGGAGTTCTTTCCCAAGCTGAAGCGCTGGGCGTAAACGCCTTTCGGCGGGGGAACTTCTCCCCCGCCGAGACCACCCCTAGCTTGTGCTCACCTTGCTCTCTAGCACTCGTTGCCCGCTGCCGCACATGTCGCCAGCGGGCCTTTGTGAGTCCGTCTTTTAAAGAGGTTTTGGGTACGAAGGGGACCTCTGTAGCGGGATTTTTTTGAGCGATTCTGCCTGAATGTCAGTCTCCTCCCGGCGGGTAAACCGTCGGTCGGCAACAACGTTCACCCGTCGAAACCCGCTCCCACGAGCCTGCCGTGTTAGTCACATTCATACATAATCATTCATAATATGGGTGCCGAAGGTTTCCAAAGGGCGATCGGAAAGCCCTTTGGTCGCAACAGCAGGTGCGAAATCCCCTCCCCTTGCCGACGATCTTGAGCTGCGCTATGATTGCATGGAAAAGACAGGAGGCGTGACCATGGATAAAAACTTCGCTGGCAAGGCCGTGGCGGTGACCGGCGGCGCCGGGGGCATCGGCCGGGAGATCGTGGCGCAGTTCGCTGCGCGGGGCGCGGCGGTGGCCATTGTGGACATCGGCAAGGATGCCGGGCTGCGGCTGCAGGATGAGCTTCGTGCCGCCGGGCATACGGCGATATTCATAACAGCGGACCTCTCGCGAGCGCAAGACTCCGAGGCGGCGGTGGACGCCGCGGCAAAGGCATTGGGCGCGCTGGACATCTGGATCAACTGCGCCGGGCTGGGCCGCGGCGCGCCGCCGGAGGCGCTGCCGGTGGAGGATTGGGACTATGTGCTGAATGTCAACTTGCGGGCAGCCTTTTTGTGCGCCCGGCGGGCCATCCCGCATCTGCGAGCCCGGGGCGGCGGCAGCATCGTCAACATCGCATCCACCCGGGCACTGATGAGTGAGCCCAACACCGAGGCCTACGCTGCCAGCAAGGGCGGTCTGGTGGCGCTGACCCACGCGCTGGCCGCAAGCCTTGCGCCGGACCGCATCCGCGTCAACGTCCTCTCCCCCGGCTGGATCTGCACCGGCGGCTATGAACGCCTGACCGAGGCCGACCACAGCCAGCATTTCAGCGGACGCGTAGGCCGGCCCTCGGACATCGCCCGGGCCTGCCTGTATCTATGTGAAGAAGGCAACGAATTTGTCAATGGCCAGAACCTCGTCATCGACGGCGGCATGACCAAAAAGATGATCTATGTGGAATGATCGCCGCTCTTACGGGCGGCCTCCATGCGCCGGCGCGGCAAAGCCATGGCTGCGGGCGGCCTCATAGAGCAGAATGGAGCCGGCCACGGCCACGTTGAGCGAATCCACACGGCCCAGCATCGGTATGCTAACGCCCACATGGGGCCGTTGGAAAAACAGATCGCTGACGCCGTATTTCTCATGGCCCACGACGATGGCGCTGTGCCGGGCGTAGGCGATGTCGCTATAGCGCTGCGCGGCCTCGGCCTTACCCAAGTAGGTCGTGAAACCCCTGTCCGCAAGGAAATCCGCTAGGGCCTCGGCATTGGCCTCCACCACAGGCTTGGTCAGCATCGTGCACAGCGAGCTGCGCACGATGGCGGGGTTGTTCAGCCCCGTGCGGCGGTTGCACAGGATCACAGCATCCGCGCCGGAGCCGTCGGCGGTTCGAATCAGCGTGCCCACGTTGCCGGGGTTCTCCAGGCCGTCCAGCACCAGCAGCAGTGCCGCATCCGTCGGGATGTCCCCCAAGGTATGCTGGGGCACCCATACAACGCCCAACGCGCCGCGGTCGCTTTTATCGGCGCTCAGGCGCTCGTACACCCGCATAGAGATCAGCGCCACGCTGCCGCAGTGAGCCATCATGCGGTCACACTGGGCGATCCACTCATCGCTATAGAGCAGCTCCGGGCACAGCAGCAACGACTCAACCCGGGCGCCATATTCGGCCGCCTGGCGGTTGAGCCACAGCCCCTCGGCCAGAAAACGGCCCGGCAGGCTGCCTCGGGAGGCCTTGAGTGCCGCCTGCACCACTTCGTGGCCCATGCCTGCCTCAAAGGCTGTCACACCCATCTGCGCTGCCCTGCGCCGCAGTTCTTCCGTGTTCATCTTGACACCCCGATCAGCCCACAGCTATGATAAGGACGGTGGGCACACGAACCATTATAGGAATGGCCGTATAGGCTGTCAAACAGCAAGGCAATACGCTTGCGGCTGGCCGGATGTTCAGCATCCCGCTCACCCACGCAAACGGGAATTGCCGGTCGGCCTGCATCGTGGGCCAATGCAGCAGGAGGTTCGATATGATCAAGTCTGATTTGGTGCTACGGGCGCAGGCGGTAACCGGGGAAGGGCCGTTGTGGGATGAAGAGCGTGCCGGCCTGTGGTGGGTGGACATCCCCAAGGGAGAGATCCGCTTCTTCGACCCGGCCATCGGCGAAGACCGCCTCGTGGCAGCCATCGGCCAGCAAGTGGGCGCTGTGGTGCTGCGCCGAGGCGGCGGGTTGCTGGTGGCAGCGGAACACGGTTTCTTTTTTGTGGAGGAGAGCACCGGCAAACTCACGCCCATCCACGACCCGGAGTCAGGCCTGACGGGCAACCGCTTTAACGACGGCAAGTGCGACCCTGCCGGGCGCTTTTGGGCGGGCACCATGGACAACGCCTGCATACGCCGCGGCGTGGGCGCCCTGTACCGGCTGGACGCCGATATGAGCTGTCACAAGCTCGTGGAGGGCGTGTCCATCTCCAACGGCTTGGCCTGGAGCCCCGACCGCACAACGATGTATTACGCCGATACGCCCACCGGCGTCGTAGACGCCTTCGATTATGACGACGCCACCGGCGAAATCGCAAACCGCCGCACCGTGGTGCGCATCGCCGAAGGCGCACCCGATGGCATGACGATAGACCGCGACGGCAACCTGTGGGTGGCCCAATGGGGCGGCTGGCAGGTGAGCTGTTACGATCCCGGAACCGG
>JAEZSC010000022.1 GCA_023422005.1 Bacillota bacterium | reverse complement strand
CCCTTTTTGATCAGGGCATAATCCTTGGTCTCCAATAAAAGAACGAGGGATCATGGTTCCTGGTCGGGCGGCCACAAGGTTCCACTCTACGGCTGCAGTCCGAAAAGATTCTTCCTTGTTCCGCAAGTGCAGGCAGATGATGCCTACACACAGAGGACTGATTCAACGAGTTCATTATACACGAAAATGGAGCAATTGCAATAGCTTATTTACAATTTTCCGGGGGTATTTTCAGATAAAAACAACATTTCTGTCGAAAAAAAGCCTCTCCCATCGTTTCTCTACCGATCCGCACGCTGCGCCGGGTATTCCAGCACGGTGTATTGCAGGCCCACGGCGGTGAACTGCGCGCGGACCAGAAAGCCAGCGTTGCGATAGAAGGCCAACGCCCCGTCACTGTTGGTCTCCACGATGGAGCTTAAGCCCTCGGCTGCCGCCCGGAGCACCCTGGGCTGCACGAGATCCCGGGCCAACCCTTCCCGCCGGTGGCCCGGCAGCACGCCCAGGCTGGAAAGGTACAAATAACGATCCGGCGCCAGGCGGTCCCTCGTTTCATCGATGCGGGCGCTGACACGGGTGAGCTCAGCGTAGGCCGCGGCCCCCAGCCGGCGGCGGATGTCCAGACCGCCAAAAAGCAGCCATCGCCACGGCGGGCAGTTCATACGCCAGGACACCTGCCACAGCGCCACGGCGCGCATCTGGTCGCTATCCGCCCAAGCTTCGCCATAGTGCACGGCCATGTTCGCCGCAAAGCGGAACACCGGCTGGATGCTGCGCCGCCTGCGGCCCTCATCGGGGCACAGGCGGCTTACAAAGTCATCCAAAAAAAACGCCTCGCTCAGCGTGCGCACGGCGTCGCCGATGCTGGCGGCTTCCAATCTCACCATGGCATATTACCCATACAACGATTATATCAAAAATGTGCAGCAGGAGCGAATAAAAGTAGGAACGCAAACCAAAGCCTTGCCGCAGGTGTTTGCGTCTCATGAGCCGGACAAATGAAGGCCCGCCGGCGACGGTTACCGCCAACGGGCGAACATAAAGTTTGGAAAATGCTCCCGATCGACGTCGGTGCAACAGCACCGACGGCCACTAGAGGAGCGCCACATCACTGCCGTTGTTCAGGCAATTCGCGCAGAAGCCGTCGTAATGCCTCTCGCATTCGTGACAGATTGGTTGGCCGCAGGCCGTGCAGGCGGACATCTCGCGCAGTTCGCCGGGCTTGCCGCAAGTCGCGCAGTTTGATCGCGCCAAAAAGCTCCCTCCTTGTTGGGTTGGTCCCGCTCTAGTGTATCCAGCTCTTGCAAAGATACTCAGTATTTTTTGTGGTCTAAACGATATAGGCGATGACGCTATCGGGAAAATAATGCGCCAGCCGCTCCCGGAACCACGGCGCCGCGTCTTCCTTTGCGGCGCGGGTGTAGCCGCACCGCCCCCGGCCGCAGGGTGCCATGCGCGCCTCATCATAGAGCGGCTGAGCGCCGGGAAAAGCCTGAGGATTGATTTCACGATGAGCAAAACCGTAGGTCATGAAGATCAGCTCCAGCGGGGCCTGGCGCAGCAGGGCCGCAGGCAGCTCATCAGCCATGCGGGCGAACAGCCGCTCATACCGGGCGCGCCAGTCTTCCACCAGCACAAGCGGGGCAATGAGGATGCCCACAGGATAGCCGGCCTGCCACAACTGGCGCAGCGCTTGCAGGCGCAGCGCCAGCGGCGAAGTGCCAAATTCCACGGTGCGCACAACTTCCTCGGGGTTCAGGCTCATGCGCACCACCGTGCGGCCGTTGTGGGGCAGAGCCAGCAGCGGCTCTATCATGTGGAATTTCGTGGGCAATGTGAGACGCCCCCTGGGTGACCCTGCGAAACGGCGGATGGACCACTGCAAACTGCCGCTCACGGTGTCCTCCAGCACCAGATCGCTGTTGCTGCCGATCTCGTATACCGGTTCCCCCTGGGCCTTGGCCGCCACGCGCAGCAGGCGCTCCATCATCGCCTCACGGTTCACGAATATCCGCAAATAGGCGCTGGTGAAATAGGTGCACACCAGATAGCAATACAGGCACATGGCCGCGCAACCCGACGATGTCCACGGCACCAGAAAATCGCTGGTCTTGTGGTTGGCCTTGTAGGTCAGGCTCTTGCGTACGCCCAAAACCAGATGGCGTTTCATGGCCGCAAACTCGGCGTTGCCCCTGGCGCGCAACTCGGGGATGCTGTTGTGGCGCTCAATGGGTATCAAATCCAGGCCCATGCCGCCATAACGCTGCAGCAACTCCCGACCTAGCGGGTAATCCTCACAGGCCGGCTCATAAAAGACCTTGTCCGGTATGAATGTTTTCATTTCCCTCACCGGGGCTAGTGTGCGCAAAAAAGCCGTACATACGCGCCATGGACATGCATGCTGTTCCGTGATAGATTGATGCCATGATGTAGGAAAGGCGGAGCCGCCATGATCGCTTTCTGGAACCGCACCGAAATCTACGCCGGGACATCGGCACAGGACTTCCTGCGCCTGCGCAACCTACTGGATGAGGCGGGCATCCGCCATACATACAAGATTGTCAGCGACAATTCGGCTCCCGGTTTCGCCGCGGCTTTTCACCGCAGCACGATGTACTATGTCTATGTACACCGCAAGGATGCCGACCGGGCGGCGGGCATTCCGCGCGCCGCCCGGTAGCATTCACTTCACCTGGATTTCCACCGGTACAGTTTGCGCCGTGACGCGGGAGAAACTGGGGGCCAGGTAGACCACGTCGTAGGGATAGTCGATCAGCGTGAATTTTACGATGTATCTCGCCTTGTCCCTCTCATCCCCGGAGGACGACCATTCGTGCACCTCATAGCGGTTGCCCTGCTCATCATAGTAATCATGATCGAACAACTGCGCCATGATCTTGCCGTTGCGCAGATCGCCGGAGAACCGCAGCGCCCAGCTGCGGCCTTCGCGGCGCGCCTGCTCCAGCGCCGCACCTTGGGGCAGCCATTCCGTCTTACCGCCGGCCAGGTCCACCCGCATGCGCCGGTGCTCCTTGTCCAGCCATGTGGCGCCGGTGATGTGCAGCGTCAGCTTCTTGCTTCCGGCAAAGTAGGAGCTCTCCAACCGGTAGGATGCCATCATCGGCGAATCCGGCGAACCCATGGCGTTGATGCCGTTGGCCGGCGGGTCAAAACGATTGCCCCTCTCATCCGTCAGATAAAAGCGCAGCTCCTTGAGCCACGCGGTGTTGGCCGGGTCGTCCTTCAGATTGAAACGGATGTGGGTTGGATAGATCTCCACGCTGTCGGCAATCAATGTCTGCCCATCCAGGTGAAAGGTCTGGTTCAATGTGATGACCTCTCCCTTCTGGGTGAAAGCCGGGTCAAACCGCAGCGGGAAGATAAAGCTGGCCACCGGCTGTGGCTTTTCCGGCAGCGTGCCGTCCAGCATACCATCACGGTCGTTCTTCACCGGTGGCTGGCTCTCGCCCTCAACCTGCAAAATATGCACCTCGGCGTTCAGCAGCAGTGCCGAGGGCATATCACCCTCCACAAATTCCACGGTGAAAGAACGCAGCGTTCCGTTGGGCTCGTCGTAGTTGCTGCTGGCAATGATAAACCCCTGCATGCTCGACCCGTCGGCTGCGGTGATTGTCGGCTGTGGGTCCATGTGCTGGTGCTCCTCACTGTTCAGCGTGTAAAAGATATTGAGCTGCTTCTGGTCCACGATGACGTATTCCACGCGCATCGTGACGCCGTTTTGCTCCTGCTGCTGGTTGATGGGCTGCACATATTGGTTTTCCACAGCTGCGCTCAGCGATGGCGACATGGCCACCGCATGAACCAGCGCCCGCAGCCCCGGCAGCCTGCCGCAGGCATAGGCAAAGCCGGGCAGCAGATTGACCAGCGCTACAAAGACCACCAGGACAACCGCCGGCGCGCACGCGCACAGCGCCACACGCCTGGCCGCGCGGCGGCGGCGCTCCCGGGCCATGGCCTGGCGCACCAAAACATCCAGTTCGGCGGGCGGGTCCATCTCCGCCAGCAACGCGTTGTATTCCTCCATACGGTTCATGCTTGCTCCTCCTCGGATAGCTCCAGCCTTAAAATCTGCAGCGCCCGCCGCTGCCGGGTGGCAGCGGTGCCCGGCGGTATACGCAGGCCTTCGGCGGTCTGTGCCAGCGTGAAGCCCGCGAAGTAACGCAGAATCACGACCTCCCGCAGGTCGTCGGGCAGCCGGCGGACGGCCTCCTTGAGCGGCAGCGCATCGTAGTCCTGCGCCGCGGCCTCGGCCAAGGTTTCCAGCGGCTGCTCGCGCCGGCGGCGGCGCAGCTCCATCTTGCATTGGTTGATGACGATGCGCGTCATCCACGTGGTGAAATATTCACTGTGCCGCAGGCCGCGGGCAGCGCGCAGACCCTGGCCCACGGCGTCGCCCACGGCATCCAGCGCCATGCTCCGGCTGCCCAGATATCCGTAGGCCACGCGATAGAGCTGCTGCTGCAGCGGCTGTATGCGGATCGCGAATTCGTTGCTGTCCATAAACCTCCTGGGCCGGGTCTGTTTGTTTCTCGGGAATGCATACCCATACATTAGATGCGCCGGAACGCCGTTTTCATTTGCAGCTTGCCAGCTTTTTTACGATTGCACAAATCCCCCGCCGGCGCAAGGGGTTATGCAGGGGCCTCTTGTGCCCTCAATGGTCCCGCTCACCACCGGTTGTGGATGCGGGAAGCGAACAAAATCAGCATTTTAGTCGCATTTTGTGCGTTTTTACCATTCTTTTTTCCATATATGGTATTGGAAACAGATCAGCGCTATGGTAAACTACAAAATGTAGCAAAATATGCCATTGGCGCTGTCTGCTCGTTCGGGGGACTTACATGTCGTCAAGGGAACGTATATGGCTTGAAGCACTCAAAGAGTACATGATCGACGCGACGTCCGCCGCCGCCGCGGAACATTGGCCGTCCCGGGGTACCGTCGCGCAGCCGTTTTACAACTACCGCCTGGAGCACATCCTGCAGGTGGAGCGGGATGTGACGCGCATCGCCGCCGTGGAGCACGGCGACATGGATGTGCTGCTGGCCGCGGTGTGGATCCATGACCGTTACCAGCCGCAGTTCGGCGGCCCTCAGCACGCGCAGAAGGCTGCCCGGTGGGCCATGGAATGCCTGGATGAGCTGGGCTTCCCCCACCACAAGATCAAGGATGTGTGCCAGGCCATCCTGCTGCACAGCCGCAAGGCCATGGACATTCCAGCCAATTGCCATGAGGCGCGCATCTTCTGGGATGCCGACCATGTGAGCCGTTGCGGCCCGGTGGATGTGCTCAACTACATTTTGTGCCACTCGGCGGATGACTTCCTGTGCGAGCTGCCCGAAAACGGGGAGTTCCCCAGCGGCGCCATAACCGTGCATGATTTTGTGCCGCTGCTTCTGGAGCGCCGCCCGCAGCTCTATCGCTCAGACTGGTATTATTATGACGAGACCCGGCGCATGGCCCGCGAGCGCATACAGGCGGCCCGCGGATTTCTGGACTGCCTGGAGGGCCAGCTTTACACCAACATACAGGCCTTGCGCCGATGCGCATATTGAGCGCTGAGCGGCCTAAAATTCCGATCACCTCTTCTATTGAAAAAAGTCTGCGGGCAGTTCATCTCACGCAGACTTTTTCATATGCTATGCCGATCTTTAGAACGTAGTCACATTAGCCACATTATTCATAAGATGGGGCCGAAGGTTTCCAAGGGTCTGGCCGGAGCCTGTGGCTCCTGCTCGACCATGCGTCCTGGGCGATCGGAGACCTTTGGTCGCGCCCGATGGCACTGCCCCGGCTTGCGACAGCGTCGGCTTTAGCCGATGTGACAGCAAGCCGATAGTTGCGCAAGGCGCAACGTAGGGCGCGAAATCCCTTTCTCCTAATTTAAGTCATCCAATACTCCGTCGATGCGACTCACAGCGCGGCTGATGGCACATTCGTAGCCGATATCCGGCTGGCCGGTTCCGTCTACCGCCAGGCGGATGAAGTCGTCAAAGCCCAGAAACAACAGCAGATTCTTAAGATACTTCGCGCCGTAATTGAAGCGCGAAGAAAAGAAGCCCGTATATACGCCGCCGCAGGACTGTATGAACACCGCCCGGCGGATCTTGTCATCCAACAATCCCTCCACATGGTTCGGCCGCACCTTGATCGCACGGTCGGCAAGCACCACGCAATCCAGCCACGTCTTGAGCCTGGGCGGAAACAGCACGGACCACATGGGCGCGGCGATGACCAGGCGGTCCGCGTTCAAAAACTGAGTGCACAGCTCGTTGATGCGGTCCACCTTGCTCTGGTCGTCATAAGAGAGGTTTTCATAATCGCCGCCGGCGGCCAGCACAGCACGCCCGCTGAATACCGTGGCATCCACCTCCGGCAGGTCGCATCCGTAGAGGTCCAGTTCTTCAATCTCGTGTTCAGGGAACTTGCGCATATAATGCTTAATGAATTCACGGCCCACCCGAAGGCACGCCGACTGGCCCTCGGGCTTGGGGTTGCAGCGCACATACAGCAGTTTCATTGGCATACACCTCGGAGATTAGTTTTGCCCCTTGACGCCTCATTTATGACAGGAACTCCATTTGCAATCCGCCGTGCCTTGTGGCCACACCGATTCTATCATATCGATAAATGTATATATTTTGATCCGAATAAAGAAGCCGCCATGGCCAGGAACTTGCTGCCCTGATGTTATTGTTTTTTTCTCATTGAGCTTTTGGGGATGCGGAACCACCGAGAGTAAGGCGAGCAGAATAGGCCCAAAAGCTCTCGTACAGAAACAGCAAGATCTTGTGGGTCTGCTCACCGACAGCCAGCAGGAGATTTTACTTTTCTCCTATACGGCAGACGCACAGTACAAGGACATCGACGTATGGGTGGAAATCTATCGGGACGGTGTGCTGATCGAACCTCGCGCAGGGGGGGCTCCACACGGTATCCGACGTTGCGATGCCCCATAACGGCGAGTTGACGGTTATCATAACCCGTTTTTCAAACGGTGTCAGTTTTGTTTTCAACTGAATCCGCTCGTGGTTGTAAAAATAAATGTATTCACCTGAGCAGGCGAGCCTGCTCAGGTGATTCTGTGTTTCAGTCGACGTTCGCTTTTCAGGGTTCAGTTTACTGTGAGGTTTTTGTTGGTCAGTATCCCAACCCTTTTGATTCTTGATTCCACCGCTCCCCCACGGAGTGATATATACACGCTGCTACCTATCATGTTTACGTCTATAATTATATATTATTAACTTCTGTTAAAACATTTGTCATATAATATAGAATAAGTGCAGATATAGTATTGACTTATTTGTATAATTATGGAGAATAATGATATATATCAACAGAGGAGTAGATGTGTATGAAAAAAGCCTTGCATCTGATACTCGAAGCTATCATCCTTTTGGCCATCTTTGCCCTTTTCGTTGTATCAAGAAACATGGTCTTCAACGTTATTCCTTTGCCAGATGGGACCGTAACGTTTTTCATGTACGTGGGATATTTATCCCCGGTTGCCCTGGGTGCGTTCCTTTCCCGCGAATCCATTAAGTCTTGGTTTCGAAAAAGTAAGACAAATATTAATTCCAGCGAACTCGTTAGTGCTATCACGTGTGTGCCTGCGATAATTATCCTTTGGGTATTACCACTGCCAAATATATCTGGTTACTTTCTTTCTGCGGCGTTCATAGTGTTCTTTAAGAGTCTTTTCGCTACCTTCTACAAAAAATAATTGGAGTAATACGAATAAAGTTAGCCCCGCCGGCACAGCCGGCGGGGCCAACAGACAAGCCTATTGCTGTGAAAAGTTTACTTCCATTTTTCGATGCGCTTGATGGCCTCGTTGGCGGTCTCCACATCATGCACACCGCCGATGCCCATGAAGTATACGCCCTCAGGCCGCAGGGTTTCGAAGACCAGCGGCAGCTCGTCCAGCCTGGCCTCCAGCGTGATGCCCTTGCCGGCCTGCTGGATGCGCTTGTAGACACCTGCCCAGCGGGCAAACCCCTCGTTGCCCGCGCCGCATACCCATTGTATGGCATCCAGCTCTTTGATTTGCAGCAGCGAATCCAGGTGGCGCAGCGCGCCGGGCCCGTCCAGATGGTAAATCGATTGGTCATAAAAACGGCATTCGGCGGCGATGCCTTCCAGGAATACGTCGTCGAACATCTTCTTGCTGACCATACAGGAGAAATCGTTGCTGGGGATGTAGAACTTGCCCTCGCCGAACAGGCTGCCCATCCACGAGCACGCCAGCGAGCCGCCGGCTTTGATGCGCCGGTAGAAGTGGTCATAGGCCATGAAAAACTCGGTCTGGGAGCGCACGAGCTCGGTTCTTATGTGCTCTACGTTCTCCAGCATATCGACAGCCAGCTGCTGCGGGTCCCTCAACGCGGCCAGATGGTCGCCGCCGGGGTGAAAGTCGGTCAACCCTACAAGGAACTTGCCGCGGCCCAGCTCCAGCAGGTTGTCGGTGAAGCGCTCGCACAGCTTGAACAGCGGATGCTCCATGTCCAGCCGTGCTTTGCCAATGTCGCGTTCCCAATCGTGCACCAGCGGCTGCGACCAGCCGCTGTCCTGCGTGAAATGGTATTCGCAGCCGCACCACGCCGTATAGATCTCCGGCCCCAGGTTGGGCCAGGCCAACGGCAGGCCGTCGCCGGGATAATCGGTGGCCGCCAGCCGCGCGGCGGTCTGCTCGGCGCGGAAGTCCACATCCATCCAACGCTCGTCGTGGCTGGCATAGGTTTTGTGCGGGATCGAAGCGCCGGGCCGCTCGATGCGGATATCCACAGGCGGCCGGTCGATGACCTCACGGTGCCAGAAAGCGTCGTAGCGGAGGCGGGATTTCTCAAAATCGGGCTTCAGGTCGAACATAAGCACTCTCCGAGAATGATCTTGATGACCAGATTATAGCAGACTCCATGCCCTTTGGAACGCATAATTAAAAGAGGGCTGTCGCGCTAAGCGCATAAGATGCATATTTCGCATAGAAGAGAAGGATTTCGCGCCTTCGGGCGCGACCAACGGGCTTTCCGATCGCCCTTTGGAATCCTTCGGCCCCCATTTCGTAGTAAGCAACTATGCAGCTAACGCGACAGCCCCGCTCTTCTTACTTATAAAACTGCGGCAGATAATCCTTGGATGCCTCGAACATCTCATCCACCATGGCGCGGATCTCCCGAAGGCTGAGCACGGCGCTGGTCAGCGGATCGAAGCAGATGGCCTGGTAGATCATCTCGCGGTCGCCGGCCAGGGAGCCTTCCACGGCCATCTCCTCGATGCGGGAGGAGATGTTGTTCATCAGCGCCAGCTGCGCCGGCAGGTTGCCGACCTTGAAGGCGTCCAGGCCGCGGCGGCTGGCCAGCACCGGCACTTCCACGCACGCGCCCCAGGGCAGGTTGTCGATGATGCCCAAGTTGCGCACGTTGCCGTTGAACTCAAAGGGCGTGTTGTCGCCGAAGATCGCGTTGAAGATGTACGCGGCGTACTCATGGCCGCGGTTCAGGTCCACGGGCTTGGACATCCACTCGTGGAAGTCGTTCTTCCAGTTGTCTTCCCGATTGAGGTATTCATTGAGGATGTAAGCATAAACGCCGGGATTCCAGCCGGTGCCGTGGGTGCAGTATTTCTCGATGAGGTCCGGCCGCTTGCGGAACCAGGGATTGTATTCGCTGTTGTGGCCGGAGGATTCGGTGATGTAGTAGCCCATGGCCAGGAACATCTCGTTGCGCACGATCTCCTCGTTGTAGATGGCGGGATCGCTCTCGATGACTTCCTTGAGCTTGGGATAGATGCTTTGGCCCTTCCACTCGAACTTGAGATAATGGGCCTGATGGTTGATGCCGGCGCACAGATAGCTGCACTCCTCCATGGGCGCTCCCACCCAATTGGCCAGCATGGACGCGGTGCCCTGCACGCTGTGGCACAGGCCCGTGGTGTTCACGCTGGTCTCGCTCTGCACCATGCGGCACAGCATGGCCATGGGGTTTGTGTAGTTCAGGAAAACAGCCTTTGGGCAGTAGCGCTCGATGTCGCGGGCGATGTCCAGCATCACCGGCGCCGTGCGCAGGAAGCGGAAGATGCCCGAGGGGCCGCGGGTGTCACCCACATTGGTGTCCACGCCGTATTTCTTGGGGATCTCGATGTCGTTGCGCCAGATGTGGATGCCGCCGGAAAGAATCGTGCACAGCACACCGTCGGCGTCTTTCAAGGCTTCGGCGCGATCCTTGGTGCAGGTGACCAACGCCGGGTAGCCGCCCTCTTCCACGATCTTGGTGACCGCCTGGCGCGCGAACTCCAGGCGCTCGTCATTGATGTCCATGAGGCTGATGTGGGCGTCGCGGAACGCCGGGAAGGTCAGCAGGTCGCGCACCAGGCCGCGGGTGAACCCGAAGCTGCCGGCGCCTATGAAAGTAAATTTCTTTCTGGACATGGTCAATCCTCCATTCTCGTCTTGTAACCCACCACACCCGGGGCGCGTATACTGCAGTACACCCATCCCAATGGTGAGGAGGTTGAATACATGGGCTCATTCTTTGGTGGAAACAAAGACTGCAGCAACAGCTGCAACAACGATGACGGCGGGTTCATCTGGATCATCATCATCATCCTGCTGCTGTTCTGCAACAATAACAACGGGTTCCTGGGAGGCCTGTTCGGCAACAACTGCAACAACGGCAAGGATGACTGCTGCAACAATGGCTTCGGCGGCGATTGGATCTGGATCATCATCGTCATCCTGCTTCTGTTCTCCGGCAATAACAACAACTGCTGCGACGTGCCCAACAACAACTGCTAAGCGATAAAGCAATTCCGCAGATCTACATAAGCGGGGCGCGGCTGTTGGCCGCGCCTCTCGGCTGTCTAAAGCAGACCGCGCAGATAGGACACGCCCTCGGTGATGGCCTGCAAAGGATCGTCTTCATCTCCTTCATGCTCCACGATGTACCACGGCACGCCCATGTTCTGCCCCAGCGCGCAAATCGCCGGCCAATCCATGGCCCCCTGGCCCAGCACGCGGGCCGTGGGGTCCCCCACGGCGGTGATTTCCTTGATGTGCAGCAACTCGGCATGGGCAGCGTGCTCGCGCAGAAAATCCACCGAGCGCACAAGGCCAGTCACGTCGCACCAACCGGTGTCCAGCTCCATGCGCACCCAGCGCGGGTCTGCGTGGCGGTAGAGGATGCCCAGGCCCGGCTCGCCGTCGTGGGTCTCCAGTTCGATGCTGTGGTTGTGAAAGGCGAACTTCATGCCCGCATCGGCCACCTGCTTGCCGATGCGCTCGAAGAGCTCCGCCGTGCGCAGCCAAGCATCGCGGCTGTCGGTCATGGACCAGGGTAGGCTGGGGCACACGATGTACTGCTGGCCCAGTTCCACGCCATATTCGATGGCGCGGGCCAGCCGGTCACGGCCTTCGCCCAGCGTGGGCCAATCCACGTGGCTGCCGATGGCCTTAAGCCCTAAGTCTCCAAGCACGGCGCGCAGCTCCCGGGCGGTGCGGCCTTGGGTGCCGGCGAACTCCACGCCGTCCACACCGGCCTGCCGGGCCTGCCGCAAAGCCCCGATCAAATCGCGCTGCACCGCATGCTTGAGCGAATAGAGCTGCAGGCCTATGCCGGCCTTTTCAGGACACGAACTCATAGAGCTCCAGGGCTTCACCGTTGGGGCCGTCGAAGAAGATGTTGGTGCTGCCGGTGGGGAACAGCGCCGGGATAACCGCCACGTCCGGCGTGCGGAAGGTTACGCCCTTGGCCTTTAAGTCCGCCACAACGGCGCGGATATCCTGGACTTCCATGGCGATGTGGGCCACGACGCCCTCGTTGGGCCACTGCTTGTCGCCGGGAGAGCTGATGAGCTCCACGATGCAGCCGCCGGCCCGCACGAAGCGCAGCTTCGTGGCGCCCAAGTCGCAGCTTTCGAAAAGCTCAAAGCCCAGCTTGTTGACGTAGAAATCCAGAGACGCGTCCATGTCGTAAGCGTGCACACCGATGTGCGCAAGACCCGTGATGCCTGCCATATTCATATCCTCCTGTGTGTGATCTCGTCCTTATTATACGGCAGCCGCCCACCGCAGGAAAGGCCGCGCAAGACAAAATCCATGCTTTAAAGCGACATATGGAAAGCTAATGAGGCTACCTAAATGGCAGAACAATATAAACAATTGCCGACGGCGGATTGATTCCGCCGAAGGAAACATGAACCAAAAAGGAGCATGTGAAAAACCTGCTCGCAGGCGACCGTTGTCCATAAAAATGTATGAGAGGATAGACGCAAAAGGCCTGCCGGCGACATGCGCGGCGGCAGGCAACGAAATCGGAGAAGAAGGCAGTCAAAAGCAGGGGGTGGACTCGGCGGGGGCTGGCCGCAGCCTTTGGCTGCTGCTCGCCTATGCATCCGAGGACAGAGTCCCCCGTCCGAATCAATATGACAGATTGATGTCGTACTTCTCCTTCATACGGCGAATCAGATCATCCTTACAGTCACAGGGCAGCCATTTGCACTCGCACACCGGCGCGGCACCCTCCATTAGGGCGATGGTGCCGGCGCGTATACGGTTGTATTTCTCCTTGTCTCGCTTGTATTGATCAGAGCAGAGTATGACCCCCAGGATTCCCGCCGCCACCACCGCCAGCACCGGCGCCCAGCCCTCGCCAAACAGTACGCCGCCCTCGGCAAAGAAGGGCAGGTTGTTCAGCAGCACACGCGTCGTCAGCGTCCAGGCGGCCGCGGCCACGCCCAGCACCTCCACGACGCCCCACATCCGCATGCGGCGGCGGAGCTTCTTCAACTTTTTGACCCGGCGGTACACATTGAGCTTGAGCCGCTGCTCCACGGTGTCCTGCTGTGACGGCACGCGCATCGCCCCCACCGCATGATACGCTGAGCCCAGTACAAATATGTGCATCCTTTGTGCCCGGACTGATTCGTCCGAACGGAATACACTGTAGTATAACCCATCAACAGGAGATGCGAATTTATATGGAGTATATGATCCCGGTGGAGCGCAACGTGCGCGTCTACGTCAATGACATGAACCCCGGCGGCAAAAACCCCATTTTCTTTATGCATGGCTGGCCGGCCAGCCACGCATGCTTCGAGTACCAATACAACGCGCTGCTGCAGGCGGGCTACCGCTGCATCGCCTGGGATGCCCGGGGGTTCGGGCAATCCGACAAGCCCCTCTATGGCTACGACTACAACCGCACCGCCGACGACCTGCGCGCTGTGATAAACGCCATGGGCTTGCAGAACGTGACGCTGCTGAGTCATTCCACGGCGGGCGGCGTGGCCATACGCTATATGGCGCGCCACGGCGGCGCCGGCGTGGGCAAGCTGGTGCTGTGCGCGGCGGCGGCGCCCAGCCTGATCCAGCGGCCGGGCTTCCCCTATGGCCTCACGGAGCAGGACGTGCTGGCCATCATACAGCAGACCTATAACAACCGCCCGCAGATGATCTGGGACTTCTACGACATGTTCTTCTACCACCCCAAGGGAGAAGCCTTCAAAATCTGGTTCCTGGACATGTGTCTGCAGGCGGCCAGCTGGTCCACGATACAGGTTTCCTACGCGTGGCTGCAGGAGACGATGTTCGCCGACATGGCGGCGGTGCGCGTGCCCACGCTGATAATGCACGGCATACACGACCAGGTGTGCAAATTCCAGCTGGGCGTGGCGCAGAACCAGGGCATCGCCGGTTCGCGGCTGGTACCCTTTGAGGACAGCGGCCACGGCCTGTTCAGCGACCAGAAGGACAAGTTCAACCAGGAGTTGATGGCGTTTGCGGGGTAGCCCGGCTGACTTGTGAAACTGGCAGCGCCGCGCTACAATGCTACCAGGACACGAACCGCAAGGAGGACACCTGTGAGCGATCTTCCCGAGGCCGTGGCCGCCGCTACGACCTCTTGGCTTCATGAGGCAGACGCGGCGCTGCCCGGTTTTGTGACCGCCTTCTATGTGACCGGTTCCGCGGCGTTGGGCGCCTTTGACCCCCGCCACAGCGACATCGACTTTGTGGCGGTGGCGGCCCACGGGCCGAACCCGGCGCAGAAGGCGGCGCTGGAACACGCCCACCGCCGGGTGCAGCGCCGCCTGGGCCATGGCCTGGACGGCTTGCTCGTGACCGAAACCGTGCTGCGGGGCGAGAGCGATGAGCCCCTACCCGCGCTGCGCCATGGTCGCATCGTGGGCATGTGCCCGTGGCGCGCCGGCTCGCTGGACGCCCACGTGCTGCGAGAGTATGGCGTGGTTGTGCGCGGGCTGCCGCCGGCGGCGCTGATGCCGCCGGTCGGTTGGGATTCGCTATGCCCGCAGATGGTGGAGAATCTGAACGACTACTGGCGGCGCTGGCACAGGGACAGCGCCAGGCTTTGGTCTCCCAAAGGCATCGGTCTGCTTTGGAACGCACAGGTGGAGTGGGGCGTGCTTGGCGTGTCCCGCATCGCCTATTCGCTGCGAGAGCGCGCCGTGATCAGCAAAGCCGGCGCGGGGCAATACATGCTGAACATCGCACCACCGAAGTGGCATGCCATATTACAGGAGGCGCTTCGCCCCCGGCTGGGCGGCCCGGCGCGGTTCGCCTCACCCTTCGTCCGGCGCCAGGTGGCTTTGGCTTACATGGACTGGGTCATTCGATGGGCCAACGAGAGGAAATAAACCACCCTTTTGCTTTACAGCTCCTTGTTGATGTTCCTGCATGTTAACGGTTTTCCTTTTTTATTCACGTTTTAGCTTGACAACCGTGAACATTCATCATATATTGTGAACGAAGCGAAATGCGGGTCGACACGCAGAGGCTTCCAAACTAGAAATGGTGGTGCACGTCATGTTTATCGAGGAACGGCATCAGGAGATTCTGAAACTGCTGCAGGAGCAGGGCCGGATTTCCATCGGCGAGATACAGGACAAATTCGACATTTCGGTGGACTCCGCCCGCAGGGATCTGAGGATACTGGAGGAGAAGGGGCTTCTCAAGCGGACCCATGGCGGAGCGATACCCATACAGCAAGTGGGATTTTGCCCGCCGCGTCACCGGGACCCGAAGAACATGGAGATCTACGACAACTATGCGGCCATTGCCAAAAAAGGCGCGGAGTTTGTAAAAGAGAACGATATTGTATACCTGACCAGCGGGTCGGTCGGGTTCATCATACTCAAGTATCTGCCCAGGGACATCAAATATACGCTGGTTATAAACTCGGTGTCCCTGGCAGAGGAACTGAAGTACTGGGACAATGTCACGGTCTATATTGTCGGCGGCAAAATGAGGATGCACGGCACCACATCGCTTGTGGACAGCTTCGCGACGGCCTTTGTGAAGAACATGCATTTTGATGTGTGCCTGATGACCGGCGGCGGGTATGATTCCGCTTTCGGGTTTTCCAACGGAACGGACGAAACGGCGACCTTCCAGCGGGCAGTCATAGAAAACTCGAGAAACAGGATTCTTATGATGCCCAATCAAAAAATCGGCTTCAAAGCTTTTATCAAGGTGTGCGACGCCAACAAGTTCGATACGCTGATCACCGATTGGGATGCTGTGGAAGAGGAGCTCAACAAGATTGAGGAAACGGGCGTCAAGGTAATCGTGGCAGACAAGGGCTGATACCGCACGCGGTTGCCGGTATGAACCGGCAACCGCGCCCCAACCAGTTATCAGGCGGCGCAGGCCGCAGTTGGTATCAGTCTTCTATCGTCCCGCCGAAGGCTTCATCCTCCGGCGGCAGCGCAAGGGCGCCGGCGTAGCGGCGCAGGCCTTCGCGGCCGGCTTCGGTCAGCCCAAACACACCGCCGCCCTGAAATTCAAACCAACCGTAATGATTCAACTTTAGGATGACATAGGTGCGCCTGGAGGTCTCACCCTCGGGCTTGAGTGCTTTGGCCGCGGAAGGGCCCAGCTCCTCCAGCAGCGCCGCCAGCCGCAGCGCCTCCTGGCGATAGGCGGTCATCAGCTTCATGCGGGTGCTGCCGCCGGTGTTGGGGTCTCCGCGGCGGCCCTGGAACTCCCGCAGCGTGGTCTTGCGCAGTCGGGTGGAACGCTGCCGGTCCTTCTGCCCGGCCTGGGGTGTCAGCAGCTCCTGCACATCGGCACCGGCTCGGCCGCAGGATACGACAAGCAGGCCTATGTTGAGCCTCTGCAGCATGGAGAGGATGTCCCCCCATCGCGGCGAGGCCATGGTCTTGCCCTTAGCCGGCACCGCCAGATAAACAAGATCCGCAACCCGCTGGCGGGCCACGCCCTGTAGCACCACGTCCAAATTCAGCGTCAGCTTGAGCTCCACTGCCAGCAGCGCCCCGTCCTTCATGGCCACGGCGTCGCAGTGGGCCACCTCGGCCTTCATATCCCAGCCCTGGGCCTGGAAGTAAGCCTTAACCGGAGGGTAGAGATCGCTTTCCTGCGCGAAGCCGCCTTTGAGTTTACGCTTCTGAGGAGCTGCTTTTGCCATCATGCCCTCGTCACATTGCGAATCCACTTGTCGCCCCGCAGCCGCAGCAGCGCAATCAGCCATTTAAAGCACTGGTCGATGCGCGAGCAAAGAAACACAATGGGCAGGGGCCAGCGGAACACGAAGGCCGCCAGGAACATACTGGGCAGCACGATCAGCCAGCCGCAGATCATGTCCACCTTGAAGACGAACTTGCCATCGCCGGCGCCGCGGTTGATGCCGGTGAAGCACGCGGCGTGATAGGTCGTGCCCACCATCGTCACCGCGCCGATGGCCAGCAGCGTCATGGCCAGATCGCGGGTCTCCCCGCTCACGCGGTACAGCGAAAGCGGCGCCCAGCGCAGCGCAAACACCAAGCCCATCATGAGCAGCCCCACGCCAAAGAAGATCACCTGTATCGTGTTGGAATACTCCCGGGCCTTCTTGTAATCGCCCACGCCCACGGTCTTGCCGATGACGACGGTGGCGGCGTTGGCCAGGCCTCCGGTGAACACCGCGCCCAGCGACAGCACGACCTCGGTCATGCTGTTTGCCGCCACCATGACCGGACCCAGCCGCCCGATGATCGTGGCCTTGAACGTGCCCACCAGGCCCCACTGCAGATCGCCGAACAGGATGGGCAGGCCATAGCGGAAGAAATCGAAGTACAGCTGGCGCTCCACGATGAACAGATCCCGCACACGCAGGCGCAGGCGCTTGTCCACGAGGAACACATAGCACAGTATGAACACCAGTTCGCAGGCCCGGGCGATGACCGTGGCTATGGCCGCGCCCCGCACGCCCATGGCCGGAAAGCCAAACTTGCCAAAGATCAAAATCCAGTCAAGGGACGTGTTGACCACCAGCGTGATGAGGGCGATGTACAGCGAAACCTTGACGACCTCAACGCAGCGCAGCATGCCCACCATGGTGTCGGTGACGCAATAGAGCAGATAGGAAAAGCACACGATGCGGATGAACTCCGTGCCCTCGGCGATGATGCGCCCGTCATCGGTGAAAAGGCCCATGACCGCACCGGGAAACAAGTGTATGACCGTTACGGCGACTCCTGTGATCAGCAGACACAGCTGGAACACGATGCCGAACACGCTCTTGATGCGGGCCATGTCGCGCTTGCCCCAATACTGGCTGATGAGCACCGACGCGCCGCCGGAAGCCCCGCGGATGAAGAACGTCAAAAAGATCGTAACCTGATTGGCCAGCGCCACGCCGGAGAGCTTGATCTCGCCCAAGCTGCCCACCATGATGTTGTCCATCATGTTGACCGACAGAGCGATTACGCTCTGAAAGGCCACTGGCAGCGCAATCTTCGCCAGTGTCCCGTAAAACGCCTTGTCCCTTACCATACACCGTCCGCCGTTTTTCTTCCCATTATAACACGGCACGCCAGCGGCTGGTCATGATATTTAGATTCTGTGAAATTTCATATTTGAGCATTTATTTGTCTGAAAATTGTTATTTTAGCAATTTAGCGTCTTGAATCTTGCATTTTACATGATACACTATGGTAAGCTCGTCAAAATCGGCATATGCCGTTAAGTTAGGAGTGACGTTATGTCCACCGCCGCCGCCTACGTTGCCGAAACCCTGAACGCACTGCGCGCGAAGAACGCCGCGGAGCCAGAATTCCTGCAAGCCGCCACCGAAGTGCTGGAGGCACTGATTCCGATGTTGGATCGCCACCCTGAGTTTGCGCAGGCCAGCCTGCTGGAGCGCCTGTGCGAACCGGAGCGTGTCCTCATGTTCCGCGTACCCTGGGTGGACGACTCCGGGCGCATCCGCGTGAACCGGGGTTACCGCGTGCAGTATTCCAGCGCCATCGGCCCCTACAAAGGTGGCCTGCGCCTGCACCCGTCGGTCAATTTGAGCATCATCAAGTTCCTGGGTTTTGAGCAGACGTTCAAGAACTCGCTGACCGGGCAGAGCATCGGCGGCGGCAAGGGCGGCAGCGATTTCGACCCCAAGGGCAAGAGCGATAACGAGATCATGGCCTTCTGCCAGAGCTTCATGACCGAGCTCTACCGCCACATCGGCGCCGACACCGACGTGCCCGCCGGCGATATCGGCGTGGGCGCCCGGGAGATCGGCTTTCTCTACGGGCAGTACAAGCGCATCACCGGGCTGTATAGCGGCGTGCTGACCGGCAAGGGGCTGACCTATGGCGGCAGCCTGGGGCGCACCGAGGCCACCGGCTACGGCCTGGTATACTTCATGCAGGAGATGCTGCGCGCCAACGGCCGCGGCGGCTTCGAAGGCCGCACCACCGTCATCTCCGGCTCCGGCAACGTGGCCATCTACGCCCACCAAAAGGCCACGGCTCTGGGCGCCAAGGTCGTAGCCATGAGCGATTCCAACGGTTTCATCCACGACCCCGAGGGTGTGGACCTTGCCATCGTCCGCCAGCTTAAAGAGGTGGAGCGCCGCCGCATCCGCGACTATGTGCAGCTGCGACCCGGCGCCACCTATCACGAAGGCTGCGCTGGCATCTGGACGGTGCCCTGCGACGTGGCGCTGCCCTGCGCTACCCAGAATGAGCTGGGCGCCGACGGCGCCCGCGCGCTGATTCAGAACGGCTGCCTGGCCGTGGGCGAGGGCGCCAACATGCCCACGACACTGGAAGCCACTGCCCTGTTGCAGGCAGCCGGCGTGCTCTTCGCGCCGGGCAAGGCCGCCAACGCCGGCGGCGTGGCCACCAGCGCTCTGGAGATGGCCCAGAACAGCCAGCGGGTCAGATGGACCTTCGACGAAGTGGACGCCAAGCTTCACGGCATCATGAAGGACATTTTCCAGGCCGCCGACCACGCCGCTCGTGAATACGGCCACCCCGGCAACTACGTCGTGGGCGCCAACATCGCAGGCTTCCTGAAAGTGGCCAACGCCATGCTGGCCCAGGGCTGCGTGTGACGGGCAAAAGGATAGAACGAGACAACCAGCGAGGGAGCCATGGCTCCCTCGCTTCTTTATCGCCTTTGCATGATCACTTGGGTTGCAGCTTTACCAGTTCCTCCGCATAGGCCTGGGCCAACTCCGCGGTCTGGGGTTTCAACGCATCCAGCATTTCAATGCGGCGTCGGCGCAGGTGACCGGCTTGGTGCCCCATTCCCCAGCGGCTGGTTGCTTTCCCATAAGCAATGCCATCCGGTCGCCAACCAGCTTTGCGTTGGCCTGCTGAACCGGCTCCATGACCGCCTGCAGCGGGCTGGCATATAGGGTCTCGTCATACGCCCCCACCTTGTCCAGGTTCAGCGGAGGCAGCTTGACATAAGATATCAACTGGGCGATGTCGGCGGCATTGGCCGGCCGGTTGACGCGGTCCATGGCGGCGTCGTAGACGAGCCGGTAATACAGCCCGGCCATTTTGCTGTCCTTAACCCATTGCAGACTGCCATTGGGCAACGTGTAATCCTCGTTCAGAATGCCGTAACTGGCCAAGTCGTAGCCTTCCCGGGTGGTCAGCACCCATTGTGCCAGCTCCAGCACCTTCTGGGCGCACTGGCTGTTCTGGGTGATTGCCAACATCGGCCCGTCATATTCCCTGGAACCGGATTTTCGCCAAGCCGTGCCCCGTACAGGAATGGCTACCATATCCCCCGCGGTAATGCTGCGGCTTGTGAGAAATCCCTCCTGTACGTCACAACTTCTGCTCAAATACCCCACGGTATCCATGGCGCGGGTGTCCGCCTCGGCATACCTGCCCGCCTTGTACAGTGTAAACAGGCGCCGGTACATGTCGTCAAACCCCGGTATGCTTTCCATGGGCACCGGCTGTATCACGGCAGCGCTTGACCCAGCGTAAAACCCGCCGTATATGGACAGGATGTCCAGCGGATAGTAGCCCTGCTCCCCCGCCCACGCCTGCAGCGCCAGCGGGAAAAGAACGGGCTCGGAGCCATCCGGTGCCACCTGTCCAAGGGAAACATCCTCTTCCTCCAGCCAGGTTGTAATCTCCCCCATCGTCGGCGGCGCGGCCAGCCACTGCTGGGGCGCCCTGTCCCGAAGCAGCAGCAGATAGATGGTGCTTTGATTGGGATCTCTGTGAAACTCCACCGGCACGCCGGCTGGCGTCAGCAGATCTCCGCATTTCTCCGCCAGCACAGGAGCATATTGCTGGCATAACGCTTTGGCATCCACCGTAGCGCCGCTGTCCAGGAGCTTGTCGGGATCGGCATAGGTCAGTTGGAGCCCATCCGCCTGCCAGCCAGTCGGCGTTATATAGGCGTCGGTGGCATATCGATCAAGATGGTACCTGTACAATTCCGGCAGTATATCCAAATTGAGGTTCCACCCTTCCCGGTTGAGCACGCTCTGCAGCACCGCCAGCTGCCGTTGGAGCTCCCTGGGATCGGTGTCGTCAAACAGCCACGTGATGTGCACAGGCTCTCCAAGCTTGTCCGCGGCTGTGCCCGGTGCCGTAGGCGCGGCGCTTGCCCGCGGCGGCTCCACCGGCGCGCTGCCCGACACCATGGCGGAGGCAGGGCCGCAGGCCGCCAATGCCAGCACACACAGCAGGCCCGCGAAAGATGCCAACCATCGCCTCCTTTGTACCAGCTTCATGCAACGCTTGCTCCTTTGCCATCCTGTTTGGTTCTGCCGGGTAGGCAGCGCTAGCCCTCTGCCATCCTTTCTCTTGTGACCCGCCCTTTAGCCGAGGCTCCTGGCCAGCATGTCCTTGAGCTGCTGGCTGAGCTCCTCGATCAACGGGCTCAGTTTAAGCCGGTTATCAATGATCTGGCCCAGCACCTGCTCCGAGGTGAATTCCGGCACATTGTTGTAGCATGCCACCTGATAAGCAAGGTCGCTAGAGCGCTGGTCGAGCAGTTCCTGATAGGGTTGCATGGCAGCACTGATAGCTTCCGGCAGCTGCCATGGGCTGTCCCTTATCTCGGGGATACGCCAAATGGGCAGCACCACCGCTTTGCTCTGGGCCAGCGCCTGCTCGACGTTGATCGGGTCATATACGGTGGGGCGTTCCATGATTGGGCTATAAACCAGGATGTCGCGAAAACGGAAAAACGCTGAACTGGCGGTCTCATAGGACAAGTCGGCGGGCACAAGTTCCGCGCCGGCATTCAGATACTCCATGCGGTCTCCCACCATGCGGTAGTCCACGTCCTTTTGCCCATAGACGCACAGGCCATAGCCTTGGGGGTCGGTCATCATCCACTGGGCGAAGGCCGCCACGGCGTCGGCCCGGTCGCTGGCGGCGTCCACAGCCAGCAGGCTCATCACAAAGGGCGCGTCCGCCGGCAGCTCCGGCGCGGCGCAGCCCTGCAGCAGCAGGGCCGTGGTGTCCTTGCCGGCCAGCCCGGTTTTCCGCTGTTCATAGAGTTTCACTTCGATGCTGGGGCTGCCCAGCTGGCTCAGCCTGCCGCCGATCTTCTTCTCCTTTTCATGGGAATAAAGGGAATTCAAACGTCCCTCGGCGCGCAGCGCCGCCTGTCTGCGGTAAAAGTCCGTAAAACCGTCGATGTCCTCCAAAGGCACCGGCGCGCAGGCGGCGTCGTCCATGCGGGCGTAGAGATAATTGGGCCTGCCGTCGCTGAAAAGGGAATAGTATCCTTTCTGCGCCGCCCAAACATCGCAGATCGCAGCATTGCCCCAGTCATCCTCAGCGATGCCGACCTCGGTCCGCTTCTCCAAGAAGGTCAAAATGTCCTCGGCGTTGGCGATGGGCTGCCCATAGGCATTGAGCTCCAGGGTGTTCATCAGCAGCACGATGGGCCCACCCCTGGTCTGCGTATACACCTTCGTGGGGATGCCATCCACTGCGTCGCCAAACAATGGCCGATATCTTTCATAGAGCAGAGGAGCGGATCGGGGGAGCACGGCGGACAGGTCCTGGGTGATTCCTTCGGACCTTAGCAGCTTGGCCGTTGCAGGGTCCACCTGGTATGCGTCGGGCGCATGACCGGCAGCGGACAGACCGCGGTAGGCGTCAAACATGGCGTATGGACCGCCATCCTGGATGTGCTGGAACACCACCTGCAGCTCCACGTTGCGGCCATCCCTTCGCAGCAGGTTCTGCAAGTGGTCCGCGACCTTGCGGAAAGCCTCCCGCCCTTTGTTGTCCGACGTATAATACAGCCCAATGGAAAAGGTGCTCTCCGGCACGGCCTTGGCCGGCTCCACCGGGGCCGGTGTGACGGCTTGGGCGCTGCCAGCGGGCGCAACTGTGGCGGGGGTGGCTGGTCCGCAGCCGGCCAGCAGCGCTACGGCCAGCGCCATTGCCAATGCCCCGCGGCGTATTCTTCTGTACATCCAAGTTGCCGTCCTTTCTGTTGTGACACACCCATCAGCCGGGGCTCTTGGCCAGCATATTCATGATCTGTTTGCCCAGCTCCTCGATCATCGGGCTCAGCTTGGGCCGGTTGTCCATGATGCGGGCCAGCACCTGCTCGGGTGTGAACTCCGGCACGTTGTTGGTGCGCGATACCAAATATAGAAGGTCGCTATACCGCTGGTCGAGCAACTCCTCATAGGGCTGTGTGGAGACGTCGAAAAGCTTCCGCGACTTCCAGGCGGCGCCCCGTAATTCGGAAATACGCCGGATTGGCGGCGGCGCGGACTTGCCCTGGGCCATTGCCTGCTGGATGTTGGAGGCGACGTATGTCGTCAGGCGTTCCATGTCCGGGTTGTAGACCAGGAACCCATGGTAGCGAAAGAATGCCTGGCTGGGGATGTTGTCGGAAAGGTCCACCGGCGTCAGTTCCGCGCCGGCGTTCAGGAATTCGATGCGGTCCCCCACCATACGGTAGTCCACATCCTGCTGGCCATAGGCGCACAGGCCGTAGCCCTCGGGGTCTGTTAGTATCCACTGAGCGAAGGCCGCCACGGTATCGGCCTGGTCGCTGGCGGCGTCCACGGCCAGCATGGCGCCCATATACGACTTATCCGGGGAAACTGTCAGCACCCGTGTTTCCACGGTGCAACCCTGCAACAGCAGGGCCGTGGTGTCCTTACCGGCCAGACCGGTCTGGCGCTGCAAATCCGGTCCGGCATCCATGCGCAGCGTACTCAGCATGCCGACCTTTTTGCCGCGCAGTTCCAAATAGTGGCCCAGGCGGTCCGCTTCACGCAGCGCGAGCTGCCTCATGTAGAAATCCGCAAAACCGTCGATGTCCTCCAGCGGTACCGGCGCGCACGCGGCGTCGTCCACGCGGGCGTAGAAAAAGCTGGGCAAGCCGTAGTTATACAGCGCATAGTACCCCTTTTGCGCGGCCCAGGCGTCCCACAGCTGTGTTTCTTCCGCCCCCACGCTGACCTCGGTTCGCTCTTCCAGAAAGGTCAGGATGTCCTCGGCGTCGTCGATGGGCTGCCCATAGGCATTGAGCGCCTCGGTGCTCATCAGCAGTGCCAGGGGCCCAGACCCGGACCCTGAGCCCATACTCATAGGAATGCCATCCACCGTGCCGGTAGACAAGGTCTTGTAAC
Source organism: Bacillota bacterium (assembly GCA_023422005.1). GTDB lineage: Bacteria > Bacillota > Clostridia > Christensenellales > UMGS416 > JAEYRA01. The sequence goes on along the minus strand of JAEZSC010000022.1, from coordinate 10,216 downwards.
TTTCATAGATCACCGGCGCGGCCCGAGGGAATACGGCGGAGAGGTCCTGGGTGATTCCGGCGGTCCGCAATTGTTTGGCAAACAAGGAATCCACGTGGTATGCGTCGGGCGGTCGGGCGGTGGCGGACAGCCGGCGATAGATGTTCAGCATGAATTCCTCGGACGCCCCCTCCTCCGGGATGCTCATGGGTTCCACCAGCAACTCAACATTCCAGCCCCGCTGCCGCAGCAGACTTTGCAGATGGCCCACAACAAAGCGGAAATTCGTGAGGATATCCCCTTCCGCCGCCGTGACCAAGCAGACGGAGAAGCTGTCCTGCACCACGGCCTTGGCAGGCTCAACCGGGGCCGATGGGGTATCGCCAGCGGTGGGCGCGCCGGGTGTGGGTGCGCACCCGGCCAAGGCGACGGCCAACATAAGGGCCAATACCGCGCGATTTATTATCTTGTACATCCGCTGTCACCTTTTCTTTCGGTTACATCATCGGATTAGTCGGCGGTCGCCTCAAGCATGTCGGCGAGCTTGTAGGCCAACGCCACCGCCACCTCGTCTACGTCCGGCCGTAAAGCTTCCAGTTGCTTGAGCAGCTCCTCCGGCGTGGGCCGGGACGGACCGTCGTCCTCCGCGGCACATTCCAATATTCTCTCTCGCCGATGAAGCATGTCGTCGTACCCCTGGATCGTCACGTCAAATATCGTACGCAAGTAAAAGAATCTCCCCCGCAACTCCTCTATGCGCCAGACTGGCGGCTGCACCGGTCTGTTTTGCGCCAGCACCTCCGCGGCGTTGGATGCTGCATATACGTTCGGGGGCACCATCGCTGTATTGAAAAATACAAGTGGATTACGAAAGAGCGGCAGGATGTTGGTGCTCCAATCCAAGTCCGCGGGAGATAGGGGCTGGCCGGCATTCAAGAGCTCCATTCGTCCATCAACCAGGCGATATTCCACATTCTCCTGCCCATAGTTGCACAAATAAAAGCCCCGTGGTGTCGTCAACGCCCATTGGGCTAAAGCCGCCACAACATCGGCCCGATCACTCCCCGCCATGACCGCCAGTTTTTGAAGCACCTCCGGCCTGTCCGCCGGCAGCGTGGGCGTGGCGCAGCCGTCCAGCGGCAGCGTGGTGAAATCGCTGCCGGGCAAGCCGGTCCATGTCATGAAGTCGCTGACCCCTGTCACCATGCCGCCCAGCACGCCCGTTGCCCTGGCCTGCTCATTGCTTGCTCGCTTGATCAGGCGATCATCCAGTTGCAGCGCAGCCATGCGGCCAAAGAATTCTGCGAAGCCATCCATGGCCTCCGCCGGTACCGGCACACAGGCGGCGTCGTCCAGGCGGGCATAATACCCCGACGGCATGCCATAGTCGAACAGCGAATAGTATCCTTTCTGCGCCGCCCAGGCGTCCAGAAGCGCCTGGCCGAGGAGCGGGCACACAATGGTGGCATCCGTATTCTGCTCCAGATAGGTAAGCACGTCGTCGGCGTTGCGGATGGGCTGCCTATAGGCGGCCAGTTGCGCGGTGTTCAGGTGCAGCGCCAGAGGGTACCCCTTAGGAATCGTGCTGTATGCTGCTGGCATGCCATCCACCGGACCTGCGAACAGCGGCTTCAGGCTCTCATAGAGCACCGGCGCGGCCTGGGGTACCACGGCGGAAAGGTCCTGTGTCACCTGGGCTTTCAGCAGCCTGTCGGCCTGATTCGGCGATACGAAATAGGCGTCGGCGGCTTTCCCGGTGCCCACTGCCTTTTTCAGGATGTCCGGCAGCATGTCGTCCAGAGTTTCTTCGGCGTTGCCGACGCTATAGCTGGTCATGACGATCTGCACATTCCAGCCGGCAGCCTGCAGCAATGTTTGCAGACGGTCGTAGAAAGCCTGCGTCTCCTGAATGCCGCTCTGGTCTTGGTAGTAAAACAGCCCGATGGAAAAAGGTTCTGTGCGTATCGTGGCCCGATCAGGTTCCGCCGGCGCACCCGGCAATGGAGCCGCGCCGGAATTGACAGCCGGCTTTTTTTCGCACCCGGCCAGAAACAGAAGCAGTACGACCAGCGCCACGGTGAAAGCCTTCTTGCCCATCCCACACCTCTTTTCCTCCATGGGCATAAACCGCCCAGTTGGAGCCTATTGCAGCAGAGAACTGAGCTTCCTGGTCAACTCCAGAATCAACGGATCCAGCTTGGGCCGGTTCTCCCGAATCTGCGCCAGCACCTGCTCCGGTGAAAATTCCGGCACGTCATTGATGCGCGCCACCATATAGCTGAAGTCGGAATACCGCTGGCTCAGCACTTCCTGGTATGGCTGCGTGCATACATCGAAGGTCTCCTCTAGGTCCCAGACGCTGGCCCGCAGCTCCCGCGCCCGCCAGATGGGCGGCTGCACCGGCTGCAGCTGGGCAATCAGGTCGTCGGCGTTGGCCGCGCCATACACGCAGGGGCGCTCCAGGTCATCGTTATGGAACAACGTGCCCCGAAAGGCAAAGGCTGCCGGCAGCATGAACTGGTTGTAGAGCTTCCAATCCTCGGCGTTCAGCGGGTTGCCCTCGCGCAGATATTCCATGCGGCCATCCACGAGGCGATAGTCCACATCCTGCTGGCCGTAGTTGCACAAGGTATAGCCTCCGGGCGAGGCCAGCGCCCACTGGGCGAAGGCCGCCACGGCGCCGACATGGCGGCTGTCGGCTGGCACGGCAAACATTTGCCCGATGACCGGCTCGGACGCGTCCAGCATCGGCACGGTGCAGCCGCTCAGCGCCAGCGCCGTGTAGTCCTTACCCTTCCCACCGGTCGCCGCGAGGTACCCCAGATCCATCTGCCGCGCCAAAACATTGAAATAGCCACTGGTTTGGGGGTCTATCCCCTCGGTGTACGGCGACTGCAATTTGCTCAAGGTCTGCAATTCCACACATCGCAAAAACCATTGGTCAAAGCCCTCGATGTCTTCCAGCGGCACCGGTGCACAGGATGGATCGTCCATGCGCGCATAGAAATAATCGGGCAGGCCATAGGGAGAAAGCGCATAATACCCCATCTGCCCCGCCCACGCGTCCATGACGTCCTGTAAGCCGCCGGTCATCCACACAGTGTACGGACCACTTTGCAGAAAGTCCACAAGATCGGTGGCGTTGACGATCTGCTTGCCATAAGCCTGCAGCGCCGAGGTCAGCAGATACAGCACTATGGGGCGGAATTTGGGCCAATATTGCAGCGCGGCGGGGATGCCTTCCACAGGAGTGTTCCGAAGAGCCGTGATGCGGTCGTAAAGCTGCGGCGCGCGTTGGCGCAGCGCGGGCCCTACATCCTGCGTGAGCTGCAGCTTCAGCAGCGTCTGCGCCGTTGCGGCGTCCACCAGATAGCCATCGGCCGCGCCGCCGCCGGCCATGTCCGCCTGCAGCACGGGAACCAGCTTTTTGTCAAAATCGAACTGTTTGGTCTGGATGGTCAAACGCCATCCCAGGGCATTGATGCAGCTTTGCAAATGCTCCATGACCTGGGTGGTCGCATCCAGAGTAGCCTTGCTCTGGCCGTCCGTGGAGCGGCCTACGAGCAATGCGATGGAAAAGGGCTCGTCCGTGACCATTTTAAGAGGCTCCGAAATGTCTGACGGAAAATCGACCGTGCCGGGAACAGCCGGTTGAGACGGCCCGCACCCGGCCAGCAACAGCAGCGCGCACATCAGCACGGCTGCCAAACCACGCAAGCGCATCTATCGGCGTACCTCCAACTATCTCTAGAATGGGAGATGTTGCCATCATACACCGATTTAAATCATCTTTCAAGCGAACGGCAGGGTTTTTACATTTTGTTGCAGAGGCTGGCAGCCATTGGTGGACGGCCGGCTTACACCTTTTTCCCTTAACAAAGCATCTTGCTTCGGATATAATTGGCTTGTCGGCTTGGTTTTGGCAACCCGGCACTGGGAAAGGAATGATATGCAAAAAACCGAACTGGCGCAGGGGATCATACAATACACATTTGATCCGTTGCCGGGAAAGCACTTTGGCAACAATATCTATGCCGTGGTCCATGGGAACAAAGTGCTCCTGATCGATACCGGATATGCGTTTCAGGCGCAGCAGGTCCTCGAAGATATTAGGGATTGCGGATGGGAAATCGACAGCGTCATTCTGTCCCATTTTCACGACGACCACATGCAGGGGCTCCGGGTGCTGCCCAAGGTTCCCGTATACGGAAGCGAGCATTACGGGGTCACGCTGGAACTGTGGACGGACGAGAAGGATCGCCAATACTTTGTGCCATCGCTTCTGATAAGGGAGCCGTATACAAAGGACTTCGGCCAGCACAGCGTTGCACTCCTCCCCTTCCCAGGGCATTCCATGTGTACCATACTGATTAGAATCAACGATACATACCTGCACGTTGCGGACGAAGTGATGTTCTCCAACGATGGCAGGCCCATCCTGCCATCGGCTGACCCGAATCAAATCCCAAGACATGTGGAATCCCTGAACCGGCTCAAGGCCATGACCTCCCTGATCTTCTTACCCGCCCATGGCCCCGCGCTGGCTGACAGGCGGAAGATGGAGCGGGATATCGATAACAGGTTATGCTACTTCCAAACCATTCTGAGCAGCGGCAGGGCGCTCAGCTATGAAGAGGCCAGCAAAGGGTGCGACTGTGCGTATCTGCACAGCGAATGGCACCGTTACGTCTATGAATAGGCTCGGCGTTGGCCGAAAGATTTTTTCATCGTGCAAAGGAGCGCGCCATGAGCGATCATTACTTCACCTCTGACCCCAAGAGCGCCAGCCGCCGGGCCAGCGCCGTGTGGGCATGGGCGGGCAAAGAATATGAGTTTATCACCGACGCCGGCGTGTTCTGCCGGGGCCATGTGGACTTTGGCTCCCGGCTGCTGATCGACAGCGTGCCGGCGCTCCATGGCCGCGTGCTGGACCTGGGCTGCGGCTACGGGTTTGTGGGCATCGCGGCAAAACTGAAGCACCCGGCCATCGAAGCTGTGCTGTGCGACATCAACGAACGCGCCGTGGCCTTGGCACGGGAAAATGCCCAGCGGTTAGGCGTGCAGGTGACGGCAGTATCCGGCGACGGCTTCGCCGCCGTGGAGGGGCGCTTCGACTTCATCCTGTGCAACCCGCCGGTGCGGGCGGGCAAGGCCGTGTACTATCCATGGTTCGAGGAGGCTGCAAAGCGCTTGAGCCCTGGCGGCGCGCTGATCATCGTGCTGCAGAAAAAGCAGGGCGCGCCCAGCGCCCGACGGCGGCTGGAGGAGCTTTACCCCCGCGTGACCGAGCTGGGCCGCGAGGGCGGCTACCACGTGCTGGCCGCCTGGGCGGCGGAGGGCTGACCGATGGAACTGCCGCAGACCTTACGCGCCGCGCTGGATCAGGAGATCGCCAGAACCGCCGAGCTTGCGTCTCATTCCCAGGAGTTGAGCCGGCGCTACCGGGAGCGCGCGCCCAAGGGCGGGCGCTTTGTGCAGGGCGCGCCGGATGTGGCGGCCTATGCCGCCACACGCCTGCCCGCGACGTACGCCGCGTGCCGGGCCGCCATGGCTCAGGTTGCCGCGCGGCTGCCGGGTTTCGCGCCGGCCAGCCTGCTGGACGCGGGCTGCGGCCCCGGCACGGCGCTGTGGGCAGCGGCGATGCAATGGCCGGGCATTGCCAATTTTACAGCATTGGAACGCGACGGCGACATGCTGGCGCTGGCCCGGGCGCTGGCCGGCCAGGCGCCGCTGGAAGCACTGCGGCGGGCGGCCTTCACCCAGGCCGACCTGTGCGGCCCTTGGGACACTTCTGCCCACGATCTGGTGACCGCCTGCTATGTGCTAGGCGAACTGCCGCCGGCGCAAGCCGGAGAGCTGGTGCGCCGCTTGTGGCAGCGCACCACCGGCGCGCTGCTGATCGTGGAGCCGGGTACAAAGGACGGCTTCGCCGCCGTTTTACGGGCGCGGGACATCCTACGAGAGCAGGGAGAAGCCCTGATCGCCGCACCGTGCCCCCACGGGCGCGCCTGCCCGCTGGCCGGGGGCGATTGGTGTCACTTCAGCCAGAGGGTGGCCCGCAGCCGCGCCCACCGGCAGCTTAAGGGCGCGGAACTGGGTTATGAGGACGAGAAATACAGCTATGTATGCGCCACGCGGCTGCCGGTGCAGCCCATGGCCGGCCGGGTGCTGCGCCACCCCCAGGTGCGCAAGGGCCACGTGGTGCTTTCGCTGTGCACAGCGCAGGGCATCAAAGAAGCCATGCTGTCCAAAAAGGACGGCGCGGCGTATCAAAAGGCCAAAGATCTGAACTGGGGAGACGCGACGGAATAACGCTTTACTCTTCCTGCACCGCCTTAATCGCCTCGTCGTAAAAATACTGCTGAGAGTTTATGAGCGCCTCCCCTTCCCGGGGCTGCACCATCGTGTACACGCCGTCAAGGCCCATGATGCGGGCTTTGACGTTGTCGGCAAGCGAGATGTTCAGGATGTGGCACAGCTTGTCCTTGAGCGCCTCGCTCTCCACAGGGAAGGCGATCTCCACGCGGCGGTCCAGGTTGCGCTGCATCCAGTCCGCCGAAGACAGATACACCTCGGGGATGCCGCCGTTCTCAAAGTAGAAAATGCGGCTGTGCTCCAGATAGCGCCCGATGATGCTGTGCACCGAGATGTTCTGGGAGAGGCCGGGCACGCCGGCCTTCAGGCAGCACATGCCCCGCACGATCAGCTCGATCTTCACACCGGCTTCGGAGGCCTCGTACAGCCGGCGGATGACGCCCTCGTCGATGAGGCTGTTGACCTTGGCCACGATGCGGGCGGCGCGGCCCATGCGGGCGTTCTCGATCTCCCGGCCGATCATCGCGTAGAAGAAATCCCGCAGGCCCCGGGGGGCCACCTTGAGCTTGCGCCATGCCGTGGGTTGGGAATAGCCGGTCAGATAGTTGAACAGCGCCGATGCGTCGGCGCCCACGGTCTCCCGGCACGTGAAAAGGCCGATGTCCGTGTAGAGCTTGGCCGTGGAATCGTTGTAGTTGCCGGTGGCCATGTGCACATAGCGGCGGATGCCGTCGTCCTCGCGGCGCACGACCAGCAGCATCTTGGCGTGGATCTTGAGGCCCGAAAGGCCGTAGATCACATGGCAGCCGGCCTGCTCCAGCTTGCGGGCCCAGCCGATGTTGTTCTCCTCATCAAAGCGGGCCTTGAGCTCCACCAGCACCGTAACCTGCTTGCCGTTCTCCGCGGCGGTGATGAGAGAATCCACGATGGGCGAATTGCCGCTGACGCGGTACAGCGTCTGCTTGATGGCCAGCACGTCCGGGTCCACGGCGGCTCGCCGGGCAAAGCGCTCCACGGCGTCAAAGCTCTCATAGGGCAGATGCACCAGGCGGTCCCTTTGCCGGATCAGCTTGAAGATGTCTTCATTCTCAGGAAAATCGGCAGCTCGCTGGGGCTTCCAGGGCTTGTCCCGCAGGTGCTCAAAGCCGCTCAGGCGAGAGAACTTCATATAGGCCGTCAGGTCCAGCGGGCCGTCGGCGTGATAAACATCGGGCTTGTCCACATCCAGCATTTTGACCAGGAAGGCCTTGATCTGCTCGTCCACGGCGCGCTCGCCGCCCAGGCCCTTCTGCAGCTCCAGGCGCACGGGGTCACCCCATTTGCGCTTCTTAAGAGACTTGGAAATTTCATCCAGCAGGTCGTCCACCGCCTCATCGATGGACAGGTCGCTGTTGCGGGTGATGCGGAACGGGCAGTGGGCCATCACCTCGTAACCGGGGAACAGGCTGGCCATGCGCTGGGACATGAGCTTCTCCAGCAGCACAAAGCAGCGGTGGTCCGCCGTGCGGGGCACCTCGATGAACCGCGGCAGGATGGCCGGCACCTGCACCACGGCATAAAGCATGTCCTCCTCGTCGCGCTGCAGGCGGCGCAGGCGCACGGCCAGGTTCAGGCTGCGGTTGGCCACCACCGGGAAGGGCCGGCCGGCATCTATGGCCAGCGGCGTCAGCACCGGGTAGACGGTGTCGTCAAAGAACAGGCTCAGATACTCCGCCTGCTCGGCGTTGAGCTCGTCCATGGACAGGAAGACCGCCTCGGCGGATAACTCCCGAAGGATATCATTGAGCGTTGCGTACTGGCGGGCCATGAGCTTGTGGGCCTTGTCGGCGGCCAGCGCCATCTGCTCCCACGCCGTGCGCCCGGAAGGGTCCATACCCTTGTAGCCGCCGTCCACGCGGTCGCGCAGGTTGGCCATGCGCACCATGAAGAACTCGTCCAGGTTGCTGGCCGTGATGGCCAGGAACTTCAGACGCTCCATGAGCGGGTTGCCGGGGTTGCAGGCCTCGTCCAGCACCCGGTCGTTGAAGTCCAGCCAGCTGGCCTCTCGGTTGAGCATCGTCGCGTCCACTTATTGTCCGTTCCTTTCCCGTCTAGCGGCGAGGGGGGCTGTCGTGTTAGCCACCTATTAGCATAATCATTCAAAACATTTGGTGCCGAAGGTTTCCAAAGGGCGATCGGAGACCTTTGGTCGCGCCCGATGGCGCGAAATCCCTTCCTGTTGTATGAGCTATGCACTGTATGTACAGCAGACAGCCCCTTTACTCTCTCCCCTTCTTGTGCAGCAGGCAGCGCAGGCCGAACACCTCGGTGAAGAACTCGCTCTTGTAGGCAAAGGTCCACTCCTCCAGCACGGTGTCGCGGTCGCTGCGGCCGGTGATGATGAGATCGCTTCCCTGCAGTTTCATCTCTATGTCAGCGAACTTCTGCATATGGCTGCGGTCCAGCGCGTCGGCGATGCGCAGGATGGCCGCCAGCTTGCTGGCCGTCAAGCGCTCCTGCACAGTGAGCGCTGCCCACTCGGCGTGGGCGGCGCTGGGCACGTCGCCGCTGTGGTAGCGGGCAATGTTGGCCACCAGCACGGTTTCCGAGCGCGTCAGATCGATCAGGTTGCTATCCATGAGCAGATGGCAGGAGTACAGGTCGTGGTATTTGCTGTTGACGAACTTGCCGATGTCGTGCAGAATGGCCGCCGCCTGCAGCAGCCGGCGCTCCCGCCGGGAAAAGCCGTGCACCTTGCGCAGGCTGTCGAAGATCTGCAGGCTCAAGGTCTCCACGGCGGCGGCGTGGCGGGCGTCGCCGCGATAATGGCGCAGCAGCTCCCAGGCCGAGGCGGCGATCCCCTCCTCAAAGCGGCGCTGCCACTCCCTGGCTTCCTTGGGGAACAGCCGCTCATACAGCAGCCAATCGCCCATGGCCACGCTGGGGGAAAGCACCTTGTCGCTCTGGGTGAAGTCGGCCAGCGTCATATAGATGGCCAGCGAAGGCAGCAGCACCTCGCCCTGTTCCGCCCGCAGCCCGAAGCGCGCCGCCACCTGGGCCGGCGTCAGCGTCTTGATCTCGTCATACAGGGCGCTCAAGCCCCGGCGGTCGATGGTCAGCATGCCGCCAACCTCTTCGGTATGGGTCAGTTGGGCGATGAGCTCGATCTCCTTGCCGCAGACAACGAAGCGCCCCGGTCGGAAGGCCTGCATCTGGTCTCGCAACACACCGGTCAGCGCGCCTAAATATTCCTCCAGAATGTGATAGAACCGCGGCGTGCGGTCGCCGGACTCGCCCAGCATCTGCGAGAGCTTGAGCGACCCCACGCGCACGTTGCGGGCGAACACCACCGCACCGTCGCGCACGGCGGCGATGCCAACGGAACCCGTGCCGATGTAAGCCATCATGAAGGGCTTGAGCAGATCCTCGCCGGTGGCGTCCATGCGGCGCATGACCTCTTTGAAGATCAGCGCCATCTCCTGGCCGTCCTCCAGCACCTGCACCAGCGAGCCGGACTTGATACGGATCTGATCCAGGATGTAGGCGGCGTTGGACGCCTCCCGCAGAGCCGTGGTGGCTGTAACGGCAATGGCGTCGTCCTCCACGCCGTATTGGCGGGCGGAGGCGATGAAGCCGTCAAGCACCCGGGCGATCTCCTCCAGCGTCTGAAAGCTGACCCGCCCATGGGTGAAGGACTCATAGCCCAGGTTGATGGGAAACTCCAGATAGTCCAGCTCCGAAAGCCCCTCGCGGCCGGCCTGTGCGATGTCGCAGGTCAGCAGCGACGAACCGATGTCTATGACCGCCGCGGCGCCCTTTGCCATGTGATCACCCTCAAAAGGAACGTTTTATCGTTTCCTTATTATACAACAGAAAACAGCCGCCCAGCCAAAAACGCCGTCATGGCCGCAAGATTTAACAATAACCTGTAAAAAACTTTCCA